>JAPVWO010000136.1 GCA_027493375.1 Candidatus Multivorans thiocomprendens | reverse complement strand
GCACCACTGGGGCCGCACGCTCAGCGAGGCGGACAACGCGCTCTTCGCCACCGCGACGATGCGCTTCACGCCGCTCTACTTCAACGCCGAGTACGCGCGGGCCCACGGGCACGACTCGGTCGTCATCGACCCGCTGCTCGTGCTCTGCACCGTGGTCGGCATGTCGGTCGAGGATCTCTCCGAGGGCGGCGGGCCGTTTCTCGGCGTGAACGACGTGAAGTTCCACCGACCGGTCTACCCCGGCGACACGATCACCGGCAGGAGCCGCGTCGTCGGCCGCCGCGAGTCCGGCTCCCGACCCCACTTCGGCATCGTCACCTGGGAGACGGAGGCCTTCAACCAGAACGGCGAGCAGGTCGTGAGCTACCAGCGCACGAACCTGGTCGCCAAGCGCCGGGAGGCGTCCTCATGACGGCCCACACTGGGTGCGCCGGCGTCCTCGCCGGCATTCCGGCCGCCCAGCGCTGGGAGGCCACGCGATGACCGCGACGCTCACGTCAAGCAACACCTACTTCGAAGACTTCGCCGCCGGCCAGAAGATGCAGCACGCCCGCGGCACCACGATCGAGGAAGTCGAAAGCCAGCTCCTCACGAAACTCGTCATGAACACCGCCGACGGCCACTTCGACGAGCACAAGATGAAGGCGTCCCCCTTCGGCCAGCGGCTCGTGTTCGGGCTGGTGACCGGCTCGACGGTCATCGGCCTGGCCACCCAGGACACGGCCGAGAACGCGCTCGCCGAGCTCGGCCTCGACAAGATGCGGTTCCGCGCGCCCGTCTTCCTCGGCGACTCGCTGACCGCCTACACCGAGGTGCTCGAGACCCGCGACGCCGACCGCGACGACGCCGGCATCATCCGCTTCAAGCACTGGGGCACGAAGCAGGACGGCACGATCGTCTTCGAGGGCGAGCGCGAAGTCCTGATCAAGCGCCGCTCGCACTGGGGGTCGTAGTGGGCGGAGGCACAGGCCCCCTCTCCGACATCGTCATCATCGACTGCACGATGGCGCTCGCCGGGCCGTTCGGCTCGGCCATCCTCGCCGACCTCGGCGCCGACGTGATCAAGGTGGAGCCGCCGACCGGCGACATGTCCCGGCCCTCGCCGCCCATCCCCGAGGACTTCATCAACCCCAACGAGGGCAAGGCCGGCGTCGACGGCGGCTGCGACTTCGGCGGCTACTTCGGCAGCATCAACCGGAACAAGCGCAGCATCTCGCTCGACCTGAAGGACGAAGCCGACCGCGAGACCTTCCTCCGCCTGTGCGAACAGGCCGACGCGGTGCTCGAGAACATGCGGGCTGGCGTGATGGACCGGCTCGGGCTGAGCTACGAGACGATCCGCGAGCGCAACCCGCGGATCGTCTACGCGGCGCTGCGCGGCTTCGGCGACCCGCGGACCGGCGAGAGCCCCTACGCCGACTGGCCCGCCTTCGACATCGTCGCCCAGGCGATGGGCGGCTTCGCCCACGTCAACGGCCCCCGGGGCGACGACGACCGTCCCGGAGGGGGCTACCCCGGCGGCGCCTCCGTCGGTGACCTGTTTCCCGGCACGCTGATGGCGCTCGGCGTCGTCGCCGGGGTCCACCACGCGCGACGCACCGGCGAGGGCCAGTTCATGGACGTCGCGATGGTCGACGGCGTCAACCTGCTGTGCGAGTCCGTGTTCGCGAACTACGGCTCCAGCCTGCGCCACCAGCTCCCGCCGCGCGGCAAGCACCACCACAGCCTGTCACCGTTCGGCATCTACGACGCGAAGGACGGCGGCGTGGCGATCGCGGCGCCGACGCCGGCGCAGTGGGAGATCCTCTGCCAGGAGATGGGCCGGCCCGACCTGGTGGAGGACGAGCGCACGAAGAACTTCTGGTCGCGCCGCGAGAACCGGGAGTTCGTGGAGGCGGTCGTCTCCAAGTGGACCGGCGCGCACACCCGCGACGAGATCGTCGAGGCGCTCGCCGGCCGGGTCCCCTGCGGCCCGGTGCAGACCGCGGCCGACATCTTCGAGAGCCCGCACACCGCGCTCGACTGGACAGGCAAGGTGCGCTCCGTCCGCGTCAACGACCACACCACCCGCTGGGCCGTCGACGACGTGATCAGCGTGGTCGAAGGCGCCGGCGAGAACCTCGACATCATCATCCTGCCCAAGGTCAAGGAACCGCGCGACATCTGGTTCTTCGAGACGATGCTCGACGGCCTGGAGCAGAAGCTCGGGCTCGACCGCGGGATCGGCCTCGAGGCGCTGATCGAGGAGGCCGAGGGCCTCGCCAACGTCGAGGCGATCGCCACCTGCTCGGACCGCCTCGAAGCTCTCATCCTCGGCTTCGGCGACCTCTCCGCCAGCATGGGCATGCGCTTCGGCCACGAACTCGACAAGGACTACCGCTACCCCGGCGACATGTGGTCCGCCCACCGCGTCCGCATGATCGCCGCCTGCCGCGCCGCCGGCATCGACGCCATCGACGGCCCCTTCGGCGACTTCCGCAACGACAAGGCCTACCTCAAGCAGGCCACCTACGCCGCCACCCTCGGCGCCGTCGGCAAGTGGTGCATCCATCCCAACCAGATTCCGCTCGCCAACGACGTCTTCGCGCCGTCGCCCAGGGAGATCGAGCAGGCGCAGAAGATGGTCGACCTGTACAACGAGTCCGTGGCGAAGGGGGCCGGGGCCGGCGGCAAGGGCGGGCAGTTGGTGGATGCGGCGACGTTGCGGATCTACCAGCCGGTGCTGGATCGGGCGAAGGCTACGGGGAGGTTGTAGGCGGAAGACTGCGCCGTCGCGGGACGACGCGCCGGATGCGCACGGCGACGATGCACTTCCGTCCCGTCAGCGTGGTGGCGGACGATAGGTCTCGACCGGCGGGAGCTGCGCTCCCGACAGGTCGGCCGGAACGCTCTCCTCGGCTACGACGGTGTGGGTCAGCGTGCCGATCCCCTCGATGCTGGCGCTGATCGTCTCGCCCGCCTGGAGGTACCCGGAGCCTGTCGCGCGCTGGACGCGACCGGCGCCGGTTCCGCCGGACGTCCCGCTTTGCAGAACGTCACCAGGGAACACGGTAATGAGCGACGACGCGTACTCGATCAACTCCGGGATGTTGTGGATCATGTCTCCCGCCCTGGCCTCCTGGACGGTCACGCCGTCGATGACCAGGGTCTGGTGCAAACGCTCCATCGGGTCCCCGTAGAACTCCTTCGGAACGATCCAGGGCCCATGGGGCGCGAACGTGTCATGGCCCTTGCCCACGAACCAGTCCAGGGCGGCGCCGAAGCCACCCGGAGGACGCCCGCCACGATCGGATATGTCCACGGCGACCATGTAGCCGAACACGTGGTCGTATGCGCGGCTCGCGGAGATGTACTTGCCCGTGCGGCCGAAGACGATGGCCATTTCGACTTCCCATTCGATCCGGTCACGGCCGTAGGGCATCACGATGTCCTCGCCGCTGCCGATGATCGCGCCGCGGGTGGGCTTCAAGAAGAGATAGGGCACGCCCCGGTTCTCTTGCCGCTCCCTGGTCTGCGCCTGCAGCTCCTCCTCCGTGCAGCCCTCGCACGCGTGCGAGTAGAAGTTGACCGCCGCGTTCATCAGCTTGCTCGGGTACAGGATCGGCGCGAGGATCCTGACGTCGTCGACGTTGTGGACGTAGGCGGCGCGCGCGCTCCCCGACAGCCGCTTCCCGGCGACGAGGTCGTTGACGATCTCGTAGAGCCGGTACTTGAGGCCGTACTCGTACCGGCCGATCAGCTCGAGCATGTCGGCCGGCATGACGAGGCGGGGGTAGCTCGAATCCAGCTCCAGCTCGGTGTTCGCCGCGCCGATGTCGACGATCAGCGAATCCCGCAGCACGAGCCCCACGACGGCCTCCCCGTCGATCTGGAAGGTGCCGACTTTGAAGGGTTCGGCCGATTCCATGGCCTGGGCCTGTAGCCCGGCCGGAGTCGCGAGCACCACGAGCAGGCCAGCGAGAATAGTCGAGCGCATTCAACCCTCCCTGTGAATCGAGTTCAGCCTTCCGAGCATGATCGCGCGGAGGCCTGTCGTCAAGACCAGCGCGCTCCCCGAATCGGGCGACCGGCGCCGGAATCCGTCCTGGTCCCTGGGGACCGGCACCAGGCCGTGTCCATGGGGCCCGGCGCCGGGGCCCGTAGTACGCTTCCTCCGTTGACCTGCTGGATGAACAGGCCGCGCTGATGACGACGAGAGCAGGAGCGGATGCCCGGTTCGCCGCGATCGAGCGACGGATTGGCTCTATCGAGGGCCGCCTTGGCTCGATCGACGGACCGATGACGCGAGTGGAAGACTCGCTCGCAGAGCTGTCGAGACAGGTGCACTCGCTGACGTGGACCCTTAGCATCCTTCTGGGCCTCAACACGCTGGTTCTCGGCGTACTGACGTACGTCGTGGCCACTTGACGAGCGACTGACTTCCGCTAGCAACTGGGTGCGCCGGCGTCCTCGCCGGCATGTAACCGCGGGTCTTCTGACCCGCGGACAACACGCGCCGCGAAGCGGCGACCATCCTTCACGGCGTCGTGAGACGAACCCGTTCCCCGTCCAGTTCGATCGTGGTCTTCGAGTAGGTCAGCTTCTCGACGATCTTGCCGTCCCGGAAGTGCAGCACATCGAGGCCGCGTCTGGCTTCGTGCTTGTCTTCCTGGCCCTTCTCGAACGAGGGCGAGTCGAGCTGCCAGCGGAAGAGCATCTTCTGGTCGACTTCGTCGATGAAGGTCTCTTCGGTCGTGAACTTGAAGTCTCCATGGTTGGCGAACCATGGCGCCCATGCCTCGCGCAGGTTCTCCTTGCCAGTGACCGAGCCTCCGTTCCAGTTCTCGAAGTAGATCTCGTCGTGAAACAGGTCCATCACCCCGTCGAGGTCGTGCTCGTTCCAGGCGGCGCCCCATCTGGCAAAGGCGGTGAACATTTCGTCTCTTGTCAGCATGGTCTTCCTCCTCCTTGGTGACCGCCGAGGCTCGGGCCGCGACATCCGACGGCAAGCCGGTCTGATCGGCCCTCTTATCTCCGCGCAACTCTACGCCCGTTCTGCCGCACCAAGCCTGCCGGCAGGTCAGCCTGAACTCGACGCGGTACCCGGAACCGACCGAGACAGGTCTACCGTGACCGTGACCCTGGCGTTGGCGTCCAAAGCGGCCAACATCTTCATCAACCGATCCAGCGTGAAGCGCCCGAGATCGGCGTTGCGGACCCGAGAGAAGTCCGCCGCAGCGAATCCAGTGAGACTCGCCGCCTTGCGGACGGCGAGACCTCGGTCGTCCAGCACGGCGATGATCCGCGCAGCAAGGACGGCCTTGGCCTGCTTCAGGTCGGCCTGGGGGTCCCCGAAGTCTCGGAAGACGTTCCCGCTTCCGTGGACAAGCTCGATGTCTTTCTCACTCATGGCAGTAGCTCCCTCCTGAGGCGCGCGAGACGCGCCCGGACCAAGTCGATCTCACGCTTCGGAGTCCTGATCCCCTTCATCGACTTCTTCTCGAACGCATGCAGCACCCACAGCGTGCCGGCTATCTCCGTCACGTACACGACCCGGTAAGCGCCGGTCCGATACCGAATGGCGATCTCGAGCACCCCCGAGCCAAGTCCCCTTAGAGGCTTCGCAATGTCGGCCTTCCCTCCCTCTGCCGCGACGGTTAGGGCCGCGTTCACCCGGTCCCGGACGGGCTCGGGGAACTTCGCGTAGGTCCTACGTGCTGCTCGAATCCACCCGACTGGCCGCGTGTCGCCGCTCACCTCGGCATGTTGTCAGATATGACTACGTTTGTCAGCCCGGCCCCGGGCAGGGCTCCAGGGCGCCTGGGGCGAAGGCTCGCCGGAACACCCAGCCGCTACGGATCGAGACCGGCGCCGACGAGAAGGGCCATGCAGGTAGGGTAGATTTCTCCGACAGATACCCGTCGGCAGCGTGCTGTCGGCTCAAGGGCTGCCCTTTTGGGCAGCCCTTGCTTCTCTAGGGCCACCATCGGGACGGAGCTCGAGCGGGACGACTGCGACGAACCACGAGCACAACGCGCATCAGGATTGAGCCCGGCGATCCGGCGACCTTTCCCGAAGGGAGGATCGACGCGGCGAAGGTGGACGGCACCACCGGGGCGGAGATCGGCTTGCAGCAGCGAGAGGATGACACCGACGCGATGCGGGATGCGGCGCGGTACGCGCGCGAGTACGGGCGGAGCAAGCGGAAGGAGTAACTGACGCCGCGTGCCTGAGGGCGCTAGTCGGCCTTTCCTGACCGTGCCCGCAACCTCCCCGTTCCGAACCAAACCCCCACAACCCCGATCACCGGGTTGAGCCAGAGGAACCAAGCCGGCTGAAGAGCCCCTGCGGTCGCCTCCATCATCGACACGTCGTCGGGACGTGGTCCTGCCGCCATCTCCGGGGCCATCAGGGCGTTCACCACTCCCATCACGATCACCAGGCCGATCAGCAGCGTGGCGCCTTTGGCATCGTGCGCCACCCAGGCACAGACCTGCCCGCCGACGTACGCGCCCACGAGCCCGAGGACGAGCTGGACGAGTGCCCAGCCGACGGGCACCTCCCAGGAACCCGGCTCGAAGGCGCGTGAGGGCCCCACCGTCAGCCACAGAAGCGAGAAGAGTGCGAAGAGCACGGCGGCCATGGCGACGTAGCCGACGATGGCGGCGAGGATGTTCCGTACGATCGTCACGGTTGACCCTTCTCCTCCTGGATCTGGATCAGGTTGCCGCAGGTATCGTCGAAGACTGCGGTAACAACAGTCCCGAGGTCGGTTGGCGGCTGAACGAACCGCACACCTCTTGCTTCACCTGGAAGCCGAGCGTTTCGGTGTAGAAGCGAAGTGCCTTCCGCTGGTCGTCCACGAAGACGCCGGTCAGGTGGATTCTCATTCCTCGCTGCCCCTCATCGGTTGAGTGTGAAGTAGCAAGGGCTGCCCAGAAGGACAGCCCTTGAGCCGACAGCACGCTGCCCGCGGGTATCTGCCGAAGACTCTACCCCCACTTGCATGGCCATGAAACCGAACCGTGCGACCCCGACTAGGACACTCGCCGCGGCTCCGGCCGAGGACCAGAGCGTCGGAAGCGAAGAAGCGCCGCCGCGTGATCGACGCACCGGTAAAGCGGGTCTACGCAGCCTGGGAGCTGTGCGCCGCATGAACTGCGATCGCCTCGCAGCTCTGTCAAGCGGCTCGATGAGGCCGCTGCCCGAAGTCGCCTGCGAGGATGCCCCGCATCGAGAGATCCTCGTCGAGCTCCGGCCAGTGGAGGCCGAAGGGAGAGAGCTCGATCCGTTCGAGCGCCGCTTCCGTCCCGCCTTCGAGACGCGGATTCCCGGCCACGGGAAACGCCAACTCGAGGCCGCTGGCCAGGATCACGCGGACCTTCCCGTCCCGATACGAAGCGGAAACGGGGCTATCGACCAAGGTGCTCATGCCAAGTCCGGAGTATAAGGTCGCGATTCTCTCGAGCCAACTCCTCTGCGTGAGCGAGTTCCTTGACCTTCAGCCCGGCCGACGCGCGGAGTTCGACTCCACGCTCTACGTCGAACACCGCCTCGCCGTCACCCTTGCGGGCGTGTACGTGAATCGGACGATGGTCGTTGCTGTAGAAGAAGAAGCGAAAACCGTCCTTCGTGAAGACCCTCGGCATGGACGGATTCTAGGCGGCGACGGCCTCTAGAATGACCCGCACGAAGTACCCCGCCCACCCAGGCAGGCTCGTCGCGAGCGCCATCGAGGCCGAGGGCTGGACGATCACGCACGCCGCCGAGCGGCTCGGCGTCACCCGCCGTTCCTGTCGCGCATCCTCCACGGGCACGCCGGCATCACCGCAGCCACCGCGCTGCGGCTCGAGGCGCTCGGCTGGTCCGACGCGGAACACTGGATGCGGATGCAGGCGAGCCACGACCTCGCCCGGGAACGGCGGCGCGCCGGCGACGGCTACGATCAGGACATGGAAATGACGCTCGCCCAGATGAAGGCCGACTTCGAGTCCGAGTGGATCCTGATCGGCGCCCCGAAGACCGACGAGGCGCTCAACATTCGTGGGGGCACGTTGCTCCACCACAGCAAGGATCGCGACGAGGTTTATCGGAAAGCGATCTCGTTGCGCCCCGCCCGAGCGGCCGTGCTCTACACAGGCGCCATTCCCGAAGGCACCGCGATCGTCCTGTGATCCGTCCTTGCAAGGAGACTGGACGCAAACCGGCCGGCGGCTGTCCGACATCCGGCAGGAGACGATGATTGACCCCGACGACTAGGGAATGGAACCGCAGGCATGTCTGCTTCGCGGAGGATGAAGACATCTACGTGGGCATCCGAGCCAAGCGCTACAGAGAAGGCTTCTCGGAGAAGGCCCTCGCCAGCTACCCAGGAAGGCCGAGCCCTTGGTGGCCAATCTGGGCCGAGATAGAGGGGCCAGCCGGCAGGTCTGGGAGGGTGACGGCCTCAAGAAGTACCGCCATCGCGTAGTGGACACGCTTCTCAGCGCCTGGAATGACCTCGCACCGCTGGTAGACGAGGCTGTCGGCAGCTGATCCGGCCAGTCGACAAGAAGTGAGAGCCAGCACCCACTGATCCCCAGCCGCCAGTCCCGGGCTGTCATTCAACCTAAAGGTTGAACAACGCCGCCAATCCCGCTACCCTCAACCACATGGTTGAACAACACCTGAACGACATCTTCCACGCCCTCTCCAACCCCACCCGCCGCGCCATCCTCGGCCGCCTCGCC
>JAPVWO010000135.1 GCA_027493375.1 Candidatus Multivorans thiocomprendens | reverse complement strand
CTCGAACGGATCCGCGAAGCGGTACGGCTGGCCGGCGGCCGACGCGTCGCCGGCCGCTTCCGCCGACGACTCCGAGTACGCCAGGATCGACGCGGCGATCGCCGGAGCCTCGAGCACGGGGACCTCGCTCAACGGCGCCAGAACCGCAACCCCCGGCGCCGCGGACCGCGTGAGCGGCGCCTCCTCCGTCCGGACCCGAACCTGGGCCTCCCCCGCCCCAGAGACCAGAGCGAAGGCGACCGCCGCCGCGGACAGCGCCCGACAGCCGTCTCTCGTCGGGTCCGGCCGATCCAACCGGCTTCCGGCGACCCGGGGCCCGAATCGCGCACCGGCTTGCCCGAGGCTCACGGCGCCCCGTCCGCGCCCTCGTCCAGGAAGCGGATCAGGCTGGCCAGGTCGCTCAGGGTCATCGTGTCGAGCAAACCCTCCGGCATGATCGAGAGCGCGGACGGTTCGCGGCTCCTGATGCGGACCTTGTCCAGATCGAGGCGGTCGCCGTTCGCGTTGATCAGCGTCAGCCGCTCGGCGGTGTCCTCGACGACCATCCCGCTGTGCAGACCGCCGTCGTCGAGTTCGACATCGACCGCCTGGTACTGATCCGAGATGACCCGCGAAGGGAACATGATCGACTCGAGGACTTCGCCACGCCGGAAGCGCCTGATGACCGTCGAGAGATCCGGGCCGCCGCCGCGGCCGATGTCGCCGAACACGTGACAGGCCGAGCAACGCGCGCGGTGGAACACCCGCTCGCCCCGCTCGGGGTTGTAGCGCTCGTAGGCCATCACGTCGTACTCCAGGTACTCCGCGAGCTCCTTGAAGCTCATCTGGGCCAGGTCGCTCCCGCCTTGCCGGTCGCCCTCGACCTCGGTGACCAAAGCGGCGGCGCGGCGCGCCCGCTCGGCCCGCTGACCCTCGAGCCGCTCCTCGGCCGCCGCGCGTTCCTCGTCCGGGAACCGATCCAGGACGTCGTTCCAGATGGCGTCGATGTAGCCCTCCATGCTGGCGGCGCCCCGGAACTCCCGGGCATCGTCGAACCAGGCCACGACCCGGCCGCGCAGTTCCGGCGTCCAGCGCCGGTCCATCGCGCGCAGGCAGTAGGCGGTGTGGATCCGCTCCTCAGCCCGCCGGTCCTCTTCCAGACGAACGACCATCTTCGCCAGCGCCCCCTCAGGCTGCAGGTACGCGAGCAGCCGTTCGAGCTGGCGATTCACGCGGTCGTCGGCGTGCGGGTAGCGGCCGACCAGCGCCCGACCCAGGCCGGCGCGCGCCTCGTCGCGCCCCGGGGCGTCGGGCGCCGGGTCACGAATGAAGGCGATCTCCATCGTCCGCAGGAAGTCGAGTTCGGCCTCCACCTCCAGGTCGGCCCGCGCGACCTGGAGCAATGCCCCCATCAGGAAGTTGTACTCGATCCTGTGCTCCAGGCTGTAGACCATCGCCAGCACGGCCTCGAAGAAACCGCGAGGTCGCTGCCGGGGGGAGGCCACGAACGCCTGGTCGACCCAGTAGCCATGCGGGATGCGCTGGATCGCTTCCCGCGCCGCGTAGCGGAGGAACCGGTCGGGGTGGTCGAGCAGGCCGTAGAGCGCCTCGGAGGTTTCGACCTCGATGCCGCGGGCGCGGACATCGAGCCCCGAGCGCACGAGGGACTCGGCCGCCCGCCGGGCGACCAGCGGGTCCGGGTCGGTGAGCGCGGCGCGCAGGCGTCCCTGTACCTGGCTGAAGGGGTGCGCGCCGAGCAGCGCGACGGCGGCCGCGCGCACCAGTGGCGCGTCCGAGTCGAGGAGCGCCGCCGTTTCCTCCAGGGTCGGCCGCGGGCCATGCACCTGGAGCAGTTCAAGCGCTCGTATCCGGTCGATCGGCTCTCGTCCAGCGTCGCGAACGATCGCCCACAGCTCCGGCGCCCAGTCCGCGCCCGCCTCGCCGCGAGCGCGCCGGATGGCCTCCCTTCCCCAGCCGGAACGAGGCATCGGCTGCCGTACGGCGGCTTCCGCGCCCGTGGTCTCGACCGCCTCGCCCGCCAGCTCGTGGGTCACCCGGTAGAGACCTCCAGACGTGCCCCGGCCGCCCGTCGCGAAGTACAGGAAACCGTCCGGCCCAACGTCGAGGTCCGTCACGTTCAGCGGTTCGCCGAGGACGAAGTCGTGGGCCTTCCCGGCCCAGGTGGCGCCGGCCCGCTCCGGGAACAGGACCCGGATCCGGCCCCGCGACCAGTCGCCCATGAAGTAGGCGCCCGAGAATCTCGCCGGGTACGCGTGGTGGTGGTAGAAGGCGACGCCCACGGGCGAACCCCGACCGAGGTCGACCACGCCGGGCAACGTGTCGATCTCGTGGAACGCGATCTTGCCGGACCCGGTGCGCCAGCCGTAGTCGCCCGCGGGAATCAGGTGGACGACCCGGGTGGGCCGGAACCAGGGCAAGCCGCGGTCCCACTCCATGTCCGCCTCGTAGGCGAAGATCTCCCCCGCGGCGCCGATCGCCAGATCGAAGGGGTTGCGCAGGCCTCCCGAGAGCCGCTCCCAGGTGTTGGTATCCAGGTCGAGGCGGTAGATCGTGCCGCCCGGCGCGCGCAGGCTGTTGGCATGGCCCCGCGGGTCGAGGATCGGCGGCAGGAGCTGGTCCTCCTGCAGCTCGCGCAGCGGCGAGGTCGGCGCGAGCCCGACCTCGGGCGCCGAGTAGTTGCCGTAGAGGACGTAGAGGGCGCCGTCGGGGCCGCGGGCGATCGTGTGCGGTCCGTGCTCCTGGATCCGGCCGTTCGCGGGAGCGATCCGCTCGACCGCATCGACGAGGTCATCGCCGTCCGTGTCGCGCAGCCGGTAGAGGCCGGTGTCGTCGACCGAGCCGTTGCGGCCGGCCCTGCCCTCGACTCCCGCCGCTTCGGCCAGCCGGCCGCGGCCGTTCGCGTGGACGAGCAGGTCGCCCGGCCCCATGACGTACAGGCCATGGGCCGTATCGACCTGGGGCGCGAAGTCGATGCGCCGGTCGTACAGGCCGTCGCCGTCGGCGTCCTCGAGCAGCGCCAACCCTTCGCCCTCAAGCGCCAGCAAGGGCCTTCCCGCGCTGTCGAAGCTCATGTTGACGACCGAGCCGAAGAGGCCGGGCGCGGCCGCCGATTCCACGGCGAATCCGTCCGGCGTGCGGAAGCGCTCCCCCGCGTAGTCGAGCCGCTCCCGACGAGAGGCGTCGTGGTCGGGCATCAATTCCTGCGCGTTCGCCCCGGCGCCGAGCGCGGGAGCCAGCCAAAGAGCCAGTGCCAGGCCGAGAGTCTGGGAGACGGCGTTCTTCATGAAGGGTTCTCGTGGCGCGGGCGGTCGCCGATCCTACACGCCGGGATCTTGTCTTCGAGAGCCTCCCCTCCGTAGGATGGGTCTGCTGTGCCCCACGCGCCCTGCACGATCGCCGTCCTGGCAACCCTCGACACGAAGGGCGGCGAAGCCTCCTATCTCGTGGACCGCATCGTCCGCGACCGGGGCTGCCGGGCGTTCGTCATCGACCTCGGCGTGCTCGGCGAACCCGAACTCGACGGAAGCTGGCTTCCCGACGTGAGCCGCCGCGAGGTCGCCTGCGCCGGCGGCGAGAAGGTCGAGCAACTGGCTCAGGCGGCCGACCGCAAACGCGCGATAGCGGCGATGTCCTCCGGCGCCGAGGAGGTCGTCCGGCGCAGCTACCGGCGGGAGAGCTTCGACGCGATCGTCGGTCTGGGCGGCCGCGCCGGCACGGCGATGGCGACGACCGCGATGCGCGCGCTGCCCCTCGGCCTACCCAAGATCATGGTCTCCACCATGGCCGGCGGGGACGCTTCCGGCTACGTCGGCGTCAAGGACATCGTCATGGTGCCGTCGATCGTCGACATCGACGGCATCAACCGGATCAGCCGCCAGGTCCTGAGCCGCGCCGCCGCGGCGATCTGCGCCATGGCCAGGGTCGAGATCGAAGGCGGCGACGACCGTCCTCTGATCGCCGCCTCCACGTTCAGGAGCGCCACCCCCTGCGTGGACGCCTGCCGGCGCCAACTGGAGACCGAGGGACTCGAGGTTCTCATCTTCCAGGCCACGGGCGCCGGCGGCCGCACGATGGAGAGTCTGATCGAGGCCGGTTTCGTCCGCGGCGTGCTCGACCTGACGACCACGGAATGCGCGGACGAACTCGTCGGCGGCGTACGTACCGCCGGCCCGTCGCGACTGGAGGCGGCGGCCAGGAGCGGCACGCCCGCCGTCGTCGTGCCCGGCTGCCTCGACATGGTCAGCTTCTTCGCCCGGGACACCGTTCCGGAAGAATTCGCGGGCCGCACCTTCCACCACCAGAGCGACAACATGACCCTGATGCGCACGTCGCGCGAGGAGTCCGCGGAGCTCGGTCAGGTCCTCGCCGCCAAACTCAACGCCTCTACCGGCCCGGTCGAGGTCTACCTGCCGCTTGGCGGCGTCTCCACGCTCTCCGCGCCAGGCGGACCGTTCCACGACCCGGCCGCCGACGACGCGCTGTTCCATGCCCTGCGCGAGAATCTGCGGCGTGCGGTGCCTGTCACGGAGGTCGACGCGAACATCAACGACCCGCGCTTCTCCCACGCGGTCAGCGACGCCATGCTGAGGCTGGTCCGCGACGCAAACTAGCGGCCCACCGGCCGGGAGTCGCCCGGCCGCAAGCCGCGGAGGCGTCAACCGCGAACGAGTACGCGCTCACCCAACGGCTGCACCGGCCGGTAGTCGTTCGGGAAGATCGCCGCGAAGGCCTCGATCTGACCGGCCGACAGAGTCAGCGTCTCGGTCAGGACGATCCAGGCGACGCCTTCCGTACACGGCGGCGTGGTGAAAGTCGAACTGCTCCAGCTCGTATCGCACTCCGTCGACAACGATGCCGTTGCCGGAAGCCGGGTTGACCTGGATCGAGTGCCCGGTGTTCTCGATGGTTGCCGGCGACGACCGGTAGTCGAACCCGACGGGCACGAGCTTCTCACGACGGGCGCAACTCAAGGCGATCGGTGACTGCTCCCGTCCCAGGGAACACACCTGGTACACCGGGTCGATCTGCCCCCAGACGGCCGGGCCGTTGTGCGCCTCATAGCCCCATTCGGGTATCTTGAACTTCCCACACATCCGGGCGGAACGATACCCCGAGCTCCCCTTTGTGAATCCGCCCTGGTGAACTCCCGACCTTCGGAACGACTTCCCGCGAGGCGATCCGCGCCCGCTCGTGCGTTACATTCCCGCGCATGCCGCGCATCGGGTCAGATGTCCGGCGCCGCCGGCGCCGGTTTCTCCGTCTCGGCGTCCTCCCCGTCGTCGTCCTCGCCTGGGCGGCCGGCCCCGTCCTGGGCGCCGCTGCCGACCCGGACGCCATCGAACGCGGCGCCGTGATCTACCGGGGCGGCACCTGTCCGGTCTGCCACCACTGGGAGGGTCAGGGCAACCGCCGCGGTCCCGACCTTACCGACGAAGAGTGGCTTCACGGCGACGGATCGCTTGCCGCCGTTCGCGGGGCGATCGAAACCGGCTTCCGCCACGGCGCCGGGCGCCGTTTCGGCGGCAAGTACGAAATGTGGCCTCTCGGCGGCATGGAGCTCGACGAGGGCGACCTCGACGCGCTCAGCGCCTTCGTCTGGTCGCTCCACCGCCGACGCCGGGCCGCCGATACTCGCACCCGCGAGGTCGTCAGCCGCATCGCCTTCGCCTCCGGCGCCGATCAGGACCGCTCGCAGCCAGCCTGGGACACGGTACTCGCGCTCAGGCCCCAGCTCATGCTGATGCTCGGCAACAGCGTCCTCGCGGGCACCGACGACATGCTCGAGCTTCGTCTCCAGTACGAGAAGCTGGCGGCCAAGCCGGGCTTCGACGAGTTGCGGCGGCAGAGCCGTTTCCTGGCCACATGGAACGACCTGGACTTCGGCCACGAGGATGCCGGCGCCGAGTTCGCCATGCGGGCCGAGTCGAAGGAGCTCTTTCTGGATTTCTGGGAGGCGCCTCCCGGGTCGCCACGCCGCCGGCAGCAGGGCATCTACGCCTCCCAGCGCTTCGGACCGCCGGGACGCCGCCTGCAGGTCATTCTGCTCGACACCCGCTACGACCGGGGACCACTGTGGCGCGTATCGCCGGACGAGGCGACAAACCGTGCAGCGCGGGGCATGGGACCCTACCTGCCGAACGACCACCAACGTGCTCGCATGCTCAGCGAGGAACAGTGGCGCTGGCTCGAAGAAGAACTCCACGAGCCCGCCGACCTGCGGCTGATCGTTACCAGCATCCCCTTCGTGATGGAGTTCACCGGCTGGGAGAGCTGGGCCAACATGCCTCTCGAACGGCAGCGACTGCTGGCCCTCGTTCGGAACACCGGAGCGAACGGCGTCATTCTGCTCAGCGGCAACACGCCCTGGTCCGACATTTCCCGCCTCGACGCGGACTTCCCCTATCCGCTCTGGGACATCACGACCGGCTCGCTCAACCGGCGCGGGGACGCCATCGGGCCGAACCGCCACCGCGTCGGCAGCGCTGCGCGCGAACCGAACTTCGGCTACATGGACATCGACTGGACCCAGGCCGACCCGACGATCCGGATCGAGTTGCGGACCGTCGCCAATCGGGTCCTGTTGCGCCAGACGCTGCAGTTGTCGCAGCTGCAGCCGAAGTAGACACCTCCGCTGCCTGCAGCCTCCTCGACCTAGAAGAAGACGAAGGACCGGACCACGACGTTCCTCCGGCAGGGAGCATCGTCGGGCGCGGTCGGGTCGATGCAGGCAGTGTGGAAGGACCAGCGCGAGACGGAGCCGTCCGTGACGGAGTCGTAGCACTTGAGCATCGACACCTCGGTGGGCGTCTGATGCGGAAACCAGTACCACTCGTGGTGCGGGCGGTAGGTGAAGCGGGTGGTCTCGCCCACGCGGTCATCGTAGATGCGGTAGTTCGTGATGTACGGCTGGTCGGCGAAAGAAGGCCAGGCGCAGAGCACGAAGGGATTCTGGAGCACGGTCTCCATCGGCTTGGCGAGATTGATCGACATGAAGCGCCTCGACATCTTCGCGTCCGCCTGCTCTTCGGTGTAGTGCTGCTCGCGGCCGAAGTTCCGCAGATTCCTGGTGAGCAGCTCGCGGCAGCGCACGCGGCCGCTGTTGTCGTTCAGGTCGTTGTGCACGAGGTTGGCGTAGTTGGCGTTCACACCGGGGTTCTTGTTGTCCTGATCCTCGGTACGGTCTCCCTCGTAGTCCTTGTCGAACACGTCATGGTTGTACACGAACGCATCCGTCGCGTCCGGGAAGAACTCGAGCAGGAGCTTCTCCATCTCCGGGTAGAACACGCGCTCCACCTCCGCCGCGTCGTAGAAGTTCTCGCACCTGGACTCGCAGTGTCCGAGCGAGAGGCCAAGCCTGTCCATGCACTCGGCGCTGTCGGGCCTGAGCCCCGGGCAGACCTCCTCGATTCGTCGCGCGTCGCGCATCACGTGCGGGAAGTACAGGCATCCGCGCGCGATGTCCCGCTCGTACCGGCGCAACGCTTCCGCGTCGGCTCTTCGCGCCGGGTCCCGCCAGAGGGCGTTGGAGGAGACGATCGAGTACGAAGGCTCCTCGCGCGCCGAGTAACGCAGCGGCAGCGCCAAGCCGCCTTCAGGCGCTTCGATGTTGTTCGCCCGGATGTACTCGAGGCACTCCCCGTAGCGACGAAAGCCGGGGCCCCACTTCGTCTCGATCGGCCCTGGAGGGGCGTTGTCGAGCATGTCGGCGAACTCCTTCTCCGTCCCCTCCGCCACCTGGCGGAAGGTCGCCTCCGTCGCCGCCGCGGTTCCCGCGTCCCCGTCCCGGTCGAAGGACATGTAGGACAGGCCTCCGTTCGCGGCGACGGGCGGCGGCTGCCCCTTGGTGAGTTGCAGGGGCGGCACGTAGGCCTGATTCACGCTCATGCTGGTCCGCTCCATGGAAGTCCGCCGGGCAGTCTACTCCCCGGCCTCCCAGGCCCGCACCTTGCGGTTCGCCTCGTCGAAGATCCGCTCGTAGTTCCCGATCGTGATCGCGTGCAGTGTCGGTTCGCTGAGCCGGTCCCAGAGCGGCGCGTAGTCGCGCCACGTCTTGAGGTACCCGTCCCGGCCGCTCGGCGCAACGGAATCCGTCCCGAACAGGAAGCGGTCGGGATGGCGCTCGAGCAGCGCGGTCCAGGCTTCAAGCGAGGTCTCGTCGCGCACGATGTACTTCGCCACTTCGTCCCAGGACAGGTCGCAGTGCACATGGGAGAACGCTTCGTCCGAGAGCAGGGCGTCGAGCAGTTCCACATGGTCCGCGGCGGGCGCCACGAAACGGCCCAACCCGGTATGAGCCCAGATGATCGTCGCGTCGGGATGCGCCGCGAGCACCTCGCGCAGAGCCTCCAGATGCACGGGTTCGGGAGCGCCGGTCGGCAGCACGGTGTCGATGTCGTTGTGCAGGATGACCGCCAGGCCCGTCTCTCCCGCGAACTCCAGCACGCGGTCCAGGGCCGGATTGCGCAGGCTCGCGGCGTGGCCCGCGATCTTCGACGTCACGAACTCCTTGTGGATCGAGAACTCGCCGATGCCCGAGAACACGCCCGGGTAGATCTCCAGCACCCGGCGGATGTGGTCCGCGGCGTACATGTCCGTCGGGTTGAAGCCCGTGATCATCGGGTCGAAGCGCTCCCGCCGCTCCGGCGACAGGGCCAGGTACTCCTCGGCGATCATCGCGTCGATGAACGAGTAGTAGTAGAGCGCCGAATCCGAGTGCAGGTAGTAGTCCGGCGCCCGATCCCCCGACTCGAAGTAGTCCCACTTCTGCTGCAGCGGGATGCCGAACACCGCCGTGCGCCCCACGTCGTTCGCCGCGATCTCCAGGAACTCGCTCAGCGTGATGCCCCGCTGGACGTAGTTCGTGAGGTGGAAGTGGACGTCGTGGAAGAGCGGACCGTCGCCGCTCCCGGGCTCCGATTCCTGAGCGGATCCCGGCGGAATCGAGTCGATGGCAAATCCGATGATCGAGACGATCGCAAGAATCGCCACGGCGGCGGCAAGTCTCATCCCAAAACCTCCTGCGGGTCGTTGCGCGGCTTCCCGAGCGCGCGGCGGCTACGCTAACCCGGCGGCGCCTCGCCCGCGATCTCCCGGAGGGCGTTAGCCAACTCCTTGCGCACGTTTTCCGACGTTTCCTCACCGAACACCGCCACCACCCGAAAGCTGACGTCGCAGCCCGCCGCCAACTGCATCAGCTCGGGCGCCCGTTCCCCGAGGTCCTGAAGCTGAACCAGATCGAGAGTCGCTTCGACTCCCGGGGCCCGCGGCGGCGCCGTTGGCGGCCGCGCGGCTTCCGGTCGACCCAGGACGACTGCGCCCGCCCGCTCGAGCCGCACCGACGTGTTCCCGTCCTTCACCTCCAGCCAACGACCGCGAACGGCGTTCTCAATCCCCTCGCGGACGAGCATCCACGGCAGCGTGTCCTTTCGGGCTCGATTCAGAGCCAGCGCAAGAGCCGCCCCGTTCGTCTCGCCGTTCGCCCAGGCGTCGGCCAGCGCCTCCTCGGTCAGATCCTGCGGAATCAGGTCCGCGGGCGGCTGCGCCAGCGTCGCATCGTCGTCCAGAACCCCTGGAGGCGCCTCTTCCTTCCAGACGGAAGTCGGTCCGTTCCGTAGCCAGACGATACCCTCCTCCACGGCCCGGCGCACGGCGTCCTCGATCGCTTCCGCCGGGCAGCTCGGGATGGCGACCACGTCCTCGTAGCCTTCCCGAGGCACACTCGCGCTGAAGCCTCCGCCGAAGTAGCGAGCAAGCCCGGCAAACGGAAGTCCGCCGCCATCTTCCGGCCACAAGCCGGGCAACGCGTTCGGCGCGAGCAGTTCGGGCCCCAGCCGATCCAGGACCGCCTTTTCGGGGAGGACGACTTCGAGCGACGGATCGTTCGCGGACTCCGGCGGTACGCTCTCCCGCCACCAGGTGCGTCCGCTGCCGTCGGGCCGGTTCAACCGTGCGACGAGCAGACCGCGCTCGACCCCCTGGAGCACCGTGTCCCGAATGGCCCGCGCCCGAAGCATCCGCGGTAGATGCGGGTACCTCGCGAAGGCGCCCGCCAGGTCCTTGACCAGACGCGAGTCCTCGCCTTCGCGCCACAGATCCCAAGGGCCGTCCGGCAACAGCGCCTCGGCATCCACCGCCGTTTCCTGAATCCGGGAGCGCTCGTCTCCCTTGATCTCGAGGAACAGCTTCGGCACGGCGCCCGGCAGCTTGAACGCTTGCGGCTGGCCGTCGGCGCCCATGGCGACGACGATGCGGTACGCCTGACGAACCGCCTCTCGAATCCTCGCTCGTCCCTCCTCGAGCGACCGGTCCAGGCGAACGCGGCGGACGGGGTCGACGCTTTGTCCCCGGAGTTGACTCCGCACCTCTTCCCAGCCCAGCAGCGACCGCACGGCGCCGCGCAGGATCTCCAGGCCGTCCCGCGACGGCACGGCCAGCACGACGGCGTTTCGATGAACCCGCGGCCGGTCGGCGCCGGTCGTCTCGGCGAGGTAACGGAGCCCGAGCGCGCTCGGCTTGCCGGACTCGGAGGCCGCCCGTGGGCCGAGAAGCACGTAGCGGAAGCGCTCGTCATCCCCCACGTCCCCGGGGGTCCGGGGCAGCCGATGCACGATGGCGCCCGCCGCCCGGGCGCCGTCGGTCAACGGAGCGGCCTTTCGGATCGCGTCCTCCACCCCGGCGTCCACGGCCGCGGCAGTGACCCGATCGCGACAGGCCTGATCGTGCATCTGCCGCAGGTTGGGGCGGTTCCCCAGCCGCCACGACCTCGGCAGATCCATCTCCGGGTCCGGTCCGCCCTCCGCATCCTCGTCGTCCAGGAACCACGAGAGTTCCCGCCACCGCAGAAGCCCCTTCCGAAGGACGATACCGTCCGGACCGCTGGCGCCGGTCAGCCGCAGAAGTTCGGGCGTCGCCAGCTTGCTGCCGGTTGGCTGGGAGCCGAGGAACACGGCGACGACCGCCTGCTCGACCTCCCGCCCGGCGGCCAGGGCCGGCAACTCGTCCTGAACGTCCCGGGCGATCTCGAGTTCCTTCTCGAGCAGCGCCGGCCAGTCGGTGCGAGCGCCCTCGCCGGACTCCGGCGCCGCCACGCCCGCGAGTTCGCGGACCGGGCCCGCGATGCCCTCCTCGCCAGGAGCGCGCAGAAGGGCCGCCGGCCCCACCAACGGACTCTCGTCCCACGGCTCCGACCCGCGGAGCGCCATCGCCAGGGTCCGCAGGATTCCGCGGGTCCGCTGAAAGCCGGGCAGTTGGGTCCACTTCGAGTAGAACAGGTCCGTCAGGTCGGGATGGAAGGGGAAACCGGCTTCGAAACGCTCCTCCTCCGCCTTGCGCGCCTTCCGAACCGTCTCCTCGAGCCTGGCCAGTTCCCGCACGGCGCCGATCGACTGCGGCCGCCAGGCGGCCTTGTCCCGCAAGGACGCCGGCGTGAAGAAGCGCCGGCGCAGGACCTCGCCGACATCATCCTTGCCGACCGTTTGCACCCCTTCCTCCTTCTGTCTGCGGAAGACGTCCGACAACTGGCCGATCAGCAACTGGCCGGTCTCCCCCTGCTGCTTCGCGGGATCGGTCGCCAGCAGGGAGGCGACCAGGGCCGCGCGGTCCACTCTCGTCGTCGCCTGGACCAGGTACTGGAAGAAGTCCATGATGCGGTCCCGCCACACCTGGTTGTGGCCGGCCTTCTCACGGGCATACATCAACACCTCGTCCACCAGAACGAGCGTGCCGAGACCGCGCTCACGGGGAAGCTCCAGCAGCTTCACGAGCAGCGGCTCCGCCGGCGGCGTTTCGCGCTCCTCCGCGCCCCCTGCGCCGGAGATCGCCCGCAGCGCATCGTCGCCGCCGAGCTGGTACGCCAGAACGCTCCAGGGATGCCGGAGGGAACGGGTTTCCCCGTCCGGCGACCGGACGCCCTCGATTCCTCGCTCCACGTCGATCTTGTCGAAGCAGAGCGCGGCGACGTGAGCCCCGGGAAGGGCGCCTCCCGCGTGTTCGCGGAACTCCCGCACCGCCGCCAGCTCCGGCAGCGAGTCCGGGTCGCGGAACAGGTGGAAGAGCGCGATCAGCGTGTGCGTCTTGCCACCGCCGTAGGTGAGTTCCAACTGACGGATCGCCTTCTCGCTCTTTCCGGCCAGCCTGGAAGCAACGTCCTTGACCAGTTCCCGCAGCGCCCAGGTCGGGAAAGTCAAGCCGAAGAATCTCTCCGGCTCCTCGTACACCGGCCGACGTCCTTGCTGGAGGGTCACCTCGTGAAGATCTGCGGCGAACTCGGCAAGCGAGAGTTCGCCGCTACGCAGTTCGTCCTTCAGTCGGACGACCTCGTGCCAGGGCCTGGGGCGTTGCTTGGTCATCGTGGGGCGTGGACCGGGCGGGATGCTACCAACCGGCGCCGGCGACGGCTTCGAGCCGACGCGCAAGCCGGTCGAAGTCCTCCGGACACTTCCGCCGGATCGCGTCGATCCTGCGGGCGGCCCGCTCCCCAAGGGGCTTGCGGCCCCGTCCGGGCGCGTCGGCTACTCCCAACCGGTCGGCGAGCGGTTCGAAGTACCTCTCCTTGACGGACACCTCCGCCCGGACCTCCGCCCAACGCCAAGCCGACGGAAGCTCCAGGCCCGCGAGAGTCCACGTCTCCAGTTCCTTCCATGCGTTCTCGGCCAGGAAGGAACCCTCGGCGCCGAGTTCCCTCTCGGTCTCGTCGAGCCGTCCGCGCCGGCCCCGCTTCCCGTCGCGGTCGACACAGAGCACGAAGGTGTCGATCATGCCCCGGTAGCGGTCCACCACTTCCCGGAGTCTCTCCAGCTCGAGGGCCTCGGCAATGCCGCCAAGAAGCGGATCCTGGCAGACCACGACCCGCGCCGAAGGGCGCTCCAACTCCCTGAACAGCCGCTCGAAGAGGGGCCTGAGGATGTACTGATCCTTCCGGAAGTCCTCCGGAACGATGAGGATTCTCACCGGGCGGCGGGGGTTTCGTCTCGGGGCTCTTCCGCCGCCAGGAACACCGCATCCTCCATCCAGCCGGAAGCGTGAAGCCTGCCCAGCCCCTGGGAGGCCCGCAACCTCTCCGTTTCGGGCAGGTCACGGAGCGGCCGGATCACCGCCGTGTTCGTCCCCGGGAGGCGGCAGATGAGCGATGTGCTCGCGAACGTCTCGTCGCCAACCATGGACAGCAGTTCCGGCGAGTGTGTCGTGGTCAGCACCTGGACTCCCCCCTTCGCCGTCTGGCCCTCGATCAGGTCGATCAACAACCGGAGCCGGGACGGGTGAATCCCGTTGTCGAGTTCCTCGAACACGTAGAGACCCGCCGGGTTGTTCCCCAGGAGCGCGGCGAGCATGGCCAGAAAGCGAAGCGTGCCGTCGGACGCGGCGTAGGCCGACACTATGGCGCCGCTGTTCTCGCGCACGGCGAGTTGAATCCGACCGGTCGTCGGATCCACCGGAAACTCGAAGTCAGCCACGTCCATCGGCGTCAGTTCGCGTGTCCACTCGATCAGGGTCTCCCTGCATCCGGGGTCCTCGCAGAGATCCCGAAGAACCGTGGGCAGGTTGCCGCCCCGGTCATCGAGCACCGTCTGGCCCGGAAAGGACGGCTGCCGCATCCGTTCGGGCGAAAGATCGAGAAAGCGAATCCACGACAGCCTGTGCTGCATCACGCCCGCCCGGTCCTTTTGGTCCTTGGCGACCCTCTTGCTCGACTGCACCTGAACCAAGGCGGAAGAAGCCCGAGACACCCGAACCCGGGTACCCAGCCTTCTCTGCCGGCCCGTCTTCGCCATGCGAAAGGACATCGTCTCGACGCCGGCGCCTTCACGCTCGATCGGATCGCCCGGCCCCGGTCGGCTGTTGAAGATCGGGTCGCCTTGGACACCGACCCTCAGGAACTCCCCGTTGAGCCGGAACACGGCACCGCCGTCGTTCACGCGGCCCACGCCGATCCCGTATCGCACGTCCCAGCCACCGGGTGAGCCCCCCGGGCCGGGCAGGATCGCCGGAAGGGTCATGGGTAACCTGGTGGAGACTCTCAAGCCGACTTCCAAGCGAAACTCATCGCGGCCGAATCGAACGATTTCGTCCACGCCGCCTCGAATCGGCGCCCACTCCACCTGCCCGCCGGCGCCGTAGCGACCGCCGATCACATCCGCCAGGTCGTAGCCGCGACCTATCCCGTGGAGAAACCGGAAAGCGTCGCGGACGTTGCTCTTGCCGCTGGCGTTCGTCCCCACCAGCATGGTGAACGGCCCCATGCGCAGCGTCTCGTCACGGAAGTTCTTGAAGTCGCGCAAGCGAAGCGAAGTGAACACGGAACAAACCTACACCAGCGCCCGCTGGCTCGGCGCGGAGGCGGCGGCCGCGCGGCCCTGGAGGTGGTTCTGGATCGACTCGAGCGTGGACCGTTCGTCGGAACCCGCCGGGGCGAGTTCGATGACCGCCTGGACCACCCGGGCGAAGAGCTCGTGACGCCACAGGCCCCGGGTCTCCAGATAGCGGTCGACCCGGCTCTGCTCGCCCGTCTTCCAGAGCTGCATCAGCCGATGAACGCAGTCGATGAGCGGCGGAGGCGCGCCGCCGGGCGTCGGCTCGCCCAGGCCGCGACGCCGACGGCGGTCCCAGGCCTTGAGGCGAACCTCGGAACCGGAGCCGGCGCTTGCCGGTTCTTCCTCCGCGGCGCCGTCCCCGGCGGCGCTCGGGGCGCCGCCGCCGCCCCGGACGAGCAGATCGTGCTCACGGGCCAGTCCAGCGTCCGACAGACCGCACGAGACGGCGTAGAGGATGCAGGCCCCGGCCGGCGCGGCGGCAAGCCCGTAGTCGTTGCGGTGCAGGAGGTAGTACGTGGTCGGCCCGTCGAGCTCCGACGCGCCGTCGCCGTCCCCGGCCAGCAACCGGTTCACGACGAACGCGACGACGATGCGCCGCACCTGGGCGAGGAAGCCGGCCACCGGCATCGTTTCCCGCGGCGAACCCGCCATCTTGACCACGGGGTGACGGCTGAACGCCTCCAGCGCCGGGCCGGTCGCCGCCCAGACGAAGTCGGGGCCGCGGATGCCGGCGTCCCAGTACCGCCGCAGCCGGCCCGTGATGTTCGCCCGCATGTCGGCCAGCACCCGGGTGTCCCAGCCCGGCCGGGCGGCGGCGGACCGCGGGCGGCAGACGAGCCAGATGGACGAGGAAAGCCGCGCGCCGCCGGCCACCTTGTTCATCATCTCCGTCTGAATCGGCCACGAGCCGAACACGACGAAGCCCGCCCGGATCAGGGCCGAGACCAGCGTTTCCCACGCGACGGGCGACTTGTTGGCGAAGACGACGACCAGCCTGCCGTCCTCCGCGAGAGCCTCGCGGCAGCGGACGAAGCTCTCGGCCATGCCGTCTTCGTAGGCGCGGCGCGATTCGCCGCCGTCGCCGCCGAAACGCCCGGGCTGGTCGACCAGCTCGCCGGCGCCGGCGCCATCGGCGGCCGACCGGTCCCACTTCGGGCCAAGCGCCTCGGCAAAGACGCCATCCGTCTCGGCCGAGAAGCCGTGGAGCACCCTCCGCAACCAGACGTGAAAGAAGTCCATGATGTCGGAGTAGGGAATGGCGTCGTAGTAAGGGGGGTCGGTGCAAATCACGTCGACTTCATGGCTCTGGCGACGAGTCGCACTCTGGAGCCGAACCGCCACTCCGGGCGAGCGGGACACGCCGGCCGCTGCGTGCTCGATGTAACGGGCCACCCAGTCGACCGCTTGCAGAAAACCGCCCGTGGTGTCCGCCAACGGACAGGACTCCGCAAAGTCCCAGACGATCGGTAAGGCGAAGCGCGCGAACGTGTTTCTGATCTTGTCGTGATCGTTGGTCCACGTCGCCAGTGAACTGCCGCGATCAGTCAGTTTGCTGATCGACGGCGCCAGGCAAGCGAGAAGCGCCTCTCGCCACGCTGCCGGATACTCCCCCATCTCTGCCGGAGCGTCCCGAATCGCCCGGACCAGCGTGCCCAGCGCAAGCAACTGTCGATTCGTGAAGAGCCTCGCCCAAGTGTCCAGACCGTAACCCGGCAAGCCCGACGCGCCACGCGCGTTAGGCGACGGCCGCACAGCGCAGATCGGCTCCTCCGGCAGCCCGAACGGAACGCCGGCGAACACTTCCCGCAGTTCCTCATCCGACACCTCGGCCGCCGCGAGTTCCTTTGCCGTCGGCAGTCGATACTCCTTGCCTTGCTGGCCGTCCACGACGACGGCTGTCATCCGCGCGCCGAGACGGCCCTCACGGCCCTCCACGCGAATGTCCGCCGTAGTCGAGATCGCTCCGCAGCACGGGCACTCCGCGCCGCTCCTGCTCATGGTGCCGGCGCCCAGCCTCCGGTCGTGCTCCCGCCGCCGGGCCGCGTTGCCGTCCCCTTCCGGCACGTCGCGCTCCAGCCCGAACTCGACACCCGCGCCGTCTGCCCGCGGCGTCATGGTGAGCAGCACTCGCTTGCCCGGCTTCTTCGCCACCCAGCACGTCTTGAGCAGCGGCATCTCGGCGCGGCAGTTCGCGCAGCGCACGGTGCGGGCCCAGAGGTAGGCGACGGGGGACTTCGCCACCCAGCGCGGGTTCGCCTCGTTCTTCAGGTACTCCGCGCCGAAGCCGGCGTTCAACCCGGCGACGGAGACCTTGCCGTCGGCATCCGGCCGAAGGCGCCGGGGCAGCCGCGGATGGTAGGGCTCGTCCGGAAACGACGCCGGCCCCCGGTTCTTCGCCCGCCCCTTCCGCCGCGCCGGCTCGAACTCGGCGTAGATCGGGTACCTGCCGGCCAGTTCGCGCCGCGCCTCCGCCAGCACCCGCCGGCCCCAGGCCCGCAGGTGCCACGCGAAGTCCGCCTCCGCCGATGGCCTCCCGGGTCCCGGCGGCGCCTCGTCGACCAGCGTCGTCTGGCGGCCGGCGCCGGTCTCCCGAGCCCCGCCGCCCAGGTCGCTCGTGCTGAGCTGCACCGGCTCGCCGTCGCCGTGCCCCAGCCGCCGCAGTTCCTCCCGCAACGCGGCCTTCCGGGTAACGCCGCGCGCCTTGAGCCAGGCTTCGACGAAGTCGCGGTCCCGCGCGGCGAACTCGGGCAAAGGCCGCGCCTGGGCCGCCACCAGCCGCGGGTAGTGCAAGGTGCAGCGAAGCACGAACCAGGCGACCGGGTTGAGATCGGAAGCCGTGACCTCGCAGCCGAGCCGCATCGCCTCCAGCGGAATCGCCCCGCCGCCCGCGAACGGATCCAGCACCCGCGGCGCCCGGCCGCCGAACGCCTCCCGGATCTCCTCGCGGAACCGCTCCAGTTCCGGCCCACCCTCGCGACCCCAGTGGAGGATGCCGCCGTCGGTCTCCTCCTTCAGCTTGCCCGCCTTCGTCTGCCGCTCGACGACGCTTCCGGCGATCCGTTCCTTCAGACGCCTGCGCCCCTCCTCGGTTCCCGGGTCCGGCAGCAGGGTCGCCAGCAACGCCGCCCGGCAAGCCGCCAGCGGCCGCCGCGCCGGCCAGATGTGCAGCGTGGAGATGTGGCCGTGCCGGACGTTCTTCTCGTGCACCGAATCGATCGAGGCCTCCCTCAGCGGAAACCACTCCGTCTCGATGAACCGTCTGTCGCTCGCCACCAGACTTCTCCCTTGCCCTCGCGCCAACGGGCCGCTAGAGATCGAAGGTGTTCAGGCAGCGGGCAGCCTGCCGCAACTCCCAGGAATGGCTGCCGCAACGCTCCCGCATCTCGTGCAGCCCCTCGTCGACTTCCCGTTCTGTGCCGAACCGACCCGGTTGAGGCGGTCGAGGAGGCCCCATGACGGCATCGACCTTGAACTTCAGCACGGCCGCGTCCGCCTCATCCACTTCGCCCCGCCGGAGCCGCTTGAACAAAGCCGGATCGACCACGCGCATCGCGCTGACCACCACGCCGGAAGGCTCGGCCGCGGTCAGGAAACGGCGGCCGGGGCAGCTCGCAAACAGCAGGATGTTCCGGGCAACATGCTCCATCGTACGAAGGCTCATCCCGCGCCTTGCGGCCAGACTCTCGAACGCTTCCACGATCGGATACCCCGATGCAACAACGCGTAAGTCGAAGGTCCGCAGCAGACGTTCGACGAAGACTCCGGCTCCGTTCCCGCGAAGCGCGCTGTCAGGCAGGCGAAAGCGCAGGTCGAAGAACTTCTCCAGATACGTTCGCGCCCGGACCTCCCCGTAAGCCCGCCGAACGGACTGCTCCAGATCGGCGACGTTCGTCACCAGGACGAAGCAGACGCCCGGAACGCCGAAGACGTGCTTGATCCGCTCGAGGACGCCGAGCGCGAAGTCGGGTCTGCAACGATCCAGTTCGTCCACGAGGAAAACCAGACGGCCGCGATCCCCGGGCTCTTCGGCGGCCGCGGCGTTGGCTCGGCTCTCGGCGCCGGTAGCGCTCACCACGGCCTGGGCCAGTCTCTCGAGAGTCTCGCGAAACGTCGCTACCGTCCGCTTCCTCTCCGTCGCGCTCTCGATCCAGCCCTTGAGTCTGGTCCGGTCGCTTCTCATCGCCTCCCGAACCTCGTCGACAGTCTCGACGAGGCCAACGCGGTCGAGAGCCAGCCGGCCCAGACCGAGACCCAGAGCCGCCCCGGCGGCCTTCGCCGCCTCCGTGCTGAACTTCGCGCGAAGCTCGCCCTCGACTCCCTGTTTCTCCGCGAACGCGTAGACCGCCTCGACGAGAGCGAGGAACGGGTCGTCCTGGCAGTCCGCCGCGAAGGCGTCGAAGTACAGGACGGCGTGGCCCCGCTCCCGCAGCACACCGGCCCATTGCCTGGCGAAGACCGTCTTGCCGCTCCCCCAGTCACCGTCAATGAGCACGACCGGTTCATCCTCGGCCCCGCCAACGATGTTGGCGAGCCAATCCCCAAAACCCGCATAGCCGAAGAGGTCCGTGTTCTGGAAGCCGTCAAGATCGCCGATCTTCGGTTCCTGGAATCTCCAGCGCAAGGCTCAGGCCGCTCCTGAAGTCCCAGCACCAGAGGCGGAAGACGAGGCCGCACCAGCGAGGTTCGCGGGGCCGTCCCTCCCATCCGGATCCGCCGCCGAACCCCGTGAACCGAACCAGAAGGCGGTGATGGAGGCCGTTGTCGAGGCAACTCCCGAGAACACCCCGAGAGCAAGTTCCGTGCTCCCGGTAGCCATGAGCCAAGCGATAAGCCCAAGTGCGCCGACCGCATAGGTGGCACTCATCAGATAGGTGACCCGCACCCGGACCTTGCTCTTCCTGATCTTCTGCGCCAGCTCCCTGTCATTCATCGTGCGATCCCCCGAGCCGTCTTCAGCCGGACCGAAGGTAAACGCCGCAGTTGCTGGTTCGTCGGATCGACCTCGATTCCCAGCGACTCCAGCGCGGTCACCCCGAGCAGGGGTTCGGAGTCCTCCGGACCGAAGACGATCGTGCTGCCGACGAAATCGCCCAGGAACTCCAGTTGGGCGACCCCTACCTCCATCTCCGTTTCCGAACCGTCGGCCAGGCTGTAGGAGCGGCGGCCCTGAGCCTGGACTCCTATCGCCTCCAGATGCTGTCTGGGCACAAGGGAGTCGATGGCCCCGGTGTCGACCAGGAAATCGCCCGTCCAGAATCGTCCGGCGTCCGCCGGGTTGCGCACGGTTGCCCGCATATGTGTCAGTCCCATGGTTGTCGAGTCCTTCCTCGTGGTCGTTCTCATCGTCTCGTTCCCCTTTCGGCGATCCGCGGCCGCCCGGTCATCTCTCGGCTGCCGCCTCGATCTGGCCGACCGAGACGTTGAACACGGAGCGGACGCGCTCGTTCGCGAAAAGCTTGCTCCACGGATCCTGGATCCGCCAGAGCGACGGCGACGGGGTCGCGCAGTCGAGCACGACGTAGAGCCAGTAGTCCTCCTCCAACTGACAGGCCTGCTTCCATTCGTTGCTCTCGATGGACACGCCCGACCGTCCGGCCCGTCCCTTGACCTCAATGCACCGCTTCTCTCCACCCGGCAGCTCGGACAGGAGATCGAAGCCCGGCCAGTCGGAGTGGCCCGCCCGGCGCGCAAGCTCAGGCGTGGAAACGTCCCGGACCTGGGCGCCGCGATCCCTCTCCCAATCCGACGCGATCCCAACCGCGATCCGCTCCGTCGGCTCGTCGAAGGCCTCAATGTCCTCGAGGCCGGCAACGTCCTCGGGCCGAACGGCAAGGGCGTGAAGAAGGAAGCGATGGCCTCCGGGTACGACCCGCTCCGGTTCCGCCGCCAACCGGTCCAGTGCCAGTTGCCGGTCGCCCTGAACCGCTCTCTGTTCCCGCTTGAGGAGGTCAAGTTCTTCACCGCCGCGCCCTTGTGCGCCGGCGCCTCGACGGGCGATCTTGCCGCGTCGAAGCGCCAGTTCCGCCAGCCGGAGGTCGAAACCCATGGCAACGCGGCGGCGCCTCTCCGGAAGCGCGGCTTCCCGCCGTTGCCTGTGTTGGCGCACTTCGTCTTCCAGAAACCCGTCGAGAAAGGCGGCGGCTTCAGCCCGAAGGTCGAGCGCCCGGGCGGCCAGCGGCACCGTGCCCGGGGCGATGCGGGACGGCGGCATCAGAAACAGCTTCTCGACCGGGCATCCCCGGGGGGAAGCCCCCTCCCGCTGCTCGACCGCGACCAGCCGGCGCTCGATTTCCCGCCTGCCCGTCGCGTCCCCGGCGCCTGCGTGGCCCCTTTCCTCCTCCTCGACCCACACCTCGGCAAGATGGATCAAGCCAGGCGCCTTGGCC
Organism: Candidatus Multivorans thiocomprendens; assembly: GCA_027493375.1. Lineage (GTDB taxonomy): Bacteria > Acidobacteriota > Thermoanaerobaculia > Multivoradales > Multivoraceae > Multivorans > Multivorans thiocomprendens. The sequence goes on along the minus strand of JAPVWO010000135.1, from coordinate 13,216 downwards.
CGCGGGTCGACGAAGATCGCGCCCCGCAGAGCATCCGCGGCGTGGCGGGACCGGACTTCTCCGCGGAAGGCATCGAACAAGGGCTCGCCGGGGTGGAGCCAGATGCCGGAGTCGTCCCCTTCGAGCCGCCGAACCGTGAGCCGATCCCGCGCCTCGGCCGGGTACTCCTCCAACGCCGGCAGCAGCGGGTCCAACGCTCCCGGCACCATGGCCGCCAAGGCGAAGCGGTCGTCCAGATCGCCGCGGATTTCCAGATCGAGCAGCCGCGCGCCGCGTTCCACCAGACCGCGCACCCGGGAAGGCAAGAGTTCCAGGTAGGGCTCTCTCTCAAGGCCGATACGAAGTCTCGCGCCGGTCACGTCCTGCTCGGGCACGCCGTAGGCGCGGGCCTCCTCCTCGCCCAGCCGCTTGAGGCGATCGGCGTTCAAGGCGGTCCCGATCCGCTCGACCGCGCGGCGTTCCCCCGCGGCGTCGGTCGCGCCGGCCATCACCCTGGTCAGCGACTCACCGCCATCCGCCGCGAACAGCCTGCCGATGACGTCGAAGACCTTGTCGGAATCGAGATCCGCGCGCATCTTCTCCAGCTTCTCCAGCAGCACGGACAGAACCCGGCCCTCGCGCGTGCTCGTGGCCACCAGATTGGCGATGCGGACGACCTTCCGCTGACCGTAACGGTGAATCCGGCCCATCCGCTGTTCGAGCCGCGCCGGATTCCACGGGATGTCGTAGTTCGCCATGAGGTGGCAGAACTGAAGATTGATCCCCTCGCCGGCGGCGTCCGTGGCAACCATGAACCGGGCGCCGTTCGCCCGCCGGAAGAACTCGACCTGCCGCTCTCGCTCCCTCCAGTCCATGCCGCCGTGGATTTGCGCGACCAAACCACCGTAACCGAGTCCGTCCAGGCGGCGCGCCAGATGATCCACCGTGTCGCGGTGTTCGCTGAAGATGAGCCACTTCTCGTCCCGATGCCCGCGACTCTCGAGTACCCCGCGAAGACGCTCGAACTTCGCCTCCCGCCCAGACTCGACGATACGGCGGGCCCGGTTGGCCAGACCAGCGACCACGCTGGCCTCGCGGCGCAGTTCCTCCGCTCTGACAACGGCCACGGCGCCCAGCACGGCGTCCTCGCGCCCGCGTCGTCCGCCAGCAGGAAGCGCAACGGGTCCTGCCCGAGCATGCGTTCGTACACGGCGAAGCGCTGGTGCAGCAGCGGATGGATCCGCGACGTCTCGGCGGCGAACGCCGGGTTGAACTGGTGTCCATACTCCAGACGAAGCGCGTCGGCCACCGCGAGCACCGCCTCGTGGTCCGCCGCAAAGTCGAGGGTGGGCGCCGAGAGTCAAGGCGCCGGGCGAAGTCCGCGCATCGGAGAGGCGGTCCTGGCCGAGGCCGCCTCCTCGGCCAGTTCCGCGAGCTTCTCGGCCTCGCCTGCTCCTGCGCCGCCTTGGCCGCCCGCATGTCGTCCTCGTCGGGCATCAGGATGAACTCGGGGTAGGACTCGATGCCCAGCTCGGTCATGTCCTGACCGAGTTCCTCGACTTCCGGCGAAACACGGACGCCGATCGTCTTCTCCAGCGCCCACCACAGGAGCAGCGAAACCCCGAAGACGAAGACGCCGATCACGACGATGCCGATGACCTGCGGTACGAAGCTGCCACCGGCCGCGATGCAGACGGCGAGGGTGCCCCAGATGCCGGCGAACAGGTGGACCGGAACGGCGCCGACGACGTCGTCGAGCTTCATCCGCTCGAGCAGCTTCATGCCGGCGACCGTGATCCCGCCGCCGACCGCGCCGATGAGGAGCGCCCAGTGGTGGCCAACCAGGTCGGGCCCCGCGGTCACGCCGACGAGTCCGCCAAGCGCGCCGTTGAGCACGGCCAGGAGGTCGATGCGACCCAGCAACGGCCGCGACAGAACGAGTGCCGCGACGACTCCGCCCGCGGCGCCGAGGTTCGTGTTGATCAGCAGGTTGCCCATGGCGGTCGCGTCAGCGGCGCCGCCCAGGGCAAGCTGGGAGCCGCCGTTGAATCCGAACCAGCCCATCCAGAGGATGAAGACGCCGAGGGTGACGATCGGCACATTGGACGGCGGCGTCGCCTTGACGCTGCCGTCGGAACGGAACTTGCCGCGCCGCGCGCCGACCATGATGATCCCCGCCAGCGCCGCCCAGCCACCGGTCGAGTGGACGATCGTCGAGCCGGCGAAGTCCTGGAAGCCGAGGTCGAAGAGCCAGCCTTCACCCCAGGTCCAGGCCCCGACGATCGGGTAAAGAACCGCGGTCAGCACGGCTGTGAAGATGAGGAAGGACCAGAGCTTGACGCGCTCGGCGAGAGCCCCCGACACGATCGAGGCCGTCGTGGCGACGAACGTCATCTGGAAGAACCAGCTCGACATCTCGGAGTAGCCGCTTCCAATGACGGCGGCCGCCTTGTCGGCGTCGCCGCCGAGGAAGGCCATCTCGTCCGCCGACGCCTCGAAGAAGAGCGAGACCGAACCGATCCAGCCGCTCACATCGACGTACATCAGGTTGTAGCCGATTGCGTAATACGCGATGCCGGCGATCGAGTACAGGCCGATGTTCTTCATGCAGATGACGGAGGCGTTCTTCGTCCGTACCGAGCCAGCCTCGAGCATCGTGAAGCCGGCGCACATCCACATGATGAACGCCCCCCAGACCAGGAAAGCGTAGGTGTTGAAGATGTACGCGGCCTCGCTGGACACCTGGGCGCCCGCCGCGGACGCCACGAGAAGCAGTCCAACGCCAGCGAGAACTACCCTGAGAACGATCGATCGTGACGAGAGCGGCTCGAACTGGGGCTTCATTCGTTTCCTCCGGCTAGTGGTGGAGGCCCCGCCCCCTCTTGCGAGGGCGTCGACGACGCGTGACCAGGTTCTTCGCGGACCGACCCAGGGCGGAACGCCAGGACCGCGCTCGGAACATGAACATTGTAGCGGCCGTCCCGAGAAGGCCCTGGACCGCCGGCGCTACTCCGCCCGTTTGTAGACGGCGCCCAGCACCATGCCGCCCACGCCGAAGGAGATGATGTCGACTCCGAGCCAGATCCAGGCCACGTGGTACGGGAAGTCGTTGACGACCAGCGTCAGGTAGAACTGCTGGAAGCCGATGGCGGTCCCAAGCAGCACGCCGAAGTGGAGTCCGCCCTTGGCGCCGGGCTGCCAGGACCCCCGGCTCGACGCGAACATGAGACTCGCCACCACGCCCAGGACAAGCGCGATCACCAGGAACCACACGATCTGCATGGCCATGTTCTCGGGTTCCTGCACGAAGGCCGGCTGATCCAGGTACATGCCTCCGAGCACCAGACCGTGCATGACGAAGTTGGCGACGTTCTGAACGAAACCAGCCACCAGACCGGCACCGATTGCTCTCCCCCAGTTCATGGCTCCTCCCTTGGTCGTCGAGCGCCGCCGGCACGACGCGATGGCGGAAAGTGACCTTCCGCCCCTAAGCCAGTATCCCCTCCACTACCCGGCCATGGACGTCGGTCAAACGGAAGTCCCGACCACTGTAGCGGTAGACGAGGCGCTCATGGTCGATCCCGAGCTGGTGCAGGATCGTCGCGTTCAGGTCGTGGATGTGCACGCCGCCCGAGACGATGTTGTAGCAGTGATCGTCCGTCTCGCCGTGCGTCCCGCCCGGTTCGATGCCGGCTCCGGCCATCCACACCGTGTAGCAGCGGCCGTGGTGGTCCCGGCCGTAGTTGTCTTCGGCCAGCGTCCCCTGGCAGTACACGGTGCGGCCGAACTCACCGCCCCAGACGACGAGAGTGTCTTCCAGCAGCCCCCGCCGCTCCAGGTCGGTGACCAGCGCCGCCGACGCCCGGTCCACGTCGCCGCACTGCAGGCGGATGTCGCTCGGCAGGTCGCCGTGCTGGTCCCAGCCGCGGTGGTAGAGCTGAATGAAACGCACGTCGCGCTCCGCCAGCCGCCGCGCCAGGAGGCAGTTCGCGGCGTAGGTGCCCGGCGTACGCGCGGCCTCGCCGTACAGGTCGAACGTGCTCCGCGGTTCGTCCGACGTGTCGACGAGGTCCGGGACCGAGGCCTGCATGCGGTAGGCCATCTCGTACTGCGCGATCCGGGCCGTGATCTCCGGATCGCCGAACTCCTCGTGGTGCTGTTCGTTCAACCTCGCCACGACGTCCAGCATCCGCCGCCGGACCCCGCGATCGATCCCCGGCGGATCGGAGAGGTAGAGCACCGGGTCCTCCGCCGCCCGCAGGTTGACGCCCTGGTGCTCCGAGGGGAGGAAACCGGCGCCCCAGAGCCGCTGAAACAGGGCCTGGGATTCGCGTTTGGCGCTGCCCTGCGAGATCAGCACGATGAAGGCCGGCAGGTCGTTGTTCTCGGAACCGATGCCGTAGCTCAACCAGGCGCCCAGGCTCGGTCGGCCCGGCTGCTGGTGTCCCGTCTGCAGGTAGGTGATGCCCGGATCGTGGTTGATCGCCTCCGTGTTCACCGCCTTGAGGAAGCAGAGCTTGTCGACGATCTTCGCGGTATGGGGCATCAGTTCGCTGACCCAGGCGCCGCTCTCGCCGTGCCGCGCGAACTCGAACATCGACGCCGTGATCGGGAACGACGTCTGGTTGGCCGTCATGCCGGTCACGCGCTGATCTCCCCGAACCGATGCCGGAAGCTCCTCGCCATGCCACTCGGCCAGCCGCGGCTTGTGGTCGAAGAGGTCGATCTGGGACGGCGCACCGGACTGAAACAGGTAGATCACCCGCTTTGCCCTGGCCGGGAAGTGAGTGCCCTGGAGTGCCCCCGGCGCCCGCGACCCCTCTGCCCGCGACACCACGCCGCGGGCGGCCCACGAAGGCCCCGGATCGAGCAGCGAGGAGAGCGCCGCGACACCGATGCCCGTGCTCGCCAGGCCGAAGAACTGCCGCCGGTTGACACCGAGCGCGTAGTCGGCCTGGGGATCCGTGCCCGGTCGCGGGCCGCGGGCGCTACAGAAGGAGTCGGTCTTCCTTCCTTTCATCGTCTGGTCACCGCCTCGTCCAGGTTCAGCACCGCGCTCGCGGCCACGCTCCAGGCCGCGAGTTCCGCGCTCGAGATTCGCTCGTCGACCGGCCGCTCTCCGACGCGCAGCAACGCCCGCGCCGCCGCCGTGTCCCGTTCGTAGCGCGGTCTCAGATCGGCGACGAGATCGAGCATCGCCTGCCGCTCCACGGCCGTTGCCGGCCGCGCGAGCACGCGCCGGAAGAGCCCGTCGACCAGGCCCGCATCGCCGGCTTCGGCCCGCTCGGCAACGACGTTCTCCGCGAGCAGGTTCTCCGCCAGAACTCGGGCGGCCTCCACGAACTGGGGATCGTTCATCAGGACCAGCGCCTGCAGCGGCGTGTTGGAGCGGGATCTCTCCACCACGCACGTCTCCCGGTTCGGCGCGTCGAACACGAGCATGTTCGGCGGCGGCACCGTGCGCTTCCAGAACGTGTAGAGGCTGCGCCGGTAGAGCGCCTCGCCGTGGTCCTGCTCGAAGATGCCGGCGCTGAAGCGGCCGCGGCTCTCGTAGCCGATCTCCCGCCAAAGGCCGGGCGGCTGATAGGGCTTGACGCTCGGGCCGCCCAGCTTCTCCACCAGCAGGCCGGAGACGGCCAGCGCGCCGTCCCGGATCACCTCGGCGTCGAGGCGAAAGCGGGACGCCCGCGCCAGCAGTCGGTTCTCGGGGTCGCGCTCGATCAGTTCGGGAGTCGCCTTCGAACTCTGACGGTAGGTCGAGGACATCACGATCGTTTTCTGGAGCGCCTTCAGATCCCACTCCTGCCGGACCAGTTCGGTCGCCATCCAGTCGAGCAGCTCGGGATGGGACGGCCACTCGCCCTGGGAACCGAAGTCGCCGGACGTCGCGACCAGGCCGCGACCGAAGAACTTCCGCCAGATGCGGTTCGCGGTCACCCGCGCGGTGAGCGGGTGGTCGCCGTTCACCAGCCAACGCGCCAGGCCGAGCCGGTTCTTCGGGAGGTCTTCGGGGATCGGCGGCAGAACCGCGGGGACGACCGCGTCGACTTCGTCCGTCTGCTGGTCGTACTCGCCGCGGCGCAGCAGGAAGGTGGGCCGCGGCTCGTCCATCTCGCGCATGACCATCGTCGTCGGTACGGCGGCCTCGATCCCTGCAAGGCGGTCCGAGAGCTCGGCGTAGCGGGCCTCGCGCGACCGCCACGGAGACCAGTGACCGCGACGGAACCGACGACGAATCGTCGTCGCCTGCTCCTCGGTCCGTTGATCCCGGGGCAGCCCGACCAGGTACTCGAAGTCGCGGTACGCCGCCGCGAGGCCGCCGTACGGTGGCGGAAGCATCTTCGGTCCCAGCGATTGAAACGCCACGTCGGACGCGCCGGAGACCGAAAGACGGAAGCGGCGCATCGTCTTGTGCTGGTAGCTCGACTCCTGCCGCAGGACGATCCGCAACCGGGCGCCGCCGGAATGAGGCGGCTCGAGGCGTCCGCCGTCGCCAGCATCGGGCGGGGCGGCCCGGAAGACCGCCGTCCGGGCGGTGGCCCGAGTCACGTAGCCCGCGCCCCAGCCCGTCTCCAGGTTTCCGTCCACCGCCAGTTCCGGCCCCAGGGACGGCGTCGCGTAGTCGGCATGGGCGTCAACGAAGTCCACGTCCCGTGGCTGCCCGCCGGCCAGCGGAGTCGCCTCCACTTCGATTTCGGTCAGCACGAAGCTGCCGTCCGCGGCTCGGCCGATCCCGAGCGACGGGTCGGATCGATCGCGAAGCGCCTCCAGGCGCAGCGCGAAGACCCGGTCGAGGTCGGTCTCCGCCTCGATCACGTACACGTCGGTCGTCGGGTTGTCGCCCGACACCTCGATCGAGCCGTCGTCGAGAACGATCATCCGGGCGCCGGTCGTGGACTCGAGCGAAACCGGGGTCAGGGTCCGCCACCTTTCGCCCAGCCGGCGGTCCCACTCTTCCTGCCACGCGGCCTGGGCCGCGTCTGCGTCCCCGTTCACGTCGTCGAGGAGCGCATCCAGCGGCGCGAGCTCCGCCCTGAGCTCCTGAAGCGCGGCGCGTTGGCCCGGGTCCGGCGCCGGCGCCTTCGGCTCCGCGTTGCCCTGGCTGCCGTCGAGCCCGACCTCGTCGACCGTGTTGAAGAAGGCCGCGAGCTGGTAGTACTCGCGCTGGCTGATCGGATCGAACTTGTGGTCGTGGCACTTGGCGCAGCCCGCGGTCAGGCCCATCCACACCGTGGCCGTCGTGTCCGTGCGGTCGAAGACGTACTGGACCCGGTACTCCTCGGGGATCGCGCCGCCCTCGAAGTTGATCATGTGGTTTCGGTGGAAGCCCGTCGCCAGCAACTGCTCCGGCGTCGGATCCGGCAGCAGGTCGCCGGCGAGCTGGTCGACCGTGAATTCGTCGAACGGCTGGTTCGCGTTGAAGGCGTCGATCACCCAGTCGCGCCAGCGCCACATGAGCGTCGGCGGCAGCCCGGTCAAGTCGAGCGAGAGACGCCGCGCCAGTGTGCGGCGGTCCGCCTCGGGCGCGGGCGCAAGCCCCGCACTTTCCAGCCGGGCAAGGACGAAGCGATCGAGATCGCCGCGCGCCCAACCACGGTCCGTCACGCTGGGCGGATCGGGTCGCCGCGGCGGCCGGTACGCCCAATGGTCCTCGAACTCCGCGCCCTGCAGGATGAAGCGGCCGAGGATCTCGATCTCCCGTTCCGAGAGCGCCGAGTCGGCATGCAGGGGCGGCATCCGATCCAACGGCTCACTCGCCGCGATCCGCTGAAACAACTGACTCTGGTCCAGGCTGCCCGGCACCAGCGCCCGGCGACCCGAGGGAAGAACGCCCAACGCCGACTCCGCCTGGTCGAGGCGCAGCCCCGCCTGACGCACAGCCACGTCCGGACCGTGGCACTCGTAGCAGTGATCCGAGAGGATCGGCCGTACGTCGCGATGGAAAGACAGGGGCTCGCCCGGCTCCGCGATGTGGTGCTCCACCGGCGGAACTTCCCGCGCCGCAACGCCAGCTACTTCGAACTCCTCCTCATGCGCCGGAGGCCACTCCGCTCCGGCCTCGATCCACGCTTCCAGCAACCCCCGCTCCGCCTCCTCGAGCGCCCGCGGCGGCGGCATCTCCAGCTCGTCCTCGCGCCGAATCGCCGCGACGAGCAGACTCGCCTCGGCATCTCCAGGCACGATCGCCGCTCCCCGACCGCCCCCGATCAACATCGCCGGCCGCGAGTCCAGCCGCAGACTCCCCCGCTGCCGTAACGGCCCGTGGCAGGCAAAGCACCGGCTCTTCAGCACGGGCAGAACTTCCGACTCGAAGTCCGGCACGGCCGGAACCTGAGCGACCGCACCGCCTGCCAGCAAACCCAGGACGATCAGCATCGCACCCGCGACCCTGCTGTCTCTTGTGTCCATACGTCTCAACCGCTCCGGAACCCGATCCTCTTTCTGGATTCCGAGGATGTTACCGCGCCGCAGGTCCGCCACGTCGAAGCCGTTCAGCCCGGTCTGGGCCGGAGGAGAGGGTCCCAGCGAGGCTGTCGGCAAGCGACGCCCGACGCCATCCCATCGTCCGACGCCCAACCGGAGCGCAGCCGACCGCAGCGAGCGCCGACCCTCCATTCATCCGGAAAGCGCTCGCGTCCGCTGGGACCCTCTCCTCCGGCCCAGACCGGGCGGGTGTAGCGACGCTTCCGGCGGTAGACTGCCGGCCCCATGGATTTCGGCATCTGCGTCGCCAGCAAGATCGACGACATCGGCTACATCGAGCGAGCGGAAGCGCTCGGGTACAGCCACGCGTGGATCGCCGACAGCCAGATGATCTGGTCGGACTGCTACGCGGTGCTGGCGCTGGCGGCCGAGCGCACGAGCCGGATCAAGCTGGGCACCGGCGTCGCGATCACCGGCACGCGGATCGCGCCAGTGACCGCGCACAGCATCGCTACGATCAATCGGATTGCGCCGGGACGCACCTTCCTCGGCATCGGCGCCGGCAACACGGCGCTCCGCCTGATGGGTCACCGCCCGGTCGGCGTCAACGAGTTCGGCGAGTACCTGCGGGTCGTGCGGGCGCTGCTCGACGGCCAGGAGGTCGATTTCACGTTCCGTGGGCGCACCGAGCCGCTGCGCTTCCTGATGGAGGAACAGGGCTTCATCGCCACCGAACCGCGGATTCCGATGTACGTCTCCGGTTTCGGCCCGAAAAGCCAGGGTCTGGCCGGCGAAGTCGGCGACGGCCTCGTCATGTCGATCCCGCCGAACGCCTCGCTGTTCGACCGCGCGATGGAGAACTGCCGCCGCGGCGCCGAGGCCGCGGGCCGGGGCTTCGACCGCGACAGCTTCTACACCTGCTCGCTCACCACCGCAGTGATCCTCGAGCCCGGCGAGGATCTCACGTCGCCGCGGGTGATCGAGGAGTGCGGCCCCTTCGTGCTCTCCGGCCTGCACTACCTCTACGACCAGCAGCATCAGTTCGACCGGGAGCCGCCGCCGCACGTGCGGCCGGTCTGGGACGAGTACTGCGCCCTGGTCGAAAAGACGCCGGCGCGAGGACGCCACCTGCGCGTCCACGCGGGCCACTGCACCTACTCCCTGCCGGAAGAAGAGAGGTTCGTCACGCCCGACCTCATCCGCGCCTCCTGCTTGGCCGGTACGGCCGAGGAGGTACGGGCCCAGGTCCGCACCCTCGCGGACGCCGGTCTCGACCAGCTCATGCTGCTGCCCTCCCTCGCCTCGCAGGAACGGGTCATCGAGCAATTCCACAACGAGGTCATGGCCCGTTCGTAGGGCCTCGGCCCGCATACGATCGCCTCATGCTCCCGCTGGTCCTGCCCTGGGACGCCGAGGCCGACGCGTCCGCCGAGTGGTGGTATCTCCGCCGATGGCTCGCCTCTGAGGCCCGCGCCGTGTTCGCCGAGGTCGACGTCGTTGCCTCAATCCCTGGGAAGCTGCCCCAAAAGGCCGAGGCGGTCCTGGTCCTGTCGTCGCACCGCGTCCTGATCGGCCGGTCCTCACTGCACCGGATGCGCGAAGAGCTGGCAACCGGCACGGAAGGCGGCGTGGTCTACGCCACCGATCTGACGACCACCGGCCCGGAAGCGAGCAACGACTTGTTCACCCTGGCCGACTTCGACCTGGCGGAGTCCCGGTGGCTGGCAGGCGACGCCCAGGCCGTCGGCGCCGGAGCGCCCGAGCCGGACGCCTGCCCCGCCGTACTGCTGTCTCCCGCGGCCGCGGCGCAGTGGGCGTCGGGGGCGCGGCCTTCCGGTCCGCGAGCCGGCCTCTGCTACGAGTTCATCGACTACTACGGCGGAGAGCGCGCTGACGTCCTGCCGCTGCTTCCCGACCGTCTCGAATCCGAGTCGTCGGTGCTGGAGATCGGCTGCGGCCGCGGAGCGACCGCCGCCCTGATCAAGCAACGCTTCGGCTGCCGGGTGGTCGGAATCGAGCTGAATCCCGAGGCAGCCGCCACGGCCGAGTCCCGCCTGGATCGGGTAATCCACGGCGATGTCCAGACCGTGGAACCAGGAGAGAAGTTCGACGCGATCGTCGCCTTCGAGCTATTCGAGCACCTGACCGACGGCCAGGCGTTCCTCGAACGCGCCGCCGGCTGGCTCCGTCGCGGCGGGCGCATGGTGTTCTCGGTGCCGAACGTCGGCCACTACTCGGTCGTGGAGGACCTCATTGCCGGACGTTGGGACTACATCCCGATGGGTCTGCTATGCGCCACCCACGTCCGCTTCTTCACCCGCCGCACCCTCGAGGACTGGCTGCACGCGGCCGGCTTCGACCGCTACCGGATCGACGCCCAGACGACTCCCCTGCCGCCCCGAATGGACGCGCTGCCGGAGTCGATGGCGCCCGACCGCGAGAGCCTGGCGACGGCAGGCTTCTACGTATCGATCTTCATGTAGAGCGGCAGGGATTCCGGAGGCCGGCGCTTCGCGCCGGATCCCGGCCGGGGGCGCCGGCGCACCCGGTCTGCCGGAGCGAACGTCCCCGGGTCAACGCCGAAAGGCGTGCAGCAGCGCCTCGGCGGTCCGCCGCTCGGTATACGTTTCAGCGATGGCGCGACCTCCCGCACCCAGACGACGCCGGAGCTCCCGGTCTCGCCACAAGCGTTCCACCGCGCCGCGAAGCGCCTCCCCGTCACCGAGCGGGACCTTGATGGAGGCCCTGTCTTCCGGATCGAGGTCCCGGTGCGAGGGGATGTCCGTCAGAACGCAGGGACGGGCGCAACCCATCGCTTCGAGTGCGAGCAGGCCGAAGCCCTCGAGAGGCGACGACGGTCCGATGCAGAGATCGACGCCCTGGATCAGCGCGGGAACTTCCGCCGGCGGCACGTGCCGACGGCGATCCGCCTCCGGCCAGAAGGCCAGTTCTTCCTCATCCGCGTCGAGCGACAAGCGCACGATCTCGATCCCTCCGCCCGTACTCTCGAAAAGAGGCCTCAGCGCGCGCAGGCACCAGGCGACGCCCTTGACTTCCAGTTCCCAGTGCCCGCTGACGAGGACTCGCAGCCGGCCATCGTCGACCCGTTCCCGCTCGGGTGGCCGGAACAACCGCGGCTCGAAGGGCTGGGGTATCCACCGCGCTTCGACGCCGTGCCGGTCACGGAGGGTGCCCGCCAGGTGCGGCGAAACGACCAGCTTCAGCGCCGGCAGATCATAGGCCGCGCGCATCGCTGCGCGCTCCGACGGCAGCAGCGCGTCGTGGCCCGGCTCGTACCCCTGACAGAGGTGGCAGGCCAGCCGCTCGGCGATCTCGACCGCGGGAGCGACCGTCGGCGCCAGCGTACCGACCGCCACCTCGACCCGGGGTAAAGAACGAGGTTCGAGCGCCGGAACCTGCCGATAGAAGGCCCGCGCGCCGTCGAACCAGTCCGGGCAGGGATCCGGCGAATGGACCGTGACCTCGACCCCCAACCGTCTCAAGGCCCGGGCGTGCTGGAAGACGACCTTGACGCCGCCATAGAGGGCGGCGCCGGGCAGAAGATAGGCGACTCTCAGGCGACGATCCCCAGGGGCGGCCGCGTCCGGTACGCGCCGCGGGTGAAATCCGGAAACTCGACCGGCTCGCTCCCCCGCGCCACGGAGATCTCGCTCAGTTCGACCGGCGCCGACAGCGCCGCCGCGTCGTAGACGTCCATGTCCATCGGCATGCCTTCGAGGAGGCAACGGATCAGCCGGTAGTCCTCGAGATAGTCCATTCCCCCGTGACCGGCGCCCTCGGCGTCGCCGGCCCGCTCCGCCCACAACGGATGCTCGAAGCGCTCCCGGTAGGGCTCGACATCGCTCCAGTCGTGCCCCTCGGCCTCGCCTTCGATGAAGATCCGGTCGGGGAAACCCGCGAACACGCCGCGGGTACCCTGCACGAGGTTCAGCCGGCTGTACGGCCTGGGCGTCGTCGTGTCGTGCTGCAGCAGGATGCTCCGCCCGCGCCGCGTGCGGATCAGGCTTGAGTTCATGTCGCCCAGGGCGTAGCGGACCCTGGCGCGGGCGTCGTCGGCGCCGAAGCGCTCCTTGGCGTAGAGCGCCAGCCCCTTCGCCGGGCTCGACAGTGACACGAGGTAGTCGAAGCAGTCGCCCCGGTTGATTTCCAGGCACTGGGCCACCGGGCCGAGTCCGTGCGTCGGATAGAGGTTGGCGTTGCGTTCGACCGAGTGCTGGAGGCGCCAAAGACCCTCGTTCGCGTCCGAGAACTTGATCGACCGCAGGTCGTGGACGTAGGCGGCCTCGCCGTGGAGAAGATCGCCCAGCAGACCCTGGCGCACCATGTTCAGGACCATCATCTCGCTGCGACCGTAGTTGCAGTTCTCCATCATCACGCAGTGCCGGGCGGTGCGTTCGGCGGTCTCGACCAGGCGCCAGCAGCCCTCGAGCGTGATCGCGGCCGGCACCTCGACCGCCGTGTGCTTCCCGGTCTCCATCGCCTCGACGCAGACCGGAACGTGCCACCGCCAGGGCGTCGCGTTGAAGACGAGGTCGATGTCGTCGCGCTCGCAGAGGCGCTTGAAGTCGGTATCGCCCCGCGTGTAGAGCTCCGGCGGCTCGTTGTCCGCGCCGACGACCCACGAGGCGACCTCCTCGGCGCGGGGCTCGTCGATGTCGCAGATCGCGACCACGTCGACGCCGTCGATGCGAAGGAAGTTCCGCACGTGGCTGCCGCCCTGGAGACCGACGCCGACGAAACCGATCCGCGCGCGCGCGAGTGCCGGCGCGGCGAAACCGGCGCGGTATGCCTC
>JAPVWO010000134.1 GCA_027493375.1 Candidatus Multivorans thiocomprendens | reverse complement strand
GACGCCGGCAAACGCAGCGGCATCTACCTGCACATGCTGCGCGAGAAGCGCCCGTCCGAACACGCCACGGACCCGAGCGATGGCGCCAGGTTGTGGGAGGCGAGCGAAGTGCTGCTCGAGACGCAGTCGCCGCCGAAACCGCATGCATCGGCGCCCTCGCCGGCATCCGGCGCAAAGCGCCGGCTCTGAAGCCTGCCGCGCGTCATCGAACCCAATGCCCTACCGACCCGGATCCGCAGTCTCGAAGGCGTTCCACCATCTGGTGGAACTCTGCTCGCGCAAGCCGATGGCCGAGCGAGTGGACATGTCGGGCCGCAAGGTGATCGTCACCGGAGCGACACCCGGGTCGATCGGCTACCAGGTTGCGCGGACGCTTGCCGCGTGGGGCGCCGACGTGGCGGTGACCTGCCCGCGCAACGGCAAAGCCGCGAGGGAGACCCTGCTGCGGGAACTGCGGGACGCAGGGCACCGTTCCAACTGCATCGAGGCCCTTCGGCTCGATCTCGCCGACGCGCGAAGCGTCACGGACTTCGCCGCCTGGTACCGGGAGGTGTCCGACGGCCGCCTGGATGTGCTGATCAACAACGCCGGCATCCTCCGGGACGTGCTCTGGCGCTGGCGCGAGCAGAGACTCTCCGCCGACGGCTTCGAGATCCACTGGCGAACGAACTACCTGGGCACGTTCCACCTGACCCGCCTGCTGCTGCCGATGCTGCTCGAGTCCGGCCGGCGCAGCGGCGACGCAAGGGTGATCAACGTCTCCTCGCACCAGCACGACAAGGGCAGCAACGACCGCCTCTTCGCACCCCCGGACAGGCTGGACTCCTGGACCGCCTACGGCCAGTCCAAGCTGGCCCTGATTCACCACGCCTTCGAGTTGCATCGCCGCTACGCCGCGGACGGCAACCTCCGATCCGCCGCCCTGCATCCGGGGTCGGCCTACTCGAACATGACCTTCGGTTGGCAGGACGAACCCCGGTGGCTCAGGCGGACGAAGCGCCTGGTCACGCCACTGGCGCCGCTGATCCTCCTGACGCCGGAGCAGGCCGCGCAGACGACGATCCACTGCGCCACGGACCTTCACCTGGAAGGCGGCCACTACCATGAACGCTGCGCGAAGGCCGAGCCCATCCGCGACGCCCGGGACGAAGCGGCATCACGACGCCTCTGGGAAGAATCGGACCGCTGGTTCCGGTCGCTCGGCCAGCGATAGCGGTACAGGAGGCCCCGGATGTTCAAGCACGCCATCGATTCCGAACCGGTAGAGATCGACGCCCCGATCGAGGTGGCCTGGGACCTCCTCGTCGACCTCGACCGCTACCACGAGTGGAATCCCTTCGCCCGCACCTACAGAAAGACCGATGTCCGCGTCGGCTCCACGATCCACTTCGACGTCAAGCTGGACCGCTACAACCGGAAGCAGACCGAGCGGATCGCGATCGTCGAACCGCCGACCCGCCTGGCGTGGACCACGAACGTCGCCCTCGGACTCGTCAAGGCGCTGCGCGTACAGCGACTCGAGAAGCGAAGCGAGACGAGCTGCACCTATTTCAACACCGACACCCTCGAAGGACCGCTGGCGCCGGTGGCAAGGCTGCTGTTCGGCGGCGCCATGCACCGCGGCTTCGCCAGCGTCGGCCGGGCGTTGAAACAAACGGCGGAGAAGCAGGTGCCCAACGCGCGGACCCGGAAGGCCATGGCCGACGTGGACGAGATGGTGAAGAGGCGCAGCGCACGGTCCGTCTGTGCGGACGAGAGGCCAAGCGATCCGCTGAGCTAGAGTCGCGCACCGCTAAGCGCGCCTTCCATCGCGACGACCCCATGGATCAGAAGGCCTTCGTCAAACCCGCTTGCGCGAGCACGGCGTTTGCCGTGTGCCGCGACTTGATGTCGCCGTCCACAGGGAAGTGCTTGCCGGAAATCGGGCTGAACCAGATCTCATGGTCCCCGCGCCCCTGGCGCACCATACGGCAACCCGCTTCCCGCAATCTCCGCTTCACGGCTCTCGTGAAGCTGGCCATCAGCCCGCCAGGTGGATCGTCTCCAGCCTGCTTGCCGTCATCCGCAGTGGAATCGCCTTCAACACCGATTCATCGAAGAGATGCCGGTTCAACTCGTACAGTTCCGGCACGAGCGCTCGGATCTTCTTCACGAGATCGTGCTCCGACGGCGCCTCGGCGACCAAGCCGGGGAAGTCCGTGTCCGAGACGTGCCAAACGCCTGCTTCCTCGTCCCAAGAGATCTCCACGAAGTAGGTATGGTCCATGCCACCTCCGGTTGCCGCTCGCCCAGCAAGAGCAGTATGTCACCTCGTCCACCGCAAGGGACCCGTTCCCGACCATGCCCTTGGGCTGACAAGGCGCTCAAGCAGACGGCGGAGGAACGGCACGGCGAGTAGCAGCCCCTCTGGCTACTGGACCCGGAGGCGCTAAGGTGTTCCCATGACCACCTCCAGGCTGATCCAGTTCGTTGTCGCCCCCGGCGTTCTTGTGGCCGTTGCCTG
>JAPVWO010000133.1 GCA_027493375.1 Candidatus Multivorans thiocomprendens | reverse complement strand
AGCGCTCCGTCTGCCGCTCCAGAACTACCCCGAAACCCACCGGCATCGCCTCTCCGTCACCGCTCCGTTCACGATCATCTCTGTATTGGATTACGCTGGACCTGCGATACTCGGCGGCCGCGCAAGCGCATCGGGTCGAATCGACTCGCGGATCCGCGAGAATTCCGCGCCAGCAATCTACGCGAAAGGAGGATCTCGATGGTCCGTGAGTTGAAAGTGGATGACGCCTTGCTGCCGACCCTGATGGCCCTCTCGGACGGCGAAGAGACCCGTTCATCCGCGATCAGGCAAGACGTGGCAAACCAGTTAGACCTCACGCCAAGCGAGCTCGGAAAGAAGGTCGACTTCGCTCTCGTCTGGCTGGGTACGAAGCACCCAGACGGCTTCGGCCTGCTCACCGGGGTCGGACCAAAGGTCTACCGCTTGACGGCCAAGGGCGCCGACCTCCTGGCAACGAATCCTCCGACGCTGAGCCTCGACTGGCTCAAGAGCAACTACACGCGAAACGAGACGATGACCGACGGGCGACTGCCGCCCGCTGCTCTCGCAGCACAGCCGCGAAGCGAGCCCGACTTCGATCTCCGCACCGCATGGAAACTGGCCGGGAAGAGGATCGAAGACGACAAAGAGGCACGACAACGGATTGCCAAGCGCCAAGCCATGCTGGAGGAAGTGAAGGCGTGGCGTCAGTCGGAGCGGGCAAGCCCCGAGTTCATGGAGCTTCTCTGGTACGACCAGAGAGTACTTGGAGACATGGGATACGGCGAGTACGACCTCACGACCGCCATCGAGGACGAGCAGTTCCGGTCGAACGTCGCAACAGCCGTCGGCACCCCGCTTCCTGAGGATCGGGACGAACGCGTCAAGGCATTGGAACAGGCGGCCGAGAGCCTGATGGACCTGGCTAGATCACACACCGTTCGCGCGAACGGGAGCGGAGAGGGGGACAGGCCGATCATCCAGACGTGGCGCCTCATGACCGCAGTGTTTCCACATGATCTGCTTGGTGCCCAGAGAGTGCACCCTGCCTACGACCTTGTAGTGCTGTTCAAGAAGCTTGGGGGCAAGGGGGCGAGCACTGCGGCCAAGCATCGCTGGCTCCTTGATCGTTTGGCCGAGGTCGCTGACCCAGGTTCCGGCTTCTCCGCGAACGACGGCCTGAAAGCCGTCTCGCGCCGCATGGAACAAGTCCAAGAGTTGTTTCGGATCGTGAGCGAGGACGAGCCCGAGCCGCCAGAGCCCATCGTGGACCCGGAACCCCTCCCCCAATCTTCCTACTCGATGGCCGACGCGATGAAGGACCTTTTCCTGCCCGAGCGTCGATTCCAGGAGATCCTCGACAGCATCCGAAGCCGCAGGAATCTCATTCTCCAGGGACCGCCAGGCGTCGGCAAGACGTTCATCGCCAAGCGGATCGCCTGGTGCCTCATCGGCCGCGAAGACAACAGCCCGATCGAGGCCGTCCAGTTCCACCAGTCCTACGCGTACGAGGACTTCGTGCAGGGCTTCCGGCCCAACGAGACAGGCGGCTTCACGAGGAGGGACCGGGTCTTCTTCGAGTTCTGCGGACTTGCCGAGCAGGACCGCGAGACGCCGCACGTCTTCATCATCGACGAGATCAACCGAGGCAACCTTTCCCGCATCTTCGGGGAACTGCTCATGCTGGTCGAGTCGGACAAGCGAGGCCCGGAGCACGCCGTCCGCCTGACCTACCAGGAGGCGGGCGAGAGCTTCTCCGTGCCGGAGAACGTTCACATCCTCGGCTTGATGAACACCGCCGATCGGTCGCTCGCCGTGGTGGACCATGCCCTCCGGCGCCGGTTCGCGTTCGAGGAGCTTGAGCCACAGTTCGGCGGGAAGTTCCAGGACTACCTGCGCCATGCAGGCGTCATCCGCGACCTGATCGCCAGAATCGTCAAGGACATGAGGGACCTCAACGAGAAGATCCGCGGCGACGACGACCTCGGCCACGGCTTCGAGATCGGCCACAGCTACTTCGTGCCGCAGAGTGGCGAGAGAATCGACGAGAGCTGGAGACGGCACCGGACTCGGAACCAGATCCTGCCGCTCCTGCGCGAGTACTGGTTCGACCGCAAGGACGAGGTCGAGAAGTGGGAGAAACGCCTGCTCGATCTGCCCGATGGCGACTGAGATCCCGGTCGCCAACCTCTTCTATCTCCTTTGCTACGCGTGGGGCCACGCGAAGGAGCGCGAGGCCGTCTCGTTGGCCGACGCGGGCCGTCTGGAACGAATCCAGGACCTCCTGGGAGTCGTTCTGGCCCGGGGCACGCTACGGCTCGTCAAGCGCGGGGTCGACAGGAACTACGTGGAGGTCCGCGCCGACCTCCGGGGCATCCGCGGCAAGGTCGATGCGAGCGAGATGGCGAAGCGAGCCCTCCGCAGTCGAGGACTGGCTGCCTGCGAGTACGAGGAACTGTCCATCGACGTTCTGCACAACCGCATCCTGCGCTCCACTCTGGGCCGGCTGCGTCGGACCCCGAACCTTGACGACGAGGTTCGCCGGAAGGTTCGTTCGGCGTACGGGAAGCTCGCCGGAGTACGAACACTCAGGCTGGACCGGGGCGTCTTCGGCCAGGTGCAACTCCACCGCAACCAACGGATGTACCGCTTTCTGCTGGCCGTCAGCCGCCTGATCCACGAGCAACTCGTCGTCGAAGAGCAGTCTGGCGTCCATCGCTTCGTCCGCTTGGACGCGGAGAAGAGGCACAAGCTGTTCGAGGACTTCGTCATCGCGTTCTTCAGGCAGGAACAGAAGGGGTTCCGCGTCAACCACCAGGGACGCGGTATCAGGTTCGTGGACGACGGCACGCGGGAGAACCAGCGGAAGTGGATTCCAGGGATGGAAGCCGACGTCATTCTCGAGTCCAACGACCGCCGGATCATCGTCGACACGAAGTGGTACGGGAAGCCTCTCGGCGGCCGCTATGGCGGCCGGAAGCTCCGGTCCGGGAACCTCTACCAGCTCCTGGCGTATCTGCGAAACCGCACCGCGGCGAAGCCGGACCTACCGCACGAGGGGATGCTCCTCTACCCGCAGGTCGAGGAAAAGATCGCCATCGACGTCCGGCTCGAAGGCTTCGACATTCAGGCCCGAACGATCGACCTGTCTCAGGACTGGCGCGCCATCCACGAAGACATGCTCGCCCTCCTTGACCGCGACTCGGTGCCGAGCCAGCCGGGAGCGGGTCCGCCAAGATAGACTTCGGCGCGTGTCAGCTACCATGAGCCATGAACCCGAGATCCGGCCGGACAAACTGGGGGCATCGATGGGCGGGACGATCATCGACAAGAATCCCGGCATTCTCGGAGGCACGCCAGTCTTCACAGGAACCCTCGAGATGGAACTCGATGGCTTCTCGCATCAACTCGATGACCTCGTCGCGCGTGTCCGCCGCCGCAACGCAGCCCGGGAGATCGGGAACGTATGCAGAGTAGTTGTCGGTCGCCTTCTCGATGACGATCGTGTACTTCACGGGGTTTTCTTGAGGCCGCCTGTCTGAGGTTGCTGTCCAGCTACCCGGCCACAAGTCCCTGCTCAGCTTACCGAGGGCGTCTGCCGTTCGGGCTACGCTACGGGCCGCTATGGAGAGACTCCCTCCCGATCAGGTCGGGGCGCTGCTCCGCCCCGGCATGAAGGTCGCCGTCCTGGGCGGGTGCAACGAACCGCGCGGCATCGCCGCGGCCCTCCACGCCCAGCCCGAGGCGACCGCCGGCGTGGAGTTCACGGTCACCCGCATTCCCGGCATCGCGTCGCCGACGCTCGCGCCCTGGGCCGGCTCGACGGTGCGGAGCTTCTTCGTCACGCCCGAGATGCGCGCCGGTTTCGAGGCCGGCTCGGTCCGCTTCGTGCCGATGCAGTACCGGCATGTCTGGGACGACCTCGTGGCGGCGCCCTTCGACCTGGCCATCGCCCAGTTCACGCCGCCTGACGGGAACGGCGACTGCTCCCTCGGCATCGGCGCCGGGTTCCTGCCGGCCCTGCTGAGGCGCTCGGGGGTCCCCTTCGTCGCGGAGTGGAACCGCTCCCTGCCCCGACTGCCGGGCGCCCCGACCGTGCGGGCGGATCGCTTCGACTACGTCGTCGAAACCGATGTCGAACCGCCCACGCTCGCCAGCCGGAGCGGCCCCGTCGCCGAGCGCATCGGCGCCCTGGTCGCGGAACTCATTCGCGACGGCGACTGCATCGAGACCGGCGTCGGCGCGATCCCGGGCGCGGTGCTGGCAGCGTTGCACGGCCACCGCGACCTCGGCTTTCATTCGGGCCTGCTGTCCGACGGGGTGATGGATCTCGCGGAAGCGGGCGCCGTCACGGGCACCCGCAAGACGATCGACCGAGGGCGCCTGGTCGCGGCCATGGTCCTGGGCTCACCACGCCTCTACGACTGGGCGACCCGCTGCGACCTGATCGACCTGCGCACCGTCGACTACACCCACGACGTGCGGGTGATCGCCAGGCTGGACAACTTCGTCGCGCTGAACTCCGCGGTCGAGGTGGACCTCTTCGGTCAGGTCAACTCGGAGACGGTCCGCGGCCGTCAGATCAGCGGCACCGGCGGCGCCGTCGACTTCATGCGAGGCGCCCGGATGTCGGCCGGCGGACGTTCGATCGTCGCGCTCGAGGCGACCGCCGGCGGAGGCCGCTTCTCCCGCATCGTCCCGGCGCTGCCGGCAGCGCACGCCGCCACCGCGCTGCGGACCGACGCCGACATCTTCGTTACCGAGTACGGCGTCGCCGACGTGCGCGGGCTGGACCTCGTCGAGCGGGCCCTCGCCGTAGTCCGGGTACTGCTCGATGCGGTCGGCGAAGTACGGGTGGGTGTTGCGGAAGACCTGCATGATCGGCACGGTAATCTCGAGTTCCATCCGGCGCTGCCACATCTCGATGCGGGCGGCCTCCTCGGCGTCGTCGCCGCCCATCAGC
The DNA here is from genome assembly GCA_027493375.1 of Candidatus Multivorans thiocomprendens. Classification (GTDB taxonomy): domain Bacteria; phylum Acidobacteriota; class Thermoanaerobaculia; order Multivoradales; family Multivoraceae; genus Multivorans; species Multivorans thiocomprendens. The sequence goes on along the minus strand of JAPVWO010000133.1, from coordinate 7,289 downwards.
GCCGGCTCGGGCTGCAACTGCTCGAAGTAGCGGCAGATGGCGACCGACTCGGCGATGAAGGTGCCGTCGTCGAGCTCGAGCACGGGCACGCGGCCCATCGGGTTCTTCTTCCGGAAGGCGTCCTGGCGGTTCTCGGCCTTGCCCACGTCGACCGGCACGACGGGAATCTCGATGCCCTTCTCGGCCAGAAAGATGCGTACGCGGCGGCAGTTGGGGGTGGTGGCGGCTTCGTGTAGCTTCATGAGATCGGACTATCTCCTGGAGATCTGCGGCTGATGTTCAAGGCTTGGCAATGACGGAAGCGGAGTGTAACCGCATCGGGCAGGGGCTTCGCGAGGGGTCCGCGGGATGACCGAACTCATGGCCCAGCCGTCCTTCTGGGCGGCCCTGTTCTCGGTGACGCTGATTCAGATCGCGCTCGGCGCCGACAACCTGATCATCATCACGATCATCGCCAACAAGCTGCCGGAAGCAAGGCGCAAGCAGGCGATCCAGCTCGGCCTGATTCTGGCGATGGCGCTCCGCATCGTGCTGCTGCTGATCCTGAGCCTGGTGCTCGGGGCGGCAACGACCGAACTCTGGAGCTTCGACGGAGTGTTCCTCGGCGTCGAGCTGGCAGGGACCGTGGACGGCAAGTCCCTGGTGCTCCTGATCGGCGGACTCTTCCTGATCTGGAAAGGCGTCAAGGAGCTCCGCGTCAAGCTGAAGGCCGTCGAGCACGAAGTGGCCAAGGCGAACAGGTTCGCCGAGGTGGTCGCGCTGATCGTGGGCATGAACCTCATCTTCTCGGTCGATTCGATCCTCACCGTCGTCGGCATGACGGACATCTTCGCGGTCATGGTCGGCTCGGTGCTGATCTCCGTGGCGTTGATGCTGGTCTTCGCCGGTCCGATCTCGCGCTTCCTCAGTTCCAACCCCGAGTTCGAGATCCTCGGTCTGTTCGTCCTGCTGCTGATCGGCTTCGTCCTGATCCTCGAGGCGGGCCACAGCGCGCACATGGTCGTGGGCGGCGCCCCCACTCCCTACATCCCGCAGTGGATCGTCATCTTCATCCTGCTCCTGATGTTCGCGCTCGACCTCTACCAGAACTGGTGGGAACGCAAGCGGGACGTCGACACGGTGACCCTGCACCGGCGGAGGAAGTAGCGTCTATTCGAGGAGGCGGACCGGCCCCGGATAGCTGGCCACCAGACGGTCCGAGGTCAGCAGCGTGATGCCCTCCGAAACGGCCTGGGCGACGAGGATCCGGTCGAAGGGCTCGCGGTGGATCTTGGGCAGCAGCGCCACGCCGGCCGCGTGCCGCCCGGTCACGGCGAGTTCCGTGAACCCGACTTCAAGCAGCCCGCGACGGAGAACATGAGGATCGAGACAGAACTCCTCGCGTCCAAGCGCGTGCTTGATCGCCACCTCCCAAATGGAGGCGGCACTGAACCGGAGTTCCGATTCGGGTTCCATCAACAGCCGTCGGGCCTCCAGAGGGAGACTCGGCGAGTCGATGGCGGACCAGATCAGGAGATGCGTGTCGAGAAGCAAACGCTACTCCTCGCCGTAGAACATCGCCTCGATCTCTTTCGCAGCCATCCGATCGAAGTCGTCGGGGACGCGTACGTCGTGCCCCTTGAGAAAGCCGACCCGGCTCTTCCGGGCGCTGCCATGCTCCATCGGCACGACACGGGCGACCGGCTTTCCGGCCCGCGCGATCACGAATGGCTCGCCAGCGGCCACTCCTCGCAGAAGTCGAGACAAGTGGGTCTTTGCATGATGGATGTTGACGACACGCATGGCTGCTGTCCTCCGCGGAGTGGCGCTTGGTCTGGTTAGTTTAGTCAGGCGGACCAACAACGGCAACGGCTCGCCTGGTGTCGCCGCTGGGAACAACGTTGTATCGTCGCCGCCCCAATGTCTACCAGCAAGAACCCCGCGGTCCCTCGCCTACCCACCCTGGCCATGCTCGGCGCCACCGGCGACCTGGGCGGCGGTCTCGCGCGACGCTGGGCGGCCGCCGGCTACACGATCGTCATCGGCTCCCGTTCGCGCGAGAAGGGCGCGGGCTCGGCCGCGGACGTGAATGAGCAGCTTCGAGGACTGGGGCTGCCGGAAACGGTTCGCGGCACCGACAACCTGACGGCGGCTCAGCAGGGCGACATCGTCGTTCTCACGGTGCCCTACGCCTTCCAGCGGGCGACCCTGGAGGGTGTGCGCGAAGCGATCCAGGGGAAGATCCTCGTCGACTGCACGGTGCCGCTCGTGCCGCCGAAGGTCGCCCGGGTCCAGCTCCCGGAGGAGGGCTGCGCCGCGAACATCGCGCAACAGGCCGTCGGTCCCGGTGTCCGCGTGGTTTCCGCTTTCCAGAATGTCGGCGCCGCCCATCTGCGCGAGGAGGGCGCCGTCCATTGCGACGTGCTGGTCACGGGCGACGACCCGTCGGCCCGTGCCGAGGTCATCGAGCTGATCGAGGCGCTTGGCATGACGGGCTGGCACGCCGGACCGCTCGACAACGCTGCCGCCGCGGAGGCGCTGACCTCCGTACTGATCCAGTTGAACCGGAAGTACGGCATCGCGGGAGCCGGAATCCGGATCACCGGCGAACGGACGCGGACGCCCTGAAGACGGTCGGCGCTCGATCGCCGCGAGCGCGACACTCGGCTCGCATGGGCGGTTAGCCTTCGGGTTTCGAGCACCGCGCTTTCCGAGACCATGCTGAACATCAAGCCGGTACCGGGCCTGCCCGAAGTCCAACCGGGCGACGACCTTGCCCCCCTGATCGCCGAAGCGATGCGTCAGGCGCGCCTCAAGTTGCGCCCTGGCGACGTGCTCGTCGTCGCGCAGAAGATCGTCTCCAAGGCGGAAGGCCGAATCGTCGACCTGGACACCGTCGAGCCGAGCCCCGAAGCCGTCCGGCTGGCGGTGCAGTGCGACAAGGACCCACGCCTGGTCGAACTCGTGCTTCGGGAATCGACCGGAGTGCTGCGCACCGTCCCCGGAGTCATCATCGTCGAGCACCGGCTCGGTCTCGTGCTGGCGAACGCGGGGATCGACCAGTCGAACCTGCGTCCCGGCGATGACCACGGACATGCGCTGCTCCTGCCGGAGGATCCGGATGCCTCGGCGGCGGCCCTGCGCGAAGCCCTGACGGCGCATTTTCAGATCGAGCGCCTCGGCGTGATCGTCAACGACAGCGTCGGTCGCGCCTGGCGCCTGGGCACCGTCGGGCTCGCCATCGGCGTCGCGGGGATGACGGCGCTCTGGGACCTGCGGGGTGATCGCGACCTCTTCGGTCGGGAACTCCTGGTCTCGGAAACCGGGATCGCCGACCAGGTCGCGAGCGCCGCCCAGATCGTCCAGGGCGAGGGCGACCAGGGCACACCGGTCGTGCGTGTCCGCGGTCTGGGGCGGCTCGGACCGGCCCAGACCGCCCGCGATCTGCTGCGACCGCGCAACCAGGACCTGTTTCGGTGAACGCGGGTCTCGGATGACGGAAGGCTCCCCAAGCCACTGCGTGGCGCTTTCCGGCGGTGTCGGCGGCGCCAAGCTGGCGCTCGGGCTGTCGCGCGTGCTGCCCGGGGACTCGTTGACCGTCGTCTGCAACACCGCGGACGATTTCGACCACCTGGGCCTCCGCATTTGTCCGGACCTCGACACAGTGATGTACACGCTGGCCGGAATCTCGAACCGCGTCACCGGCTGGGGTCAGGCCCACGAGACCTGGTCCTTCCTGGAGGCTCTCTCCCACCTCGGCGGCGAAACATGGTTCCGGCTCGGCGACCGGGATCTGGCGACCCACGTGGAGCGAACGCGACGGCTTCGCGCCGGCGCGACCCTGACCGACGTGACCGCCACCCTTTGCCGGGCGCTCGGCATCGCCGCCCGCGTGCTGCCGATGAGCGACGACCCGGTGCGCACAGTCGTGCTGACCGAGACCGGCGAACTCAGCTTTCAGCACTACTTCGTTCGCGACGCCTGCGCCCCGACCGTCTCCGGGTTTCGCTTCGACGGACTCGACAAGGCACGGCCGTCGCCCGCCTTCCTGAAGGCGCTGGAGGACGATGCGACCGCGGCGATCCTCGTCTGTCCCTCGAACCCCTTCGTCAGCGTCGATCCGGTGCTGGCGCTCGACGGGGTCGAGGCCGCCCTGCGCCGGACGGAAGCTCCCGTCGTCGCGGTCTCGCCGATCGTCAGCGGCGCGGCAATCAAGGGTCCCGCAGCCAAGATGATGGCCGAGCTCGGGATGCCGGTCACCCCGGTCGGGGTCGCCCGGCACTACCGGGAACGGAACCTGCTCGACGGCTTCGTAGTCGATGACGCCGACGCCGGGCAGGCGGCGGAGATCGAAGATCTCGGTCTTCCCACCCTGGTGACCGGCACGGTGATGGAGACCCTGGCCGACCGTGAACGCCTGGCCAGGGAGACGATCGACTTCGCCCGCGACCTCGTCCCCCGGCGCGGCGACGTCGCGCAAGCCGCACCGCCGGAACGGTCCGCATGACTGCAGGCGGCCTCTGGGCGGTCCTGCCGGTCAAGGCCTGGTCGGAGGCCAAGCGGAGGCTGTCCCCTGTCCTTGGCGCCGCAGAACGGGAGGAACTGGCCCGCTCCATGCTCGACGATGTGCTCGTCGCCATCGCGGGCGTCCCCGGTATCGCGGGCAGGCTTGCCGTGACCGCGGACGACGTCGCGGCGAGGTACCTCGAGGACGCCGGATGCGAGGTCCTCTCAGAGCCCAGGCGGGGCCTGAACCGGGCACTCGGCACGGCCGCGGAGGAACTCCGGCGCCGCGGCGAGGCGACGATGCTGGTGCTGCCGATCGACCTGCCCCTGGTGACGGCGGCGGATCTGGAGGAACTCCGCGCCAGGCACCTCGACGATTGGAGAAGCAGGGGGAACGAACCGGCACCGGGAGCGGCGGTGACCGTCGCGCCCGACCGCTTCCGTTCCGGGACCAACGCTCTCGTCTGTTCGCCGCCGGGCTGCATCCCGTTCCGCTTCGGCGACGGCAGCTTTCATGCCCACCTGCGGGAAGCCGAGCGGGCGGGAGCGGCCCACTCCAGCATCGTCCTGGCCAACCTCGGACTCGACGTGGACCATCCGGACGATCTGGCCGAGTTGCTGCGACTCGACCGTCCCAGCCGGACCGGCCACCTTCTGCGGAAACTCGGCCTGCGTGGCCTCGGTTCGCCGGACGGGCTCGAGAGCTCACGGAACCGGGACTGATACCGTTCGCTATTCCCCGGCGGCGGGTTTGGCGCCCGCCGCTGAGATCGCCATGTCCCCTCCGCTCAGCGCGTTTCTGGACCGTCGCCCGACCCCTGACGAAGCCCGTGCGCTCGCCCGCATCGAGGCCGGCGACAGCCTCGAACGGTTGATCGAGCCGCGAGGGCCTTGCCGAACTCGGCCACGAGTCGACCCTCTCCTACCTGCGGGAAGCCGCTGAGCGGGTGCTGGTCGAGACCGGCCTCCTGCCCCACCTGAATCCCGGCCTGATGACGGCCGAGGACATCGAAGGCCTGCGCCCGGTGGCACCTTCCATGGGCATCATGCTGGAAAGCGTCTCCATGCGGCTGCACGAGAAGGGTCAGGCGCACTACGGCTGTCCGGACAAGGTGCCACGGCGACGCCTCGAGACCCTGCGGCTCGCCGGCGAAGAGCGCGTGCCCTTCACTTCCGGAATCCTCATCGGAATCGGCGAAACCCGCGAGGAACGGATCGACGCCCTGCTCGCCCTGCGCGACCTGCATGACGAGTATGGCCACATCCAGGAAGTCATCGTCCAGAACTTCCGCGCCAAGCCGGAGACCCGGATGGCGAACGCGCCCGAACCCACCCTGGAGGACCTCCTCTGGACGATTGCCGCGGCAAGGCTGGTGTTGGGACCGGAGATGCACATCCAGGCGCCGCCCAACCTGAGCCCCGGCGTACTGCCGCAGCTCGTGGCCGCCGGCATCGACGACTGGGGCGGCGTGTCGCCGGTGACTCCCGACTTCGTCAACCCGGAGGCGCCCTGGCCGCACCTGGAACGCCTGGCGGAAGAGACGGCCGCCGCCGGCAAGACGCTGATCGAGCGGCTGACCGTCTATCCCGAGTGGGCGCTCGACGGAGAAACCTGGCTCGACAACGCTCGCGGCCAGAGCCGGGAGATGCGCCGCCTGGGCGGCGTGCGCACCGCGGTGCTCCGGCGGATCGACGCCACCGGGCTGCCGCGCACCGACGACTGGTCGCCGGGTGAAGAAACGCCTCCTCCCCACGACATTCTGGAAGCGGTCGCCGCGCGGCCGGCCGCCAACGGCAATGGCAGCGGCCACGCCGCGGCCTCGCCGGCGGTCCGTGTTCTCCTCGACCGGGCCCGTGCGGGCGAGGACCTCACCGAGGATCAGATCGCCGCCCTGTTCGAGGTTCGTGGCGGCGACTTCTCCGCCGTCTGCGCCGCAGCGGACGCGATCCGGCGCGAAGTGAACGGCGACACCGTGACCTACGTCGTCAACCGGAACATCAACTACACGAACGTCTGCTACTTCAAGTGCCAGTTCTGCGCCTTCTCGAAGGGCAAACTGAGCGAGAACCTGCGCGGCAAGCCGTACGACCTGGAACTCGAGGAGGTCATGCGCCGAACCGTCGAGGCCTGGCAGCGGGGCGCGACGGAAGTCTGCATGCAGGGCGGCATCCACCCGGACTACACCGGCGAGACCTACCTGGGCATCTGCCGGGCGGTCAAGGAGGCCGTGCCGGAGATCCACGTCCACGCCTTCTCGCCGCTCGAGGTCTGGCAGGGCGCGGCGACGCTCGAAATGCCGCTGAGGGACTACCTGCTGCGGCTGCGGGACGCCGGGCTCGGCACCCTGCCGGGGACCGCCGCCGAGATCCTGGACGACGAGATCCGGGCGATCATCTGTCCCGACAAGCTGAACACCGACCAGTGGCTCGAGGTCATGGAGACGGCCCACGGCATCGGCTACCGGACGACGGCGACGATCATGTACGGCCATGTCGAAGGTCCCCGGAACTGGGCGCGTCACCTGCTCCGGCTGCGCGACCTGCAGAAGCGGACCGGCGGCTTCACCGAGTTCGTGCCGCTGCCGTTCGTCCACATGGAGGCGCCGCTCTACCTGAAGGGGCGCGCCCGCAAGGGACCGACTTTCCGCGAGGCCGTGCTCATGCACGCGGTCGCCCGCCTGGCGCTCCATCCCTGGTTCGAGAATGTCCAGGCCTCCTGGGTCAAGATGGGACCGCAGGGGGTCAGGGCCTGCCTCGACGCCGGGGTGAACGACCTGGGCGGCACCCTGATGAACGAGAGCATC
>JAPVWO010000132.1 GCA_027493375.1 Candidatus Multivorans thiocomprendens | reverse complement strand
GGGAAGCTCGTCGGGGATCTCGGAGACGAGGTAGTCGCTGCCGATCGTGGGCGCCATGGGGTAGCGGGTCTCGTCCCAGTTCTCCGTCTCCTCGTTCCATGCCTCGAACACGATGTCGCCGCCGAAGTTCCGCGGATCGACCGGCTGCTTGAAGTCGTCGTAGATGTAGAGGCGGAACTCGCCGGCGTTCGGCAGCGCTCCCTCCAGGTGGTGGTAGTTGTTCGCCGCCATGAAGAACTGACCGCCGTGGAGCGGGTTGTGGTCCATGTGGGCGGCGGCGTTCGGGTCGGCGGGATTGGGCGCGAGCCCCGGCACGCCGCCACCTTCGCCGCCGGCCGGCAGGTCGGTGCCGCCGAGTCGACCCGCGTGCCCGGCGGCGCGTGAATCGCCTCCTCGAACAGGTAGGTGGCCGGGAACTCGGGGTCGTACGTGGGGACGTAGAGCACGGTCTGCACGCGTTGATCGGGGAAGTGGACGCGGACCTCCATGCTGTCGAGCCGGTCGCCGACGTGCGGATGCAGGCCAATCAGGCGGGCGCGTTCGGTGAGCGTGAGGCTGGCCGTCTGCGGCCGGCCCGCGCGCCGACCCTTCAGGGCGACCTCAGCGCCGGCCCGTGCGCTCTCGACCCAGAGCTCGACCTCGTCCTCGGTCTGGTTGAGGAACAGGCCCAGGCTCGAACGGTCGCGGACCTCGATGCGCGAGTCGTCGTTCGGACGTCGCCGGTACTCGACGACGAGTTCGACCTTCGAACCGGCTCGGAGCCGCTTGCCGGCGCCGTCCGGGAGCAGCACCGGGTCGTCGCCGCGCAGCCACTGGCCGACGAAATGCGGGCCGGGCCGGCCGGTGCGCATCCGGGTCGGCTCGGGTTCGTCCTCGTCGCGGAAGGGGTCGTAGGGGACCTGGACCTCGACCTCGAGCTGCTCCGGCTCGATGTCCTCGGGTTCGTGGACCCAGGCCGCCATCCGGTAGACGACGCCAGGGTTCTGCGGCCGGAACTCGTAGCCCGTGATCCAGGCGTCCTCCTCGAGCTCGACGGCGAGCACCTCGCGGTGCGAGGCGGTCTGCTCCCCGGACGCGACGACCGTCCCAGCCGAAGGCTCGAGCACCACGTCGGGGTAGCCGAGCACCCACTCCTCCTCCGTGAACTCCAGCGGCGGCGGCAAGTTGCGCCGGGGTCCCTGGGGCCCGCCGCCCTGCACCCAGGCGACCACGATGTCGATCTCCTGCTGGCTCATCCGTCGGGAGTTCCGGAAGTGGTCATAGCGGGCGTCGGCGGTCCACGGCGGCATGCGGCCGGTCATCAACTCTTCTTCGATCGCCACCGCCCAGGCGCGGGCGCCGGGCTTCGCGTCGTTGCCGTAGGTGGTCAGGTCGATGTAGTCCGGCGCCGAGCCCTTCGGGTTGTGGCAGGGCATGCAGTAGCGGCGTAGGATCGGCCGCACGTCGTTGGCGAAGTTGATGTCGGTCGTGATCCGCACGTGGGCCGGGGCCGGGTCGGTGGCGATCCCGGTCAGGGTCAGCACGGCGAGCGCGACGGTGGCCGCGGCGGCGGCGAGGCGCTTGCCGTTTCTCATCGTCCGTCTCCGGAGTAGAGCGTCAGATCGCCTTCGTTGTCGGCGAGAAACAGCGGTCGGAAGTCGTAGCCGCGGCTGCGCAGGCGGTCGCCGCCGCCTTCCTGGCGGTCGACCACGGCGGACACCGCGGCGACTTCGCAGCCTTCGGCCTCGACCGCTTCGATCGCGCGCAGGATCGAGCCGGCCGATGTCACGACGTCGTCGACCACGGCCACCCTGCGGCCCTCGACGATCAGCTTGCGGCCGTCCGGGTGGTACGAGGCGTCGATCCGGGCGCTCGTGCCGTGGCCCTTCGCCTTGTTCCGCACCAGGAAGCCGAAGAGCGGAGTTCCATCAAGGTCGCTGGCGACCGATGCCGCCGTCGCCAGGTAGGCGCCGCCGACTTCGGGGCCGCCCACGGCATCGACGTCGAAGGGCCGGAGCTGCTCGCAGAGCGCCTCGCCGATCAGCCGCGACCCCCGCGGCGACAGCACCGTCGCCTTCGTGTCGCAGTAGTAGTGCGAGCGCGCACCCGAGGTCAGGACGAAGTCTCCCTTGGCGATGCTCCGCTCCTGGAGCAGGGCCTTCAGTTCGTGCAAACGCGAGTCGTTCTTTGGGTCCGGCACGGCCGGAGAGGGTATCAACGAGCAGCAGGGATAGGCTCTCGCGCGTGGTGGATCGAGGCACTGCAGGCGCTCCCGCTCGTATCGGCGTCGTCACCGTCTCGGACCGCGCGTCGCGCGGGGTCTACGAGGACCGCGGCGGTCCCGCGATCCGCGAGTACCTGGCGGAGGTCCTGACTTCGCCCTGGGAGCCTTGTGCGCGAGTGGTGGAGGATGAAGTCGAGCAGATCGCGGCCGCCCTTCGTGAACTCTGCGACGAAGAGGGCTGCTGCCTGGTCGTGACCACCGGCGGCACCGGGCCGGCGGCGCGCGACGTGACCCCTGAGGCCACCCTGGCCGTGTCCGAGAAGGAGATGCCCGGATTCGGCGAGTTGATGCGGCAGGTGTCGCTCCTGGCGGTGCCGACGGCGATCCTCTCGCGGCAGACGGCGGGGATCCGCGGGTCGTCGCTGATCGTCAACCTGCCGGGGCAGCCGAAGGCGATCGGCGAGTGCCTGGACGCCGTGTTCCCGGCGATCCCCTACTGCGTCGACCTGATCGGCGGGCCGTACCTGACGACGAACGAGGAACGGATCAAGGCGTTCCGGCCGAAGTCGGCGAGGAAGCCGGGCGGTTGAAGATGAGGCTCGGCACGGTGAGTGCAGCGGGGCCGCGGCTGGTTCACCGTGCGCTCCTCGCCGTCTTGCTGCTGACGCTGGCCGCGGCCTGTGCACCGCCCGGCGGCGGCGAGGAAGCGACCGTCTACCGTGACACCTGGGGCGTTCCCCACATCTACGCCGAGTCCGCCGAGGCTGGGCTCTACGCCTCCGGCTGGGCGATGGCGGAGGACCGGCTGTCGCAACTGCTCGAGAACTACCTCTTCGGCCTCGGGGAGTACGCCGCCGCCTTCGGACCCGGCAACAACGACGCCTGGGTGCGGTCCGATCTCGAGTCCCGAATGTGGGACCACTACGGCGCGGCGAAGCGCCACTACGAGGCCAAGCTGAACCCGGAACTCCGCCGGCACCTGGCGGCGTTCATCGCGGGCATCAACGACTACCTCGACGCGCATCCCGAGGAGGTACCGGACTGGTGGGGCAACCGCCTGGTCGACGTCTACATGCCGGTCGCCTTCAGCCGCCAGTTCATCTGGAGCTGGCCGGCGGGGCAGGCGCGTTCCGACCTGCGGGCCGTGGGCATCGAGCCGAACTTCGACGTCGACCTGCGCGCCTCCAACGAGATCGCCTTGGCGCCGGACCAGACGACGTTCGGCGCCGCGGCGCTGATCATCGACCCGCACCTCTCCTGGCTCGGCCGACACCGCTACTGGGAGCTGCGGCTCCACGCCGGCGACATCCACATCAGCGGTTTCGCCACGTCGGGCTTCCCGTACGTCAACCTGGGCCACAACGAGCACGTCGCCTGGGCCCACACGACCGGCGGCCCGGACACCGCCGACGTCTACGAACTGACCCTGGACCCGGAGGACCCGAGTCGCTACGTCTACGACGGCGAGTGGCGGCAGATGGTGAGCCGCGCGGTCGAAGTTTCGGTCGCCGGCGAGGCGAAGCCGCGCGAGGCGACGTTCTGGTTCTCGCACTACGGCCCGATCGTCGCCCGCCGCGGCGACCGCGCCTACGCCGCGGCTCTCGCCTACGAGGAGGAGATCGGCTACCTGGAGTCCAAGTACTGGTTCATGGTCGCCGAGGACTACGAGGGTGCCGCGGCGGCCCTGGACGTGCGCCAGATCATGCCGCAGAACGTGATGATCGCGGACACCGGCGGGAACATCTACTACCAGCGCACCGGCAGGGTCCCGATCCGGCCCGACGGTTACGACTGGAACCGGCCCGTCGACGGCTCGACCTCCGAGACCGAGTGGCTCGGCATCCACCCCGCGTCCGAGCTGATGTCCCTGCTCAACCCCGAGCGCGGCTACATGCAGAACAACAACATCGGCCCGGACACGATGCTGGTCGGCTCGCCGCTCGTGCCGGAGCGCTACCCTGCCTACCTCTACAACCAGCCCGCGCTCTACACCCACCAGCGCGGCGCGGTCGCCGTTTCGCTGCTGGAAGCGAAACGGGAAGCCGGCGGCAAGTGGAGCGAGGAGGAGATTGTCGGGCTGGCGCTCAATCGCTCCGTCTACCAGTACGAACGCTGGGTCGAGGAGTTGAATCGCGCACAGGCCGCCGTTTCCCGCCGGCGCACGGCGAAGCACGGGGTCGTGATGAGCGCGATTCTGAGATGGGACGGCGTCGCCGAGGCGGACTCCCGGGGCGCGCTCGCCTACTTCCGGTGGCGCGAGGCGCTTCGTAGCCTGGCGGGCGATGAGCGAATGAACGAGATGATGTCGAGGGTCAACGACTACCTGGAACTGTTCCGCGAGGCGCCCGAACCGCCCGGTCTTCGCGACGAGGACCTGCCGTTGCTGGTCGACGCGGTCGACATCGCGGCGGAGGCCTTCCTGTCAGGCCCCGGCGGTCAGCGCCCGGTCTTCGGCGACGTCTTTCGCGTCGGCCGCCAGGACTCGAACGACGAAGTGTCCTGGCCGGTCGGGGGCGGTTCACTCAACGACGCCGGAATGGCGACCATGCGTTCGATCGGCTTCAGCCCGCCGCGCGCCGACGGCCGCCGCTGGGGCAACCGCGGCCAGACCTCGACCGAGGTCGTCATCCTCAGCAACCCGATCCGCAGCTACACCCAGCCCCCGATCGGCCAGAGCGACCGCCCCGACTCGCCGCACTACCGTGATCAGGCCGAGAAGCTGTTTTCGGTCGGCGCCATGAAGCCGAGCTGGTTCGCCCGCGACGAGCTGTTCGCCGATGGCGGCAAGAACGTCGTTTCGGAAGAACGCCTGGTCTACCGACCGGAGGAGTAGGAGCCTCGATGCGTCATCGTCAAAGGGCCTGGTGCACAGCCGCGGTCTCTGTCGCCGCGATGACGACCCCGGCCGCCGCGTCGGCCCAGTCTGGCCACAACCTGGAGCGTCCCGAACACTGGAAGGTCCGCTACGACGGCTCCGGCGAGGCGGCCGAGAGGAACTTCGTCGTCATGCGCCCCGGCTGGCACGTCTACGCCGGCTCCGGCGGCCTGCTCTGGGATCCCGGCCGCTTCGCCTCAGGCAACTACGCCGTCAAGAGCACGATCTACCTGTTCCCGAAGGGCGATCCGGACCGCTCCGGGTCAACCCGCATCGACACGCCCTTCGGTCTCTTCCTCGCCGGCCGCGACCTCGAAGGCGACGAGCCAACCTATGTCTCTTTCCAGATCGACAACGCGGGTCGGTTCCGGATAGCCCGACACACCGGCGACGAGGTCCAGGAGTACGTACCGTGGACGGCCCACGATGTCGTCACCTTGCTCGACGAGCCGGCGACATCGCCCGCAGAGAACGTCCTTGAAGTCGATGTCCGCGGCGAAAAGACGATCTTCTACGTCAATGACGCAGTGGTGGCCGATCTCCCGGTCGAGGACATCGGCTTGGAAGGCCTCATTGGTCTAGGCGCTGGCGAAGGTCTCAGCCTCCACATCACCGAGATCGCGATCGGCCCGAATCGGCGAGACGAGTAAGACGGTTGGTGCTTTGTCGGCCGAGTTGGCGCACCAAGGACTGCCAGCGCCGGCCGAAGTGGTCCAGCCAGTCCGGGCGTCCGCGGGGGAGGGCTCCCAGCGGACTCGAAGCGAGCGACGCCCGGTGCCCGTCCATCAAACGACGACCGACCGAAGCGAGCGTAGTGGAGCGAGCGCCGGCCTCTCACTCTCTTCTTGAGCGTGAGCGGCCGCTGGGAGCCCTCCCCCGCGGACGCCCGGACTGGCGGGTGCTACGCCACTACCGGCGACTACTCGCCGCCCGTGCTGGCCGCCTTGCCGGCGCGCCAGTCGTCCTCGAGGATGCGCGCGCCGCGGAGCGTGCCGCCCATCGAGTAGTTGCCTTCGTGGCAGGCGTACTCGTAGACGCGTTCCTGGTCGCGCTTCCAGATGTACTCGCCGGACCAGGGAGCTTCCCAGGTGGCCGGATCGTTCATGGTGAAGTGGTAGAGGATGTTGCCGTCCGGCTGGAGCGTCAGGCGCTCCGTGACGTGGAGGTCCTTGGTCGCGCCGCGCAGGAACCCGTCGGGCCGGAAGTGCACCGAGTCGATGACCAGGGTGTCGCCTTCCCACCACCCGACCGAATCGCCCAGCCAACGCCGCTCCTCGGGACTCGGGTGCTCGTCGTTCAGGCGGATGATCCGGGCGTCGTGGACCATCTCGATCAGGATCATGATGTGGTCTTCGGTTTGCACGACCCGCTTGTAGTTGTTGTAGCCGCTCGGGAAGGTCGGCGTGGCGCCGGTGAAACCGAGGATGCATCGCTCGCTGATCGGCAGCGACTCGGGACCGTCGTAGGGGCCGGCAATGTCGAGTTCGAGCCACCATGCGGTGCCGGTGTTCGGGCGGCGCAACTTGGCGCGCTCCGCGAATCTCGCCTTTGCCGCCTCCGTCGTTTCCGGCATGCGGCCGTTCGGCGGGTCGATGATGATCGAGGTTCGGAACTTGCCGTCCACGGCGAAGGTGTCCGTTCCGCGGTCGAGCCAGAAGCTGTTGTAGCCGCCGACGTTGCCAGCGGCCCCGGGTGAGCCGTCTCCGCCTTCCGGCGGCGCCTCGCGGTTCGGGTCGGAGACCTGGTGGCGCTCGGCGCGAGCCTTCGCCGCGTCGGTTGCGATCTTCTCGGCTTCCTCCCGGGTCAGGTGCAGGTTCTCGCCGTACTCTTCGGGCCGCTGCAGCGGCGTCAGCGTGGCGGCGTCGTAGGTGCCGGTCAGGTCTGGCTTGCCGTTCGCGGCGCGCTTGATCTCGCCTTCGGCCGCCAGAGCCGGCGCCGCGATCAGCAGCACGGGGATGGCGGCCAAGGCTGCAGGAACTCGGACTCTCATTCTGCGTCCTCCTCTCTGGACAGGATGGCGGGAGTGTAGCGGAGGGGGTGAGAGTCGTCTGCGAGAATGAGGCGCGTGTCTCGACTAGCCGACCGACTCGCCATGCTCGCGCTGTGGATTCCGGCAGCGCCGATGGCCCTGCCGGCCCAACCGGCGGTCCTGGCCCAGGCGACGGACGAGGTCCGCTCCATCCGGTTGCGGCTGGACGAGCGAAACGCGGCGATCCGGACCGCCCATCTGGAACTCCGCTTCAGCAACTTCGACTTCGATGGCGCGAAGGGCGACGGTCGCATCGAGTTGTACTTCGACGGCGCGGACTGGCTCCAGAGGCTTCATGTCGGTGGCGCCATTCTGGTCGAGATGGAGAAGGACGGCGCCCGTCACCACTACACGATCGACCCGGACGGGAACGTCACACGCATCTCGACGAGCGACGCGAGGGGAGCGATCGAGCGGTCCTTCTGGAGCCTGCTGCCTTCGCTCACGCCGGAACCGGCGAATCTCGTCGAGGACGAACCAACCGTGTCGGCGAGCGAGGATCATCTGAAGATCGCTCAGGCCGGAAACGTCTTCTGGATCGACAGGGAGACGGGAGATGTCGTGCGGGTGGAGCGCTCGGACGCGGTTGCCGAGTACGGGAACTTCGTTGTCCGGGACGGCTTGAGGTTCCCGACCCGGATCTCGACGCGCACCGTGGCGACGGGCGAGGTCGTGACCTTGGAGGTCGGTGACGTCGAACTCAACGGCCCGATCGATCCAGGGCTGTTCGCGACGCCAGCTCCGTCTGGTCACCCGTGACCGCCAGCGAAGCAGCCTGATCAAGCTCTTCGCGATGGCGGCCGACGAGCTCCTTGCTGGGGCGGCCGGATGGCGGTGACGCGCCGGTCGGCCCCGGCGAAGTCTCACCGTAGCTGGGACAGGTGCGCGGGTTAGAGTTGCGCCACGCGCGTTGCCTAGCTGCTCGGGCACAGGCCACAGGTTTCGTCGAGAGAGGAGCCGGAGGAATGCAGGAGTACACCGCGATCGTCAAACGGGCCGGCGACTGGTGGATCGGCTGGATCGAAGAAGTGCCGGGCGTGAACTGCCAGGAACGGAGTCGCGAGGAGCTGCTGGAGACCTTGACCATCACCTTGGGCGAGGCGCTGGAGTTCAATCGGCAGGCGGCGCTGGCGGCGGCGGGTGAGGGCTACACGTTGGAGAAGGTCGTCGTCGCTACATGAAGCGGAGAGCCCTTCTGCGGCATCTTCGAAGACAGGGCTGCGAGTTGGTGCGCGAGGGGCGACGGCATTCCTGGTGGCGGAACCGGGCGGACGATCGCCGCAGCGCGATTCCACGGCATACCGAGATCAACCGGATCCTGGCGCGGAAGATCTGCGCGGATCTTGGGGTCGAGCCGGTCCCCTGAGTCGTTGCTCCCGGTGGCTAGCCCGAAGTTCTGAGGCCTTTTGAGCCCCCGGGTGGTCGGAGCGCGTTGTGGCGCTTGGGTTTTCTCGCTTTGGAGGTGCTTATCGGCTTGTCT
>JAPVWO010000131.1 GCA_027493375.1 Candidatus Multivorans thiocomprendens | reverse complement strand
GCGCTCCGTCTGCCGCTCCAGAACTACCCCGAAACCCACCGGCATCGCCTCTCCGTCACCGCTCCGTTCACGATCATCTCTGTATTGGATTACGCTGCCCACGTCGCCGCCGGCTGTTACGCTGTGGACCCGCAGCATCGCACGCCGGCGCCCTCACAGGCGCACCAATCGGGAGGACTCACCGTGAACGAACTGGTCTACCGCTTCCTCCGCAACGATCTCTCGCGTCGCGGGTTCATCCAGGCGCTGACGGCACTGGGGCTCACCGGCACGATCGCCGAATCCACGGCCAACGCGGCGGCCGCGGCCGCGAACGCCGACCCCGAGTCGGGCAGCCGCCTGGCGGCCGGCACCGGCGGCGAGCTGATGGTCGAACAGATGGAGGCGGCCGGCGTCCGCTTCCTGTTCACGAATCCCGGTTCTTTCGAG
The DNA here is from genome assembly GCA_027493375.1 of Candidatus Multivorans thiocomprendens. GTDB lineage: Bacteria > Acidobacteriota > Thermoanaerobaculia > Multivoradales > Multivoraceae > Multivorans > Multivorans thiocomprendens. The sequence goes on along the minus strand of JAPVWO010000131.1, from coordinate 33,079 downwards.
GTCGGCCTCTTCGACGCCTTCCTGGACCGGCCGAAGATGCAGCTCATCATGGGCCTGCACGAAGGAATCGTCATCGCGATGGCCGACGGCTACCACAAGGCCTCCGGCGAACCGGCTCTCGTCAACGTCCACGTGATCGCCGGCACCGCCCAGTCCGCGGGGCAGCTCTACAACTCGAGCCGCGACGGGTCGGCGCTGATCGTCACCGCCGGCCTGCTCGACAACGAGATGCAGGACGACAACCTGCTGCTGGGGCCCAGGCCCGGCTTCGACCAGAAGGACGTGAACCGGCAGTTCACGAAGATGTCCTGGGAGACGCGGGATGCGGAGTCCATTCCGGTGATGCTCCGGCGCGCCTTCAAGGTCGCGACCACGGCGCCCGGCGGCCCAACGTACCTCGCCCTGGCCAACCACGCGCTGGAGGCCAAGGGCGTCTCCGCCACGATTCATGACCGGGCCTCCTTCATCATCCCGGACGACATTCCGGCCCGCGACGAGGACATCGAGGCCCTCGCGCGGACGTTGATCGAGGCCGAAGCGCCCATCATCCACGTCGGCGACGAGGTCAGCAAGACCGGCGCCCAGCAGGCCGTGCTGGAACTCGCCGAATTGCTGCGGGTACCCGTGGCCGACGTGAACTGGCCGTTCCACGGCTTCCCGCGCATGCACCCGCTGTACGCCGGCGGCTACACCAGCCGCGACCGGGACTTCGTGCTGCGCATCGGCGTCGGCGACATCGGCGGCACCGCCGCCGCCGGCCCCGACGCCGAAGGTTCCACGAGCGCCTGGATCGGCCTGAACACCGGAGCGATCGGCGGCGACAGGCCGTTCGGCCGCGCCGTCGTGGCGAACACGAAGCTCGCCACCGAAGCCCTGGTGGAGGCGGTCGAGTCGCTGACCACCGAAGAGCGCCGCAGGAAGATCCGCTCGTCGAGGCCCGAAACCGCTCGCCGGCAGCCCCAGCTCGACCAGGCGAACGTCGGCAAGAGCCCAATCCACGCCGACGAACTGGGCCACGCGCTCGAAGCGGAGCTCGATCCGAACGCGATCATCGTCAGCGAGAACCTGAGCGGCTCGAACCAGTTCTTCTCGACCGGTCACCGCGACGGCGAGAAGACCTGGCTCGCCACCTCCGGCGCCGGCCTCGGCTGGGGCATCGGCGCCGCGACCGGCGCCAAGCTCGGCCAACCCGACCGCCAGGTCGTCTGCAACATCGGCGACGGCTCGGTCATGTACAGCGCCGCCGGGTTCTGGAGCCAGGCCCGCTACGGCGTGCCGGTGCTGACGGTCGTCACGAACAACCGGAACTACCAGACGGTCCGCTTCGCGTATGCCCGCTACGACGGCAGGATGAAGGCGGCGAACCGCTACACCGGCATGCACCTCGGCGACCCGGACATCGACTTCGTCGGTCTCGCCCGGAGCCAGGGCGTCGACGGCGTCACCGTCGAGTCGGCGGCCGATCTCCGACCGGCGATCCGCCGCGGCATCGAAGTCACCCGCGCCGGCGAGCCCTTCCTCGTCGACGTGGTCGTCGACCGCAAAGGCGACGGCGGTGACTCCACCTGGCACCAGGAGTTCAGCTTGGCCGACCAGCGGACGAAGGCCGTCTAACCTCTGCGGCAGTCCTCGCTGAGTTCGCAAGCATGGAAATGGTCGCACACCGGGTGCGCCGGCGCCCCCGCCGGCCGCCGCCACGGGCGGCCGGAGACACGTGCCGGCCGCCAGGCCGGCTTCGCACGACGAAACGACCACCGGTTCTCCTCTTTCTCTCTCTGTTCGTCCTGCCTCCCCCGACCACGGCACAGACGAGCACGAGCCCTCGGCCCACGATCGAGGCCCTCCGCATCGACGCACCGATCCGCCTCGACGGCGTGCTCGACGAGGCGGCCTGGGAGCAGGCCCCCGTAGGCTCCAGCTTCACCGCCCGGGAGCCGGAGGACGACCGCCCGGCGGCCCAGCAGACCGAGTTCTCCGTCGTCTACACGGAGAACGTCCTCTACTTCGGGATCCGCGCCCACGACCCGGAGCCCGACGCGATCGTGGCCAAGGAACTGCAGCGGGACTCGGACCACGGACGCAACGACGACTCGCTGGCGATCGTGCTCGACACCTTCCACGATCAGCGCAACAGCGTCACCTTCGAGGTCAACCCGCTCGGCGCCCGCACCGACTCCCTGGTCACCGACGAGGGCAAGGACCAGAACATCGAGTGGAACGGCGTCTGGAACGCGACGGCCCGAAGAACGACGGAGGGCTGGCAGGCGGAGGTAGCGATCCCCTTCGCGACCCTGCGCTTCGACCCGGCGCGGAGCGTCTGGGGGCTGAACGTCCGCCGGGTCGTGCGACGAACGAACGAAGAGAGCAACTGGGCGCCGATCGGACGCGAGATCGGTCCCCGCGCCGTCAGCCGGATGTACGCGGCGCACTGGGTCTCGCTCGCCGGCGACCTCACCGGCATCTCGGGTGTCAAGCCGGGCCGGCGCCTCGACGTCAAGCCCTTCGTCCTGGCCTCCGCCGCGGAAGAGCCGCGAAACGAGGCAAGTGGAACGATCGATGACATCGACGGCGGCATCGACCTGAAGTGGGGGCTGACGAAGTCGCTAACGCTCGATCTCACCTATAACACCGACTTCGCGCAGGTGGAGGTCGACCAGCAGCAGGTCAACCTCACCCGCTTCTCGCTCTTCTTTCCCGAGAAGCGGGAGTTCTTCCTGGAGAATGCGGGCATCTTCGAGTTCGGTCCACCGAGTCCCGGGGGAGGCAATCGGCCGCCCTTGATGAAGACCTTCTTCTCGAGGCGCATCGGCCTCGACCGCGGTGAGGAGGTGCCCATCGACATCGGCGCCCGCCTGACCGGACGGGCCGGCGCCTGGAACGTCGGCCTGCTGACCGTCGGAACCGAAGCCGTCGCGGCGGGGAACCGGCCCGGCGCCGCCGCCGCGCAGCACAGCGTCTTCCGGCTCAAGCGCGATCTCGGGGAGCGCTCCAGCGTCGGCATGATCTACACCGAACTCGATCCGCGAGGTGGCGCGAGGAACCAGCTCTACGGCGTCGATCTCGACTACAAGCCGAACCGGCAGTCCCAGTTCTACCTGTTCGGCGCCGCCAGTGAGGATGAAGGTCGGAGCGGAGACACAGGCGCGCTCGGCACCGGCTGGGCCTACACGACGCGCACCGTGCGCGCCAACGTCGATCTGACGGAGGCTCAGGGCAACTTCAACCCCGGCTCCGGTTTCCTCCTGCGCCGGGACTTCCGCCGCTACCACCCGACGGTGCGCTGGGAGCCGCGGGTCAACCGCGGCGTCGTCCGCAGTTGGGTACTGGAGGCCGAACTCGACTACTTCGAACGGGAGAGCCTGGGCCGGATCGAGAGCCGCAAGCTCCTCCTGGCGCCCATCGGCATGCGCACCACGGGCGACGACCGGTTTCGCCTGGCGTTCGTCAACGACGTCGAACAGCTCTTCGAGCCCTTCGAGATCCGCCCCGGGATCGTGATTCCAGCGGGCCTCTACAAGTTCGATTCGATCTTCCTGCGGGGCTTCTCCAACCAGGGCCGGCGTCTGGCCTGGCGCGGCAACGTCAACGTCGGCGAGTTCTTCGGCGGCGACCGTCGCAGCTACATGCTGTCCAGTTTCGTGCGCCTGTCGCGCCACCTGCTGACCGAGTTCCAGTGGAACTACAACGACGTCACGCTGCCGCAGGGCGACTTCACCGCCACCATCTACACCGTCCGCCTCGACGCCGCCTTGAGTCCGGACCTGCGCCTCAACACGCTCGCCCAGTACAACGACGCAGCCCAACTGGCCGGCGTCAACGTGCGCTTCAACTGGATCTACAAGCCCGGCGCCAACCTCTTCGTCGTCTACAACCACAACTGGGATGCGCCGACCTTCAGCGCCAGGGAAACGGCGCGCCGCGAGCTGATCGTCAAGTTCAACTACCTCTGGCAGCCGTAGCGCCCGGCCCCTCCGGGACGGTCCGATCGATCGTAGACTCGCCGGATGACACGCTTGTCCCCGCGCTCCAGCCTTCAGTTCTCCGCCGGCCTGCTCGTGGCGCTGGCCGCCGTCCCGGCTCTCGCCAACGACGACGAGAAATGGGACGTCAGCGACCCGCCTGGGGACGAGTACGAGGTCGAGATCGACACGACCGAGGGCACCTGGATGGGCCTCGACGTGTCGGCCGACGGCGAGCGGATCGTCTTCGACCTTCTGGGCGACCTCTACCTGCTGCCGATCGCCGGCGGCGACGCCGAGGCGCTCACGAACGGAATGGCGTGGGACATGATGCCCCGCTTCAGCCCGGACGGCAGCCGGATCGCCTTCATCAGCGACCGGAGCGGCGGCGACAACGTCTGGACGATCCCGGTGACCGGCGGCGAGCCGAAGCAGATCAGCCGCGAGGATTTCCGCCTCGTCAACAACCCGGTCTGGAGCCCGGACGGCCGCTTCATCGCGGCGCGCAAGCACTTCGTGTCGACGCGTTCCATCGGTAGCGGCGAGATCTGGCTCTACCACGCGAGCGGCGAGGGTTCGGGCCTCCAGTTGAACGAGAAGCCGAACGAACAGAAGGACCTCGGCGAGCCGGCCTTCTCGCCGGACGGGCGCCACGTCTACTTCAGCCAGGACACGACGCCGGGCGGCGTCTACGAGTACGGCCGGAACGCGGCCGTGGGTATCTACTCCATCCGCCGCATCGACCGCGAGACCGGGGAGATCGAGACCGTGATCTCGGGGCCCGGCGGCGCCGTCCGCCCGACTCCCTCGCCCGACGGCAGGTACCTCGCCTTCGTGCGCCGGATCCGCTTCCAGAGCCACCTCTTCCTGCACGATCTCAGAAGCGGCGAGAACACGCCGATCCATGACGCGCTCGATCGGGACATGCAGGAGATCTGGGCGGTCCACGGCGTCTACCCGGGCATGGCCTGGACGCCGGACAGCCGCTCCGTCGTCTTCTGGGCGCGCGGCGGCCTCCACCGGATCGACATCGAAACCCGCGAGGTCAGCGGGATCCCGTTCCGGGTGCGGGCCACCCACCGGATGCAGGAGGCCCTGGCCTTCGACTTCGAAGCGGCGCCGGACGCGTTCCGGACGAAGATGCTGCGGTGGACCCAGGTATCCCCCGTCGGCGACCAGGTCGTCTTCCAGACCCTCGGCAGGCTGTGGACACGCAGCCGGAATCCCTCCACCGGCGAGATCGGAGAAGCGCGGCGCTTGACCTCCCAGGACGACCACTTCGAGTTCTACCCGTCCTGGTCACGCGACGGGAAGTCGATCGTCTACGTGAGCTGGCACGACGACGACCTCGGCGCGGTACGAGTCGCGCCTGCCAGCGGCGGCGAGGGCCGCAAGATCACGCCGGATCCGGGCCTCTACCTCGAACCCGTCTTCTCGCCGGACGGCGGGACGATCGTCTATCGCAAGAGCCGTAGCGGCGGCATCCTGAGTCCGCTGTGGTCGAAGGACCCGGGGCTCTACCGGATCGACGCCGCCGGCCAAAGCGCTCCAGTGCGCATCGCCCGCGCCGGCGCCGGCCCGCACTTCGGCGCCGACGCGGATCGCGTCTACTTCACCGTCACCGAGAGATGGGACCGGCGCGTGCTCCGCAGCGTGCCGCTCGTAAGCAGCGGCGACGCCCAGACCCGCGACCACGCCGGAAGCAAGGTGGCCACCGAGATGCGGGTCTCCCCCGACGGCCGCTGGCTCGCCTTCGCCGAGCGCTTCGACGCCCACGTCGTGCCGTTCACACCGGCCTCGAAGGCGATCGAGGTCGGCCCGAGAACACCCGGCCTGCCGGTGCGCAACGTCTCGGCCGACGACGGCGCCTACCTCCACTTCTCCGGCGACGGTTCGACCCTGTACTGGTCCCTGGGACCCGAACTGTACGAGCGACGGCTCGATGAGGCCTTCGCACCGCAGGGCGACGAGGCCGAGAACGTAACCGAAGAGCCCGCAACCAGCCTCGACCTCGGCTTCGACGTGACGGCCTACCGTCCCGAGGGCCGGATCGCGATCACGAACGCGCGGCTGATCACGATGGCCGGCCAGGACAACATGGCGATCATCCGCCGCGGCACGGTCCTGGTCGACGGCGACCGGATCGCGGCCGTCGGCCCGTCACGCGAGGTCGACGTGCCGGACGGCGCGACGGTGATCGACGCCGCCGGCATGACGGTCATGCCGGGCCTGATCGACGTCCACTGGCACGGTCCGCAGGGCAGCCAGGAGATCATCCCGCAGCAGAATTCCGAACTCTACGGAACCCTCGCCTTCGGCGTGACGACGGCCCACGACCCCTCGACCGACACGAGCACCTTCTTCGCGGTCAGCGAGATGCAGCAGGCCGGCGAGATCATCGGGCCCCGGCTGTTCGCCACCGGCACGATCCTCTACGGCGCCTTCGGCGCCTTCCGCGCGATCGTCGAGACGCCGGACGACGCGGTCCAGCACGTGCGCCGTCTGCGGAAGGCCGGCGCGATCAGCGTCAAGAGCTACAACCAGCCCCGGCGCGACCAGCGCCAGAAGATCGTCGCCGCCGCCCGCGACCTCGGCATGCTCGTGGTCAACGAGGGCGGCGCCCTCTTCCAGCACAACATGACGATGGTCGCCGACGGCCACACCGGCATTGAGCACTCGCTCTCCGTGGGCGCCATCTACGACGACGTGATCCAGTTCTGGGGCAACAGCCGCGTCGGCAACACGCCGACGCTGGGCGTCGCCTTCGGCGGCATCCAGGGCGAGGACTACTGGTACGAGCACACCGACGTCTGGCGGAACGAACGCCTGCTCAACTACGTGCCGCGGGAGGTGATCGACGCCCGTTCCCGCCGCCGGCAAAAGGCGCCGGAAGGCGAGTACAACCACATCCTGGCCGCGCGAGTCACCAACGCCCTCGACCAGGCTGGCGTGCAGATCATGCTCGGCGCCCACGGCCAGCGCGAGGGCCTCGCCGCCCACTGGGAAATGTGGATGTTCGAGCAGGGCGGAATGAGCCCGCACCGCGCGCTGATCGCCGGCACGATCAACGGCGCCCGCTACATCGGCATGGAGGCCGACCTCGGTTCCCTCGAAGCCGGCAAGCTCGCCGACCTGATCGTCCTCGAAGAGAACCCGCTCGACAACCTCCGCAGCTCCGAGCTCGTCCGCTACGTCATGGTCGGCGGCCGCATCTTCGACGCCCTGTCGATGAACGAGATCGCCGGCGAGAAGCGGCAGCGCAAGCCGTTCTGGTTCCAGCGGTAGAGCCCACCATGAAGCGGCTGGAGATCCGCCCCTACCGCGAGGCGGACGAAGACGCCGTCGTCGCCTTGTGGCACGAGTGCGATCTGGTCAGGCCCTGGAACGATCCGATCAAGGACATCGGACGCAAACTGCGAATCCAGCGGGAGCTCTTTCTCGTCGGATTCCGGAACGGCCGCCTGGTCGCAACCGTGATGGCGGGATACGAAGGCCACCGCGGCTGGATCAACTATCTGGCCGTTGCCCCGAACAGCAGAAAGCGGGGATTCGGGCGGCTCCTGATGGACGAGGCCGAAGCACGGCTACGCGAGATGGGCTGTCCGAAGATCAACCTGCACGTCAGGAGATCGAACGCCGAAGCCGCAAGGTTCTACCGCTCAATGGGATACGCGGAAGACGACGTGCTGAGTATGGGCAAGCGGCTGATCGAGGACTGAGTCGGCCGCCGAGATCGTGACGATCGGCTGCACCGACCCACTCAGAAGCCGCCGAGCACCAGGGGATGGTCGAAGGAAGATCCAGCCTCGCGCAAGGTCGGTCGACCCCGGCCATCGGATTGTGCCTGGAGCAGCTTCGTCCCGACATCGCGCGCGATCTCCAGGGTCTCAGCCACCGTGCGGCCTTGAGCGACTAGGCCGGGGACGTCCTCCGAGGTTGCCACGTACACCCCCTCGGGCAGCTTCTCGATGTGAAGGTTGACGATCCGCTCCATTTCAAGGCCGCTCCAGATGTTGCGTGGAGGCGCGGGCCATGCCTCGGCGTACGGCCGGCGGCCAAGACTCTCGCGCAAGCGCGAGTCCAGGCTCGCGTCGTCTCAGGATCCTCTTCCGGTTACACGTTCCCCGTCGTTCTCCACCACGAGGTCCGAGCCGAATGCGATGCCGGCAACCTCGCAGGCACGCTCCAGGTTGCGCAGCTTGTCGCGAGTCGAGAGGTTGGTGTTGAGATGCCACCCGCCAGGAAGCGGACGGACGTATTTCGGCGCTCCCGTTCCCTCGGGACTCTCGGCGATCTGCGCCCGCTTGCGCCCTCGGATCTTCTCTCGAAGCTGCCGGTAGAAACCCTCGTCCCCGACGAAGACATACAGGCGCCCGATCGCCGTCACGTAGAGATCCGTCGGGTTCGTCTCGACATGGCGCTCGCCTTGGAAGGTCCAGACGGCAGTTCCCTTGGGCGCGGAAGGCGCCTTCGGGTTCCCGCCGGCCTCGACGACTCGCTCGGACGGCGAGCCGGCAGGCGGCGCCAGGTCGGCGGCGGGTGCGGCGGGCTCCCCGAACGAGAATCCCCTTCCGACGAAGGACCGCACGACCACGTTGAGAGACCGAGCGTTTGGAAGCGGCAAGCCTTCCTTCTTTCCCGCTCTCCTGGCCGCCGAGGCGACGGTCTTGACGATCTCGTCGCTTGGGCCGGAGAGCAGATCAGACCAGCCCGCTTCGACAACGCGCTGAAGCGACAAACGCGCCCTGTCGTCCGCGGCGGCGCGATGGGCCTTCCCCGAGAGCACCCTGTTGCGCGCCAGGTAGCGGTCCAGGACTCCAGCGGCTTCCTCGACCTCGGTCACCAGGAGATCGACGCTCCGTACGAGCCGCTGTGCGGAGGTACCGCCCTCCAACGGAACGTAGAAGTCCCATGTGCGACCGTCCGTCGTCAGCCCCAAGTGCGTTCGGGTACTCATCGCATACAACAGAAGCTGATTCCTGGCACGGTCGTCCAACTTGCCGAGGGCCTTCGCTTCGATGACGAAGACCACCTTCCCGGCCCTGTCGAAAAGCGCGTAGTCGAACTGGAAGTGGCTCTGCCCGCTGCTCACGGTGTACTCGCGGCGGACGGTGCCCGGGTCCGCCGCGTCCCAGCCCAAGCTGGGAAGCACGGGATTCAGGATGTACTGACGCACGTCCGCTTCAGTCCGCACGTGGCGCTGTTCCAGGTGGCCTCGCACCTTCCCGATGGTCTCGCGGACCCGCGCCAAGTCGCTCAAGGCCGCGCTCCGTTTGAACTGAGGATGGTCAACGGCTGCGCAGAGTATCAAGGCAGAGTTCGTAGGCTCTTCTCCGCCCACGACACGATGGCCTCGGCGATCTCGACGGCGTCGCCGTAATCCCGCTCGGTCACAGGCTGCTTCAGCGCCGGATAGCGCGCTTCAACCGCGTACGCGGTAAGCCGCGCGCCGCGCCGAACCCCGGTCGGAATCCCCTCGCTCGCGTCCTCCAACGTGGACAGTAGAGAGGCGATGTCGTGGATGTGCGGGGGTTCGATGCCACGCGACAGCATCACGGCCTTGATCGCTTTCTCGGCGGCCTGCTGCAACTCAAAGCAGAGATCCTCGAGGTAAACGGCCGGACTCCTGGTCGTCGCCAGTGCAAGGTTGCTGCGGGCGCGATTCAGCCACTCGCGCGGATCGTCGGGCGGAAAGCGCTCAGGCGGCTTCATACACGATCCGTCCCTCGGCCAACGCCGGCCTGTAGACCAAGCCGAGACTGTCCTTGTAGCGCTCCAGATCCGCGGGCGTGACGAGAATCGCATCGACAGGCACGCCCACGCCGGCCAACCGCTCGTACACCATGGCCGCAAGATCCCACCGATCTCCACCTTCGGCGACAACCAGCAGGTCTACATCGCTCCGCGGGCCAGCGTCGCCGCGAGCGGCCGATCCGAAGAGGATGACCCTCTCCGGCTCCGCCACGTCAACAACGCGACGGATGATCTCGTCGAGCGTGCCCTGATCAACCACTGCCGTCCACCTCCGGTTGCAGGGAGCCTACCCGTTTCGGCGGCCTCCTCGGCTGTGCGCCCGGGCGGCACGCCCGGCGGCGCTACAGGTGTCCCTTCAACGGCCCGTTCCGCCTCAGACCCGAGCCAGCAGGTCGGCGACTGCCTCCTCCGTCGTCGCATTGTCGCCGCGGTCGGGGGTTCGCGGGCCGGCCGCCAGGTGGGCGGCGAGGGCCTCCTCGACGCGCGGCGCGGCGTCGCCGAGACCGACCCGCTCAAGGAGCAGTGTCGCGGCGGCAACGGCGGCGATGGGATTCGCGGTTCCCTGGCCCGCGATGTCGGAAGCGCTACCGTGCACCGGCTCTGCCAGACAGAAGCGTTCGCCGCAGTTGGCCGAGCCGACGACGCCGAGGCCTCCGACGAGGGCCGCGCCGGCATCGCTCAGGATGTCACCGTAGAGATTGGGCGCGACGATCACGTCGTAGCGCTCGGGCTCCAGGATCAGGCGATAGACCATCGAGTCGACGAGCTGCTCCTCGACTTCGATCTCCGGGAAGCCGGCCGCGACGTCGAGGGCCGCCTCGCGGAACAGGCCGTCGCTCAGGCGCAGGACGTTCGCCTTGTGGACGACGGTGAGCCGGGCTGGGCTGCCGCGTTCGGAGGCCCGACTGACGGCCAGCTCGCAGGCGAAGCGGGCGATCCGTTCCGTCGCCCGGCGGCTGATCACGCGCTCGGCGATGGCCACCTCGCCATCCCGTTCCCAGCGTTCGCGGCCTGCGTAGAGGCCTTCCGTGTTCTCACGCACGACGACGGCGTCAATCGCGCCGCTCTTGAGCGGCCGCAAGTTCGCATAGAGGTCCAGGTGTCGCCGGAGCTCGACGATTGGACTCTTGTACCCATCCACCGCGTGGCTCGGCGAGGAGACGGCGCCGAACAGGGCACCGGCACAGCTCTCAACGATCTCGACCGTGGCTTCGGGCAGCGCGCGACCGGTGCGCTCGAAGGTCCGCCAGCCCATCTCGGCCTCGACCCATTCGATGCGGTCGCCGCAGAGCTCGTTGACGACCCGCACGGCGGCGTCTACGACCTCCGGGCCGATGCCGTCGCCGCCGATGCGGGCGAGGCGGACCGCTGCCACCGCCGAATCGTCGCTGGTCGGTGCCACCGCTGGCCTACCCCGCCGCCAGCCGGCGCTTCGTCTGCTCGATCAGGCCGCCGGCCGCGATCATCGACCGGACGGCCGGGCTGAAGGGCGAGAAGCTAAAGCTCGTCCCGCCATGGCGAATCACCGATCCATCGAGATCGACCTCCACGTCGGCCCCCTCCTCCAGCGCATCGACCGCCTCCGGGCAGACGATCGCGAGCAGGCCGTTGTTCAGCGCGTTGCGGTAGAAGATGCGGTCGAAGCTGCGCGCGACCACCGCGCCGACGCCGGCGTAGCGCAGGCAGACCGCGGCCTGCTCGCGGCTCGATCCGCAGCCCCAGTTCCAGCCGGCTACGATCACGTCGCCCGGCCGCACCCGTTCCACGAACGTCGGGTCGAGGTCCTCCAGGGCGTGGGGCGCAACCTCCTCGGGCCGGCTCTTCGTGTAGGTGTAGCGGCCGGGAAAGATGACGTCCGTGTTCACGTGGTCGCCGTAGCGGAAGACCCGGCCGCGGAAGGGGCAAGCAACGTCGACCGGGCCGTTCACTCCGTCACCTCCCGCGGATGCACGATCCGCCCGGCGACCGCGCTCGCCGCGACGACGGCCGGAGAGGCGAGGTAGATCTCCGAACCCCGGTCCCCCATCCGGCCCTGGAAGTTCCGGTTCGCGCTGGAGATGCAGACCTCGCCCGGGGCCAGCACGCCGAGGTGGTTGCCCATGCAGGGGCCGCAGCCCGGCGTCCCGAAGACGGCGCCGGCGGCTGCGAGGTCGGCCACCCAACCGCGCGCCAGTGCCTCGTTCCAGACCTCGCTCGACGCCGGCACGATGACCATACGGGTGCCCGGCGCCGTACGCCGGCCGGACATCACCCGGTGCACCTCACCCAGGTCCTCGAGGCGGCCGTTCGTGCAGGTGCCGATGAACGCCTGGTCGACCCGCACCGACTCGAGTTGGCCCACGTCGACCGTGTCATCGACCTGGTGCGGGCGGGCGACCTGAGGCTGGACCGAGGAAAGGTCGAGAAGATGTTCAGCCGCGTACCCGGCGCCGGCATCCGGATGGAGAGCTCCTTCCCTGAGCCGGGCGACGATTTCGCCTGATGCCTCGCCGGGCTCGGCCCCGCGGCCCGTGCGACGCCCCGGACGCGTCAGCAACCGTTCGGCCAGGTACCGGAACACCTCCTCGTCCGGCGGCATGTACGCGTTCTTCGCCCCCATTTCGGCCATCATGTTGACGAGTGCCGCGCGCGAGTCGAGGCTCAGGCCGGCAATTGCAGGTCCCTCGAACTCGACGCTGCGATAGAGCGCGCCGTCGGCGCCCAGATCGCCGATCAGGGTCAGCGCAACGTCCTTCGTCGTCACCCACTCTCCGAGCGCGCCCTCGAGCCGGATCCGGATCGACTCCGGCACCCTGAGCCAGAGTTCGCCGGTGGCCCAGATGACCGCCATTTCGCTGCGGCCGACGCCGGCGCCGAAGGCGCCTAGCCAGCCGAAGTGCGGCGTGTGGGAATCGGAACCGAGAATCAGGTCGCCCGGCAGCACGACCGCCTCCTCGCTCAGCACCTGGTGGCAGATGCCGCGCCCGACCTCGAAGAAGTGGCCGACACCCTGCTCGGCGACGAAGGCTCGGACTTCAGCATGGTTCCGGGCGTGGCGGATCGTCGGCGCCGGCACGGCGTGGTCGAGAGTGACCGCCATCCGTTCCGGGATGGAGACCCGCTCCTGTCCGAACTGCCGCCAGATCTCGGCGATCGGCGCCGTGTTGTCGTGGCTGAGCGCGATGTCCGGCCGCGCGTCGACGATCTCGCCGACCGCGACCGACTCGTGGCCGCTGGCTCGGGCCAGGGCCTTCTGCGCGAAGGTCCGGGCCGTGTCGGCCGGCCGACCGGCCCCGGTCACCCGGCCGCTCCCGCCACCGTGGGCAACAGCTCCGCCGTGTGGTAGTCCCGCAGCAGGGCGTCAACGTCCGACAGGCTGAGCGGCTTCTCATCGGCCAGCGCCTTGATGTGGGCCGTGATCTCTTTGACCTGCGCATCGCTCAGATCGAGCCGCAACTGCTCGACGCGGGACTTGATCGCGTTCCAGCCGGTCAGCCGATGCGCGACGTGGACGTAGCGGTCGAGCCCGAAGTCGGCCGGATCCAGGATCTCGTAGCTCGACGGATCGTTGAGGATCGCCTTGGCGTGAATGCCCGCCTTGTGGGTGAACGCCGTGTAGCCCGTGATGTAGTTGTTGAAAGGCACGTCGACCTCGACCAGGGAAGCGACGTAGTTCTCGATCTCCCGCAGGAGCGGCAGGTCGTAGCGGCTTCGGATGCCTTCGGGATCCTCGGCGTAGAGTCGCGCCACCAGGCCGCCGAGCGGCGTGATGCCATTCCGCTCGCCGATTCCGAGCACCGACGTGTCGACATGGGTTGCGCCCGCCTCCAGCGCACAGAACGCATTGGCGACCGCACAGCCGGTGTCATTGTGGCCGTGGAACTCGATGTCGCAGTCGACCTCTCGCCTCAGCCGCCGTACCAGCTCGTACACCTGCCTTGGACTCGCAACGCCCACGGTGTCCGCCACCCCCACACGGTTGACACCCACGGCGTTCACGGCGTGGTACGCGCGGATCAGATCGTCCAGATCGCTGCGGAACGAATCCTCCGTACTGAAGCGGACCTCGACATCGTGCGACCGGATGTACTCGACCACCTCGACCGCCGTCTCGATCACCTGCTCCATGCTCTTGCCGTGGGAGTACTCCCGAAGGTAGCGGGAAGTACCGAACACGACGTCGATCCCGTCGACGCCGGTCTCCAGCGCCAGCCTGGCGTCGTCCAGATGGCATCGCGTGTGGGTCAGTACCTTGGCGCGGAGCCCGAGGTTCGCCACCCGCTCGCAATCGTCCCGGCTGCCTCGACTCGCAGCTGGCGAGGTCAGCTCGACATACTCGACTCCGAACCCGTCCAGGAGGCGCGCGATCTCCACCTTCTGGTCGCTGTCGAAGAAGGCGTTCGCGAACTGCTCACCCTCGCGCAGGGTCGACTCGATGATGGCTGGATGGGAAGGCATGGAGGGATCCTCCGGATACAAGAAAGCCGGCGCACCCTTGAACTGGATGGCCGGCCGAGAAGGTCGCTGTGTCGGTCTTCAGGCTGTGGACGCCCAGTCCTGGAGCCAAGGCTTCGCGCCCGGCTTGTGCAGCCGCTTGACCAGAGACGAACTGTGTGTCGTGTAGTTCATGAGGAAGACTGGATCATCAGGAAGGTTGGGATTCTGCTCGCTCGGGCCGGCGGAAGTCAAGCGGGGCAAGCCGTGGACGTCACCTCCACCCGCTCAGAACAACTCCTGAAGCTCTTCGAAGGCGCGGCGCGCCGTCGCGATATGAACGTCGGCATCCGCGCCGAGCCCACCGCCCAGAGTCCGCAAACAGAGGTGAGTCAGACCCTTCTCCCGCCATCCGCGGACGCGATCCCGCCACTCGTGCTCACGCGGCCCGACGACGGCGACCCCCGCCTCCGTGCCGATCACCGCCGGATCGCGGCCGGCGGCCCGGGCGGCGGCGCCGATGTCCGCCTTCAGGCCGTCGAAATCCTCTGGCGAGCACAGGACGAACCAGCCGTCCGCCTGCCGGCCGATGCGCCGACGGATGCGCGGCGCCGGCAACCCCCGCGCGCCGATCCAGATCGGGATCGGACGAGACGGCAGGGGATCGATGCCCGTACCCTGGACGACGTCCCAGCGGCCTTCGAAGTCGACCTCCGGTTCCGCCCACAGGCGCCGCAACAGTTCGAGCTGTTCCTCGCAGCGGGCGCCCCGCGTGCCGAAGTCCTGCCCCAGCGCCCGGTACTCCGCCTCGCTGCCGCCGACGCCGACGCCCAGGCGCACGCCGCCGCCCGACAGCCGTTCGAGTGTGGCCAGTTGCTTCGCCAGCAGCACCGTCTGCCGGGACGGCGTGACGATGACCGACGGCACGAGCTCGATCTTCTCCACCACCGCGGCGACGTAGGCCAGCATGACCAGAGGTTCGTGCAGGTGGCCGCTCTTCGGCCGCGCGACCAGGTCCGGCACCCGCAGGTGCGTGTAGCCGAGATCGTCGGCAGCCTGGGCGAACGCCTTGACCGCGCCCAGGTCGTCCTTCAACTCGCGGACGGGTAGTGAAATGCCGACTCTCATGGGGCGAACTCCTGCTGGTTTCGGACGCGACCGGCGAGGGATCGTAGCAAGGCCATAGACTCCGGCACCGCCGGGTTCGTACGAATGACCGACGCACGGCAGATCTGGACAGGCACGGTCCTGCCGGAGTGGATCGACCACAACGGCCACATGAACGCCGGCTACTACCTGGTCGTGTTTGACGACGCGACAGGCCCCTGGACGGCATTCCTGGGCATCGACCGGACCTACCGCATTTCGAACCGGCGCTCCACGTTCTCGATCGACAGCCACCTCACCTGGCTGAGGGAGCTTCCGGAGGGCGCGCCCATCGTGGTCGAAGCGGAACTCCTGGGCTTCGACGACAAGAAGTACCACACCTTCATGCGCATGCTGCACGCCGATGAAGGCTACGTCGCCGCGACGCACGAGCTGCTGAGCATCCACATCGACCTGGACACGCGGCGCAGCACGCCCTTGCCGCCAGAGATCCACGAGCGGATGAACCAAGTCCTCTCGGATCAGCGCACGATCGCCGAACCGGGCGACGTCGGACGCGTCATCCGCACCAAGCCGTGGCCGCCGGTCACGACGCCCTGAATCGATGGCCCCGCCGGCAGCCCGTTGCTCGGCTACCATGCGGGGCATGACCACCCACGACGACTCCAGCGACTCCGACACCCCGATGACCCGCCGTACCCTGATTGCCGGCTCAGCCGCCGGCGCCGCCGCATTCGCCGCGAACTCTGGCGCCGGCGCCGCGACCGAGCCCGACAGCCCGGTCTGGCCCGAGCCGAACTACGTCCGCACCAACGGCGGCCTCCGGATGGCCGTTTACGAGGGCGGGACCGAGGGCGTCCCCGTCGTGCTGAGCCACGGCTTCCCGGAACTGGCCTACTCCTGGCGCCACCAGTTGCCGGCGCTGTCCGCGGCGGGTTTCCGCGTGCTGGCGCCCGACCAGCGCGGGTACGGCAACACCCAGCGGCCTCTCCGGATCGAGGCCTACAACATCGCGGAGCTCTGCGCCGACCTGGTCGGCCTGCTCGACGCCCGCGGTGTCGAGAAGGCGGTGTTCGTCGGCCACGACTGGGGCGGCGGCGTGGTGTGGGCCATGCCCCGGCTGCACCCGGACCGCGTGCTCGGCGTGGTCGGCGTCAACACCGCCACCGGACCGCAACCGCCTCAGCCGCCAATCGAGATACTCCGCCGGATGCGCGGCGAGAACAACTACGTCGTCGCGTTCCAGGAGCCGTGGAAGGCAGAGGAGGTGCTGGAAGCGGACGTCGAGAAGTCTTTCCGCACCTTCATGCGGCGCGGTTCGTGGAACGCCGAGGAGTTCAACAAGCTACCTGCCGACGCTCCGGAACGGAAGTTCCAGTTGCTCGACAGCATCAGGCACGGCTCGGTCGAGTCGCTGCGGGGCGAACTTCTACTCACGGAAGCGGAACTGGCCCACTTCGTCGGCGTCTACGAGCGCACCGGCTTCACCGGCGGCGTCAACTGGTACCGGAACATCGACCGCAACTGGGAGCTGATGAAGGACATCGATCAGAAGATCGACCAGCCCTGCCTGTACGTCGGCGCCGAGAACGACGTCGTCCTGCCGCCCTCCTCCGCCGACGGCATCGAGGCGCTGGTTCCGAACATCGACAAGCGCACGATCAAGGACTGCGGCCACTGGACCCAGCAGGAGAAGCCCGAGGAGTTCAACCGGGTGCTGATCGATTGGCTGAAGGCGACGTTCGCCTAGGCGCCTCGCCTCGGCGCGCCATGAACATCGGCGACATCCGGCGAAGGCTGGCTGCCTACGAACCGACGATCCTCCCGGCGGCCGCGTTCGAGGCGAGCGTGGCGATGGTGCTGCGTCCGTCGACTGCCGGACCGGAAGCGCTGTTCATCGAGCGGTCGAAGAAGCCGCAGGACCCCTGGTCGGGGCAAATGGCCTTTCCCGGCGGCCGGCACGACGAAACCGACCGCGACCTGAGGCACACCGCCGAACGCGAGACGGTCGAGGAAGTGGGCCTGTCGCTTGAAGGCGCCCATCTGATCGGCCGGCTCGACGACCAGACCGGACAACGCGCCGGCCAGGGCCGGCAACTGCGGATCGCGGCGTTCGTCTACGAAGTCGGGGACGGAACCGGCAACGACCTGGTCCTGAACTACGAGGTCGCCGAGACCCTCTGGGTGCCGCTGGCCTGGTTCGAGGACCCGGAGCGGGTCATCGAATACCGCCATCCGCCCTATCCCGAAGTCAGCTTCCCCGGCGTCGTCGTCGGCGACCCGAAACGGCACATCGTCTGGGGCCTCACGTTCCGCTTCCTGGTCGCCTTCTTCGAGATCCTGCAGCGCCCGTTCGCCGCGAACGGCCGGCGATAGCACTCACTCGACGATCTCCAGATACTGCCGCATCGACCAGCCCCGCTCTCCGTCCGGCAGTTCGATGCGGACCCACTCCGGACGTTGCTCGATCACGCGCACTTCCGTACCGGCGTGGAGCTGGAACCGGACCACCGAACCCTCGCCGGCCGCGGCGTGGAGGTCGATCTCCTGCGGAAGCACGACCGCGACCGGGGCGCTGAAGGCGGCGTGGGCCACGAGCGAACCGGCCAGCGCGAGACCGACCGCGAGCAGGCAGACCGCGGACCAGCGAAGCACCTCCGATGCCGGCCGGTAGAGCCGAAGCGCGAGCACGATCCAGAAGCCGACACCGACCAGCACCGCGCTCCTCAGGACCTCGATCGGGGCCAGACTGTAGTGCCAGAACAGAACGGTGCGGAGGAGCACGGGAGGCTCCGGCGGTGCGATCTCATCGCGCGCGCTCCGGCGAGCGAACGTCAGGTTTGCGTCGGCGTCTTCGTCGCGCGGCAGGAGCCTCAGCGAGCGACGGTAGGAAGCGATGGAACGGCCCAGTTCGCCGGCGCGCAAGTAGGCGTTTCCCAGGTTGTAGTGCAGGTGGCCGTTGTCTATCCCCATCTCGCGCATCGCCCGATAGAGGGCGACGGCTCGGCCGAAGTCGCCCGCCTCGTACGCAGCGTTGCCGTTGACCCAGAGTTCGGCCGGTTCCGGCGCCGCCGGGGCTCCCTCGGCCGGCTGGGCCTCGGTGACCACGGGCGTTTCCTCGTCCCGGGAAAGAGCCGGGATCGCCGCGGTCGCGCCGAACAGGGCGAGAATCGCGACCCTTCTCATGGCGGCACGTCTCATGGTTGGCGGCCCCGCAACTGCCTGTCGAGGGCTTTGATCAGATCGCTCAGGCCTTCGGTGCTGGTTTCCGCCGCCAGCCCACCGTCGCCCGCCACCGGCGCCAGGCCGTACTGGGCCGCCTCGAGGCGCTCCAGCAGTGTCCGGCAACGCGCCGCCAGAGCGTCATCCACGCCCGCCCGGACCAGCGCGGTCTCCGCCTCCGACGGCGTCAGCGCGGAGCCCCCGACACCGAGCTTGTCGCCGACGTAGCGACGCACGATCCGGGAGGCCTCCGCGGCGGAAGCGGGCCCCGCGCCGGAGCGGAGTCTCCTCGCAACCGAGAGTGCGTCGCGCAGCGCCCGCTGGCGCCGGCGCAGCGTCCTGTCGGCGGCGTAGCGGCGTTCGCGTCGATGGCGCGCGAGCAGGGCCAGGTACATCAGGGGCGGCAGGACGCCGCCGGCAAACCAGAACCACAGACGCCACCCCGGAGGCGTGGCCGAGACGATGCCGGCCGCCGCCCGGCGAACCGGCAGGATGTCGTCGGCCAGGATCCGAACCGCCACCTTGCCCGTGGTCGGCGCCAGCGACTCGGTGAGCATCAGCTCCTCCTCGCCCTCGGCCGGCGCGACGTCGAAGTCGATGCGCTCCGTCGAGCGAGTCGCGTAATCGCCGAGATCGGGATCGAAGTAGACGAGATCGATCGGCGGAACATCGAGGGGCCCGGCCACCAGCGGGACCAGAGCCCGTCGGAACACCTTGCGGCCGGTCAGCACGCGGCCGCTGCGGTCGATGCTCGCGTCCGGCTGGTCCGGATAGATCTTGAACGCCGGCAGTTCCGGGATGTCGGGCTCGGTCAGGAGCTGCACGTTGCCGGTGCCGCCGACCCGAACCTCAAGCGTGGCCGACTGCCCCACCTGCAGCTCGCGCCGGCTGAGCGAAGCCCGGATCTCGAAGTCTCCGACCAGCCCGTTCCAACCGTCGGGCGCCGGCGGGAGCGGCTGCACATCGAGCGTCAGAGGCTCCGTGAGCAGATACTTCGTCGCCCAGCGGCCGCCCGATCCGAGCAGACTGTCGAAGTCGTCGAAGATGCTGCGCCTCCGGCTCGGCCGGCGAGCCTGCTCGACTTCCACCTGCACCCGGAGCTGGGTCTGCGGCAGGGTCAACTCGCCGGATCGCTGGGGAAACAGCGCCTTGCGCACCTCGTTCACCGAGTACTGGACACCGTCGATCGAGGTCGAGAACTGCCGCACGTCGCCGAGGTCTTCGACCACGACGTCGCTGCCGAAGTCCATCGACTCGATCGACCCCTGCCCCACGGGCACGCGGCTGTAGAAACGCCAGGCGTAGATGACCTGCTGGCCCTGCCACGGTCGATCCGTCGACACGGTCGCGGTAACGAAGAGATCCCGGTCCTGCTCGTCGTCCTGGCCCCCGGCGTCGGCGACCTGAATCGTGAACGGCCGGCTCCGGACCTCCACACCGTCGATCCGGGCGGTCGCGGGACCGATCTCGTAGCTGCCGGCCCGTGTGGGGATCAGCAGGTAGTTGTAGGACGTACTGTTGCTGACCCGGCCGTTCGTGATCTGCATGTCGCGACGCTCACCACGCGAGAGGACGCGGAAGTCCGGCAGCTCGGGCAGGCCCGGCGGTTCGTCAGGCGAACCTTCGATCCTGATCGTCAGGTAGAGCTGGTCGCCCAGGGCGACCTGATTGCGGTCGACGGTGACCTGTATCCGATCCGGCTCCTGAGACCCGGCCCCGGCCTGGACCAGCAGGAAGGTCCAGGCGACAAGGGCCGCGACGCGGCGCCAGTCGAATGACCGCCCGTGCGTGCTTGTGTCCATCGCGCTACCAGTCCTTCGCCAGGCGGCTTCGACGCCCGCGCTGCCCCCGGCGGGTCGGGTCCGGCCGGCCCTCCTCCAAAGCCTGCAGATAGCGCTCCGCCTCCTCCGGGGTCATGCCCGGCCGCGGTTCCCGAGGGCGGCCCTGGCTACCGCTCCGCGGTTCGTCGGACTGCGGTTCCGGGTCCTCAGCGTCCGGGCTGCCGTCCCCGTCGCTGTCCCGCGGATCCTCGCCACCCTGCGGTTGCCGGTCCTGTCCCTGGTCGCCCGGGTCCTGCTCCTGACCGGACGGTTGCTCTTCCTGACCGTGATCCCCCTCCGACTGCTGCTGCGCGCCCTGGTCGTCCTGCTCCTGCTCCTGATCCTGCTGCTCGTTCTGCTGCTGGTCCTGACCGTCCTGATTCTGCTGCTGGCGTTGCCGCATCTCCTCGCGCACGAACTCCAGGTTGAACTTCGCGTCGAGGTCGTCGGGATTCGCCTCGAGTGAGGCCACGTAGAAGTCAACCGCGTCCTCGAGCTTGTCCTGGCGGTAGGCGCTGTTGCCCAGGTTGTAGAGCGCCTGGGCACGCAGTTCGTCGTCAGCGATGGCCGCGGCCCGGTAGAACTGACTGTCCGCCGCTTCGAAGTCGTTCAGTTTGTAGTGGGCGGCGCCGACGTTCAGGCTCAGCTCGGGATCGTCCGGCCGCTCCGTCTGGTGGTCCGCGAACCCTCTCAGGGCCTGATCGTAGGCGCCCGCGTCCCAGGCCGCGTAGGGCGATGCGTACTCGACCGGCGGAGCTTCCGGCTCCTCGTCCGGCGCCTGCGCCGCGACGGCGACCGGAAGGAGGAGCAGCCCAAGTCCCGGCAGCCAGGGTGCGGCCGGGGCCATGCACCGGCGCCCGCTCACGGGATCACGCAACCGCCGCATCGTTCCTCCCCTCCTGCCCGGGGCCACGTCGCCGCAGGCGCTCGCCGATCAGCGGCTCGAGCATCAGCGCCCCGAGCGCTATGACCAGCAGCCACTGGAATCGTTCCTCCCAGCGCTGCTGCCGGCTGGAACCCAACTCCTGGTCCTCCAACTGCGCCTTGATGCCCTGCGCGTAGATCTGCTCGAGATCCACGTCGCCAGTCACCGAGCGGACATAGCGGCCGCCCGTGGTCAGGGCGATCCGCTGCAATGCCGCTTCATCGAGCCGGCTCAGGACGATCTCGCCCCGGCGGTCGGTGCGGAAACCGCCTCCCTCCCTGGGTATGGGCGCGCCCTCGTCCCGTCCGATGCCGATCGCGAAGATGCGCACTCCCGCCTCGGCGGCGGCCTCGGCGACGTCCTGCGCCTCGCCCAGATGATCCTCGCCGTCGGTGATCAGGATGATCGCGCGCGACTTCCGCGATCCGGTCTGGACCACCCGGTCGAAGGCCTCCAGCGAAACGCGGAGCGCCTCACCGATCGCCGTGCCCTTGACCGGAATCAGGTCCGGCTCCATCGCTTCGAGAAACAGCGACGCCGCCGAGTAGTCCAGGGTCAGGGGCAGTTCCAGGAACGCGCTGCCGGCGAAAGCAACCAGCGCTATCCGGTCTCCTTCGAGCCGCTGAAGCAGATCGGCGATCTCGCGCCGGGCACGTTCGAGCCGGCTCAGTTCGCCGCCCGACTCCGCATCCAGCACGAGCATCGAGTCCGAGACGTCGAGGGCGACCACGATGTCGACGCCCTCCCGGTGCACCTCCTCCCACACGAAGCCCCAGCGCGGCTGCGCCAGGGACGCCACGAGCGCGAGCACCGCGACGAGCACGAGGACCGCCTTCAGGCGCCGTCTCGGCCGGCTCACCCCGGCGATCAACCCCGGCAGCATCTCACGGGAAGCGAAACGACCGAGCAGGCGCGCGCGTGTGCGGAACGCGTAGACGTAGAACAGCAGGAGCGCCGGGCCGAGCCACAGCAGCCAGAGCGCGTCCGGCCGGCCCGTCCGCATCTCGCAGCCGCCGGCCAGCAGCAGGGCCGGGGTCAACGCCAGCAGCTCCCAGCGGCGCGGGCCGGCGCCGTCCGGCACAGTGTCGCGGGCTGCCGTGTCGCCGGCTGCCGACCCACCGGTCACGGCAGCTTCCTCAGGCGGGTATCGAGCAGCACGACCTCGAGCAGCAGCAGGAACACGGCCGGCGCCACCAGCCAGGCGAACCGTTCCTCGTACTCCATGTAGGACTCCTGGCTGATCTCCGTCTTCTCGAGTTCGTCGATCCGTTCGTAGATCTGCTCCAGCCCCGCCTCGTCCTCGGCCCGGTAGTAGGCGCCGCCTGTCGTGTCCGCCATCCGCCGCAAGGTCTCTTCGTCGATCTCCACGTCCTGATAGACGACCCGTGGCCCGAAGCCGGTCTCGACCACGAAGGGCGCCTGTCCCCTGGTGCCGACGCCGATCGTGTAGAGCCGGACGCCTAGCGCCGACGCCGCTTCGGCGGCTCGCAGCGGCGACAGGGAACCGGCGTTGCTCCGCCCGTCCGTGAGCAGGATCGCCACCTTCGACTCCGCGTCCGAGTCCTTGAGGCGCTTGGTGGCGACGCCGACCGCCGATCCGATTGCCGTGGCATCCCCGGCCATGCCGATCTCCAACTGCTCGAGGAACGTGGCCGCGACCCCGTGGTCGAGGGTCAGCGGACACTGGGTGAAGGCCTCCTCGCCGAACACGACCAGACCGACCCGGTCATTCGGCCGGGCGGCGATGAACGTTTCGACGACCCCCTTCGCCACCTCGAGCCGGTCCCTCCGGCGACTCAGCGAACGTTCGTGCGCATCCAGGTCCAGCGCCCGCATCGAACCCGAGGTGTCGATCACGAGCACGATGTCGATTCCCTCCGTACTCACTTCGGTCAACGCGCGGCCGGTCTGCGGCCGCACCACGGCAAGCAGGACGAGAGCAACGACGAGAAGCCGCAGAGCCGAGACCAGTCGGCGCGCCGTCAGCGTGCCGGAGCGCGGGGTTCGCAGGGCATGGCCAAGGGAGGAATACGCCACCGCCGCGCCGTCGCCACCGGCGCCGCGCTTCGCCGCGACCTGGCGCAGTCGCGGCCGGAGCCACCACAGGAGCGCCCAGATCACGTACAGCGGAAGCAGCACCCAGAGCCAGCGCGCATCGGCGAAGACGAGCTGTTCCGTCATGCCGCCTTCCCCGTGTCAGCGGCGGTCGGCGCCGCACTCTCGCCTGCCTCCGGATCCTCCCTGGGCCGCGTCGCCGTGACGAAGCCCAGGGCCTGCTCCCAGGTGCGCTCGATCTCCCCGGACACCGGCAGATGCGCCGCGAACTTGACCCGGTCGGTGGCGACCAGGAAGCGCTCCAGGCGCCTTGCCTGCGACGGCTCGAGCCGCACCAACCCGCCCAGCCGGCCCAGGATCTCCTCGGTCGTCAGGTCGGTCGCGTTCAGTCCGAAACGGCCCTCGACGTAGGTTCTGACGACCGATGAAACAGCGAAGTAGTAGCGGCGGAGTTCCCGCAGGTCGGAGAAGTCCGTCCGGCGCAACCGCTCCAGCTCCCGAATCGCCAGGTCGTGGGGCGGAATCGGAGGCGCTCCGGCCGCAACGCCGTCCGGTCGGCGGCGGCGCCACCACCACCACGCAGCCAGCCCGAGAGCGGCAACGGCCACGGCCAACCCAGTCCACAACAGCCACGACGCGACCGTGTCGATTCTGCGCAGCGGCTTGATGTCGCGGATGTCGGTCGCTTCGCTTCGGTCGTCAGGCAGCACGGACTCGACCTCGACGGAGATCTTCCCCGCTTCCAGGTCGCCGCCGGGGCCGGAGGGCTCGCTGTAGGTCGCGGTCAGCACCGGCAGGACGTAGGAGCCCACGAGGTCGGCCCGAAGTTCGTACCACCTTCGCTCGAGGAGCCGCCCGGAAGCCAGGGTCTCCACCGGGGCCCGCCCCAGGTCGACGATGCGGAAGCCGGCGATGTCCGCCCCGGGATCGTCCAACGCCACCTCGACCTCCGGGTCCCGCTCCACTTCCACCGTGTACGTGATCAGGTCGCCCGTGGTGGCGGTGGGCCGGTCCACGGAGGCCCGCAGTTCAGCGGGGGGCTTCGCTTCGGCATCGCCGGTCGGTTCACCGGTGGCGCAGCACAGAGCGAGCATCGCCGCGGTAAACGGCACCGTGACCCAGGCGGTCGCGTCTCCCGGCACCATGCCTACACCCGCACCGACTGCTCGCGCGCTCTCATGTAGCGCACCAGGGGCTCGATCCACGGCCGGTCGGCCCAGACCTGGATCTCGCCGACCCCCGCCTGGCGGAACTGCTCCGTCCGCCGCTCCATGTCCTGCCTGGCCAACCGTACGAGACTCTCCGAGACCCGCCGGTCCGCCGTGTCGATGACCAGCGTCTCGCCCGTTTCCGCATCTTCGAGCTCGATGAGCCCCATGCGCGGCATGGTTACCTCTCGCTGATCCAGCACGCGGATCGCGGTCAGATCGTGACGCCGCGCGGCCACCCGCAACCGCTCCCCGAAGCCTGAATCCAGGAAGTCCGAAATGACGAACCCCACCGACCGGCGCCGCACGACCCGTCCCAGGTACTCGAGCGCGCCGTCCAGGTCCGTGCCGCGCCCCGTGGGCTGGAAGCTCAGGACTTCCCGGATCACGCGCCACACGTGCGCCCGTCCCTTCTTCGGCGGAATGAACCGCTCGATCCGGTCCGAGAAGATGATCATCCCCACGCGGTCGTTGTTCTGGATCGCGAGGTAGGCGAGCACGGCCGCCAGCTCGGCGACGACCTCCCGCTTCTGTTTGCCGGAGGTGCCGAACGCCCCCGAGGAACTCACGTCGACGATCAGCATCACCGTCAACTCCCGTTCCTCGCGGTGTTCCTTGACGAACGGGCTCGACATGCGCGCCGTCACGTTCCAGTCGATATGGCGGATGTCGTCGCCTGGCGCGTACTCGCGCACCTGCTCGAACTCCATGCCCCTTCCCTTGAAGGCGCTGTGGTACTCCCCGGCCAGCGCGTCGGTCACCAGCCGCTGGGTACGGATCTGAATCGCCTTGATCCGCGCCAGCAGCTCGGGCGACAGGGTCGCCGTTTCCCGCTCGGGGACCTCGTTCCGCTCTGGTCTGAAGAAGAACATCGATCCCCCAGATCCCCTGTACAACCGGGCGGCCTCAGGGAACGTCGACGGTGTTGAGGAGCTCCTGGATCAGGTCGTCCGAGGTGAGATCCCTGGCCTCGGCCTCGTAGGAGATCAGCACCCGGTGCCTGAGCACGTCCGGGGCCACGGTCTTGACGTCTTGCGGCGTGACGTAGGACCGGCCCGACATCAGGGCCTGCACGCGCGCCGCCGCGGCAAGGAAGATCGTCGCGCGCGGCGACGCTCCGTACTCGATCAGCGCCTCGAGCTTCTCCAGACCGACCCCGGCCGGCTCCCGTGTGGCGAAGACCAGATCGACCACATACTCCTCGACCTTCGGGTCGAGGTAGATGGCGTCGGCCACGTCGCGCGCGCGGCGAATGTCCTCCGGACTCACCACCGCCTCGACCCCCGGCCGCTCGCGACGGGCCATCCGGCGCATGATCTCCATCTCCTCCTGGCGGTCCGGGTAGTCCACGCGGAGCTTCAGCATGAAGCGGTCGACCTGTGCCTCCGGCAGCGGGTACGTCCCCTCCTGCTCGATCGGGTTCTGGGTCGCGAGGACGAGGAACGGATCCGGGAGATCGAAGGTCTGGTCGCCCAGCGTGACCTGTCGTTCCTGCATCGCCTCGAGCAGCGCGCTCTGGACCTTGGCCGGCGCGCGGTTGATCTCGTCGGCAAGCAGCAGGTTGGTGAAGATCGGTCCCTGCTTGACCTGGAAGTCGTGTTGATCGGTCCGGTAGATCTGGGTGCCCAGGAGGTCCGCCGGCAACAGGTCCGGCGTGAACTGGATGCGCGAGAAGCCGGTGTGAACCGCTTCGGCCAGGGTCTTGATCGCGGTCGTCTTGGCCAGACCCGGAATGCCCTCGACCAGGACGTGACCGTCGGCGATGAGCGCCATCAGCAATCGATCGATCATGTAGATCTGACCGACGATCACCTTGGCCACCTCGGCGCGGACGCGCTGCAGCAGGTCGGCCTGGGCGGCGATCTCCGCGCGCAGTTCTTCGCTGACGCCCGGTACGGCGGGACCGGCTGCCGGCGTCCGGGGCGACGCCAGGGGCTGTTCGGTCGGAATGTTCTCGCTGGAGTCCATCGTCATCTCGGTCGACTCTCCCAACCCCCGGAATCCCCGGGTTCTTCCCGCCCGGGTTCTTCCCGAACTGCCGGGAGCAGAACTTTATCCGAGCACTCCGTCCGAACCGGGCGACAACGAGAGCCGATCCGGCCGTCAGATCCCGGACACCTGACCGCCATCGGCGGTCGCGGCATCGAGGTGGTCGCAGCAGTTCACCAGGGACGCTTCCCAGGGCGCGCGAGCCTGCACATGGGTCACCGAGGTGTTGCCCCACCGGGCCGGAGGCTCCACGCCGTCACCGAGGTGCAGGTGACGGAGCGCCAGCGAATAGCAGACGAGGCCGTGAGTGACGAAGACGCTGTCTCCCTCCGCCGCCGCTGCCGTCCGCCGAATCCGGGCCCAGGCCGCGTCCACCCGAAGGTGGAACGTCTCCCAATCCTCCCCGCCCGGAGGTGCGTAGCCAGGCTCCATGATGTCGAGGCCGATGTCGGCATAAGCCCGTCCCCGCAGGTCGCCGAAGTTCCGCTCGGCGAGCAGGGGCTCGATGAGCAGAGGCAGACCCAGGGCCCCCGCCACCGGCTCCGCGGTCATCTCGGCCCGGCGCAGATCGCTCGCGACGATGCAGCCGATCGGACGTTGCCGGTGGGGCAACCTGCAACGACTCGTGGCGGAAACGCACGATTCCATCGAGTCGACCGGTCTCGACTACGAGTTGATCCTGGTCGACGACCGCAGCACCGACGGCAGCCGCGACGAACTCATGGAGCTGGCCACCGGCAACGAGAGACTGCGGGCCCTGCGTCTTGATCGCCATGCCGGCCAGTCGGCGGCGCTGCTTGCCGGGCTGCGGGCCGCCCGGGCGCCCCTGGTGGTCACGATGGACGCCGACCTCCAGAACGACCCGGCCGACATCCCGGCCATCGTCGCTCTGCTCGAGGACCACGACGTCGTCTCGGGCGTGCGAGCGAGACGCAAGGACACGGTGCTGCGACGGCTGGCGAGCCGGATCTCCAACCGGGTGCGGCGGCTCATTCTCAAGGACCCGTGCACCGACATCGGATGCGCACTCAAGGGCTACCGAGCTGCCGCTCTCGAAGACCTTCCCCCTTTCGACGGGCTTCACCGCTTTCTGCCCCTGCTGGCCTTGCGGCACGGCGGCAACTACGCTGAGATCCCGGTCGGACACCGTGCGCGCACGGCAGGTGCGAGCAAGTACAACATCCGGGGCCGCTTCCTTCGCGGAGTTCTGGATCTGTTCGGCGTCTCCTGGTACCGCCGGCGTGCGGTCGCCGTCACCGTCAAAGCACTGGAGCGCTCACCATGCCACCCGTCACACCCGATCTCATCTGGAAGGCAGTAGGTTTCGGAGGACAGGCCCTCTTCGGCTCTCGCTTCCTCGTCCAGTGGATTGCCACGGAGCGACGCCGCCAAAGCGTCGTTCCGACCGCCTTCTGGTACCTGAGCCTCTTCGGTGGCCTGACCCTGCTGAGCTACGCCATCTCGATCAAGGACCCGGTGTTCATCACAGGCCAGAGCTTCGGAGTGCTCGTGTACGCGCGCAACCTCTGGTTCGTACGCCGCAAGAGGCCGGACCAGGCCGACTGAAGCGGAGCCGGTCTGACGGCCGGCGCGTCCTCCCGGCCGCCTTCGGCGGCAGCCGGCGGGGACACCGGCGCACCCAGTGGGCGGCCAGTTCCCTGCGCGCCAGCGCAGCGAATCCGCTGCGAGTACTCCTAGAAGTTGTACTTGATGCCGAGCTGGACGATCCGGCCGTCGCCGTTCGTCGCGGTGACCACGCCGTAGTCCCGGTCGCCGACGCGGTTCCCCGGCTGCGCGAAGTTCACGCGGTCGAAGACGTTGAACGCTTCGACCCGGAGTTGCAGCGACCGGTCGCCGCCGCCGAGCGGGATGTGCTTGACCAGCGACAGGTCGATCCGCTCGAAATCCGGACCGCGTATGACGTTGCGGCCCGCGTTGCCGTGACGCGTGGCCGTTTCGGCCAGGGTCAGCGGCACGAAGCACTCGGTGTTGAACCACTTCTCGACCGTGTTCGGCGCGCCCTGGTTCGGGTCGCAGACCTGGTCCGGCCTTGAAGTGAGGCCGCGGATGTCGTCGCCGCGCACCCGGATCGGGAACGGGTAACCGGTCTGGTACTGCAGAATGCCGTTCAACTGCCAATTCCCGAACACCCCGCGCACGAATCCGCTTCTGCCCTCGAGCGACGGCAGGTCGTAGCCGAAGCTGAGCACGAGCCGGTGCTCGACGTCGAACAGCGCCGGTCCGCGCTCACGCTCCAGCGCCCGGTCGATCGAGCTCAACCGCTGCAGGTCGACCGGAACGATCGGCCGCTCCTCGCCGCCGATGTTGAGCCCCGAGACGTGATCCTCCGCTTCGCCGTACGTGTACGAGAAGAGGAAGTTGAGACCTCGGGTCGGCCGCATCCGGACGCTCGCCTGAAGCGCGTTGTACCACGACTTCGCCACGGTGAAGGTCGGCCGCACCAGGCTGAAGGCGGAGAACTGGCGCGGCCCGAGCGTGGTCTGGCCCGGCTCCACGACCCGCGGGTTGACCTCCATGAAGATCGGCAGGTTCCGGCCGCGCGAACCGACCCAACCGACCTCGAGGCCGACGTTCTGCCCGAGCTGGCGCTGGTAGGTCAGGTTGTAGTGCTGATAGCTCGGCGTCGTGAACTCGCTGCCCCAGCCGATGAAGATGATCCCCGGCGGAAACCTCGTCGGCCCGCCCGTGAGGTTCGCGAGCGGATCGGCGAGGGTCATCTCAGTAGGCGGCGAGTTGAGCTGGACCAGCGGGTTGAACGGCGGAGCCAGAACGGAGTTCTGGAAGAAGTCGCCCTGACCCGGGATGCTGTCGTGGAACAGTCCCCAACCGAGGCGGAGGCTCGAACGGCCGTTGCCCTCGGGATCCCAGACCATCGCCAGCCGCGGTGCGAAGTTGTTCGAGTCCGTATCGTAGGTCCCCGCGGGCACGCCAGCGTCGCCCGGATAGACCAGGCCGGTGGGCGCATCGGGAAAGCGCGTCGACTGCTGGCCGGGCCGGAAGCTGTTCAGCGCATCGCCGGTGTCCTCGAAGGGCTCGGCCAGCTCGTAGCGGAGACCGAAGTTCAACGTCAGCCGCGGCGACACCCGGATCTCGTCCTGGATGTAGCCGGCGTACAGCGAGCCGTCGCCCTCGTTGATCGAGTCGGCCCCCGGTACCGCCGTGCGGAAGAGCGAAGGAAGTCCGAGCAGGAAGTCGGCGGCGGCGCTGCCGGTGTGGGTACCCCGGAACGTGAAGTCCCCGTTCGGCCGGTTGATGAAGCCGATGAACATCTTCTCGTTGCGGTAGTCGATTCCCGCCTTGATCGTGTGGCGGCCGCGCAGGATGGTCAGATCCTCCGTGAACTGCTCGACCTCGTTCTCCCGCTTGACGAACGGCTGGTTCCGGTCGCCCATGCTCGAGAAACCCGAGATGGAGAACTGCGGCAGGCCGACCGCCAGCTCGTTGATGTTCGGCAGGTTGATGCCGTACTCGGAGTTCGTGAGACCGCTGGTGACCACCGGTTCCGCGTCGATCGCGCTGCTCAGGTACCGCACCTGATTGAAGACGTTCGATCCGATCGTGGCCGTGTGGGACACCATGTAGTCCTCGAGCGTCGAGGCCGCGGTGTTGCCGATCGGCCGTACCGTCGGCGGCTCGAAGCGATCCGAAGTGCTCCTGAGCGCCCGCACGAGCACGTTCTGCGCGTCGGTGATCCGGTAGTCCATGCGCAGCCCGAACTGGTCACGATCGTCGGTCACGTCAGGCGACACGATGTACCGGCTGCCCACGTTCGGCAGCGGCATGAATTCGCTGATCAGCCTCGTCGCGATCGGGCTCAGGCGGTCGGCCGGGATCACGTTGCCCGGGAAGGGCTCCCCGGTCATCGGGTCCACGATCGTCGATCCGCCGGAGAAGTCCCCCATCCGCTCCGCGGCAGACATCACGGCGATGTTCTGGGTCGTCCCGCGCGTGTTCCGGAACCCCTCGTAGTAGCCGAACCCGAAGAGCCGGTCGGTGATCATCGGGCCGCCGATCGTGCCGCCGAACTGATCCTGAGCGAGGGTGGGCTTCTCCTGGTCGGGCGGCGAGAAGTAGTTCCGGGATTCCAGCGAGTCGTCGCGGTTGAACTCCCAGATGCTCCCCTGCAGGCTGTTGCTGCCCGACTTCGTCACGACGTTGACGATCGAGCCGGCGTTCCGGCCGAACTCCGCGGTGTAGGAGTGGGTCAGAATCTTGAACTCCTCGATCGCGTCCGGCGGCGGCCGCACGATGAAGCCGGTGTTGAACGTGTCGTTGTTCGCGGCGCCGTCGAGCAGGAAGTTGTTCGACTGGTTTCGGACTCCGTTGACGGCGAAGCCGGCCGTCGCCGCGCCGAAGCCGTGGATAGCGGCGTCCGCGTCGCCACGCGCCCCCCCGAGGCGAGCCGGCGGTTCGACCACGCCCGGAATCAGCGTGCCCAACTGGGTGAAGTTCCGGCCGTTGAGCGGCAACTGGACGATCTTCACCTCGTCGACGACGACACCCAGGGTTGCGTTCGAAGTCTCGATGAGCGGCGTCTCGCCGGTTACGGTCATCGTCTCCGAGAACTCGCCCACCGAGAGCGCCATGCTGATCCTGGCGGTCTCGGCCGCGGTAACCCGAACGCCTTCGCGGCTCAACTGGACAAAGCCCTCAAGCGCGGCGGTGACGTTGTAGTCGCCCGGCGCCAGCAGCGGCGCCGCGAAGTAGCCGTCCTGTCCGGTCATCACCAGCCGGGACTGGTTCGTGGCCACGTTCGTCACCGTCACGCTGACGCCCGGCAGGGCGCCGCCCTCGGCATCCGTGACGAAACCGCTCAACTGTCCCGTGGCCTGCGCCCACGCGCTCGCGGCGCAGAGTACGAACGCCAACGCCAGAAGGCCAGCCACCCGCGTCCAACCAACCGAGTTCCTCATCAAGGCCTCCTTCCGTCGCCCCTTCCTGGGCACAACCGCGGGGCAACCAAACAAAAAAACCGAACGGCGTTCGCCGCCGGAATCCAAGTCAGTGGGTCGTCAGGCAGCATAGCACCGGCGTGCCCGCGAGGTTTCGCGGGCCGTGTTCTGGCGATCTGCTACCATTCGTCCGCTTCGGCTACGGTTCTCCGCGGTCGGGGCAACTCATCGAGACCGGCTGAGGGACAGGCCCGTTGACGCCGGGGCAACCACCGGGGCTTCGCAACTCCGGGTCGGTGCCAACTCCTACGGGAGTTCCGCCTCCGTTAGTGGCTGCGCGGGGCTTGCCGAGAGATGAGTCAAGAGCCGCTCGAACGCGGTCTCGACGCCACCTCCGGTTCACTCTCCGTAGAAGTCTTCTCGGGAGAGCGTTGAAGCCGTCCCGCGCCTGCGGGACCAAACAACCCCCTTCTCGACCGGAGACTCACATGACAAGGAACCACGACCCGGCGACCCGCGCCGTACGCGCGGCGCTCGCCACCGACACGCAGCACGGAGCGGTCGTTCCGCCGCTGCACCTCTCGGCCAACTTCACCTTCGCCGGCCTGGATCGCAAACGGCCGTACGACTACACGCGCTCGGGCAATCCGACGCGCGCGGCTCTCGCCAAAGCGCTCGCCGAGGCGGAGGGCGGCCACGGCACCGTGGTCACCGCTTCCGGCATGGCGGCGGTGACTCTCGTCTGCCAACTGCTGGACCCGGGGGACCGGATCGTCGCGGCCCACGACTGCTACGGCGGCACGTTCCGGCTTCTCGACCGCTACCAACAGCGCGGCCTGCTCGAAGTCGACTTCGTCGACCTGACGAACCGGGAGGCCATGGCCGCGGCGACCGCCTCCCGTCCGAAGCTCGTCCTGGTCGAGACGCCCAGCAACCCGCTGCTCCGGATCACCGATCTCGAGGCCGTGTGCCGGCACGCCAAACAGGCCGGCGCGCTGGTGGTCGCCGACAACACGTTCATGTCGCCGGCACTCCAGCGGCCCATCGAGTGGGGCGCCGACGTCGTGATCCACTCGACGACGAAGTACCTGAACGGCCACAGCGACGTCGTCGGCGGCGCCGTCATTGCGGCGACGCCGGAACTCCACGAGTTCTTCGAGGAGTGGGCGAACATGACCGGCTTGGCCGGAGCTCCCTTCGACAGCTACCTGACGCTGCGCGGCCTGCGCACCCTGCACAGCCGCCTGCGTGCCCATGAAGAGAACGCGCTTGCCGTGGTCGAAATGCTCGCCGGACATCCCTCGGTGACGAAGGTCTTCCACCCGAGCCTGCTAGACCATCCCGGCCACGACATCGCCAGCCGCCAGCAGGACGGCTTCGGCGCCATGGCGAGCTTCGATCTCCGGGGCGACACGGGCGACGTGGCCCGCCTGGTCTCGCACCTGACCTGCTTCTCCTTCGCCGAGTCGCTCGGCGGCGTCGAGAGCCTGATCTCCCACCCGGCCACCATGTCCCACGCCTCGATGACGGCGGAAGCTCGCCTCGCGGCCGGCATCAGCGACCAGCTTCTGCGACTTTCGATCGGCATCGAGCACGGGGACGACCTGGTGGCCGACCTGCGCGGGGCGCTCGACCGCGTCCTGCACCGGCCTCGATCGGCTACGGCGTAGCACCCGCCCGAGCCGGTCCGGGGGGAGGGGTCCCGGGGGACGCT
>JAPVWO010000130.1 GCA_027493375.1 Candidatus Multivorans thiocomprendens | reverse complement strand
CCGTTTCGTTGACGGCATCGAACAAACAGAGAACGACGATCAGAACAGGAACGCCGCCTGATGATCAACCCACCGTACACGAAATTTGACCATAGCTCGGAACCGCGGCTTGGAGCCCCGATTGGACGAGGACGGTCGTTTCGTTGTCCTTCACACGTCGAGTGCCGATCCTGAGTCGGCACCCCGCCTTGAGGGACTCGGCGGCGGTCGCGACTGGTTTGAGGGGCCGCTCCACAGGCAACTCGAGGAAGCGGATATCGACGCACTCTTGGATGGAGTGCCCCGGTCGGTTTGCAGGAGGATCGAGGCGTTGGAGTCGACTTCCGAGGAGTCCGAGATTCGCCAGTTGGCCGCTTGCATTGACAACGCTCGACAGAAAACGGCGGTTCGCGACATCCTGATGCAGTTGCGCTCCGGGGATCGGGAGGCCGCTCTCGTCAGCACCCGGATCAGGAAGCCCTGGTGGATGCTGAGTTCCGCGGTGCCGCAAAGTTGTTGGGGGTCTCCGGTTCGGGCAAGACCTGTGTCGTGGTCAGGCGGGCCGTTGCGCTGGCTGAGCGCTACGGGAGCGAGGTGCTCGTGCTCACCTTCAACTGACCGTTGGCGAGTCTGATCGAGAACTTGGTAGACAACTGTTGCCACGCCAAACCCATCCGCGACCTCATCACCGTGAGGCCGTTCTTCGTCCTGTGTCAGGAGTACCTCCGCGAGTTCGAACCCCAGAACACCAAGCTCTACGATGACAGGACGTGGAAGACGGAGGAGCACATCGACGAGATCTGGCGTGAGTACTACCGATGTGAGACGAACAACCGGGACGCCGCCTGCATGCAACAGGTAAACGATGCCCTGCTCGCTCAGCGGATCGACGCGGAGCGCTACGTTCGGGAGGAGTTCGACTGGATCCGTAGCGCTGTACCTCCAGGCGACCGCGAGCAGTACCTGGGAATGGAGCGCAAGGGACGCTCCTATCCACTCGTTCAGGACCAGCGTGAGGCGCTGCTGACGGGGCTTGCGGGCTGGGAAGAGAAACTCAGAGAGGTCGGCGTCACCGATCATCTCGGTATCGCGACTGCGTTGCGCCGGCACCAGGACCGGTTGCGTCCGCGGTATCGCGCCATCCTGATCGACGAGTGTCAGGACTTCGGCACGATCGAGGTCGAGTTGATCTCCAGGTTGGCCGAGGACCGGCCCGACAGCCTGTTCCTTTGTGGGGATGCTGCTCAGCATGCCTCGTGGAAGCACCAGTCACTCAGACAGGCCGGCGTCAGCGTTCCCGGCGCCCGCTCCAGGAGGCTGGCACAGAACTACCGGAACAGCCGGGATGTTCTGGCAGCCGCTCACTTGCTCCTCGAAGAGAACATGACTGACGAGATGCTCGACCGCCAGGACGACTTCGAGATTCTGGATCCGAGGTTCGCAAACTTTGGCGGGCAGGTGCCTGTCGTCCTCGAAGCCGACTCCTTGGAGCGAGAGATCGCTCAGGCTGTTGAGTTCGCCCGTTCGGAGATTCGGTCGGGTGAGGCTGAAGGCGGGCGCGTGAAGGCCTGTGCGGCCTTTTGCGGCTACTCGGCGTATGAGGTGGGAAAGTTCGCGAAGAGCAGCTCTGTCCCGGTCTTGGAGGAAGGGTTGGACACTGCCGGCGAGGAGTCGCTGTTCTTCTCCGGCCTTGAGCAAACGAAGGGCTTCGAGTTCCAGACGATGGTGATCGTCAACGTGCGAAACGGCGTGATGCCCAATCCGGCGATGCCGCCCCGGGAACGCTGTCGCGACCTGTGCCGGCTCTATGTCGCGATGACGAGAGCCACTCTCCAACTGGTGCTGTCGTACTCGGAAGAACCCTCCCCGTACATCGTTCAGGCGATCGCGAAAGACCCGCGCCGGTTCCTTCGGGACTCTTGGTCGTCTTATGCCTCTGCTGCGGCCCCCAGTTTCGGCGTTCCGCAGCGGCTGGAGATACTGCGAACGCGGGGTCAGGGAGTTTCCGACGGAGTTGGCCACATGACAGGCGAGGAGTTCCTGTACTCGGGCAGTGCGTTAGGGGTTTCGCGGGACTTGGCAGCCAAGCTTCGGTTGCATGTAACGGGACGGGAGGATCGGTGGGGAACGCCTCGAACTTGGTCCACGTTGTTTCGGTTGGCCGAGGATGCACGGACGTTCCGGGACGTGCGCCGGACGTTGGGGCCGAAGGCAGTTTCAAGCGAGCTTGAGCAGCTGATGATCAGGCTCAGCGTGTCCTGAGAGCCGGACCTGGCTCCTGGCGGTTCGGACCTAAGGCCTCGCGCTAGGGGGAACTTGCTGCAGGCCGACGTCAGCCCTCCAGCCAGCTCTCGATGTGCCGAGCGAAGACCTCGAAGTCTTCTAGATCCTCGCCCAGGAATCGGGCCACGCGGTTCAGATCGAGGTCGAGATAGCCGTGGACGATGATGTTCCGGAAGCCGGCCACGGCGCGGAACTGCTCGCCGAACTCCGCAGGTAGCACCCCTGACGCGACGAGGGAGTCGATGGAATCTCCGTAGGTCGGCGGGTCGTGACCCTCGGTCGACGCAACGTGGCTGGCTATGTCGAGTGCGTTCTGGATGCACAACAGAAGGCCCCGTTCGACTGCCCAGCGTCGGGTCGTGTCCGTGCGCAGTGACCGTGCCGATGCGCCTTGGTGCCGCCGTAGCTCTCGGAGTGCGCCGCGCAGCGCGGCGAGATGCCGCTCGATGATCTCCGGCTGGACTTGGCCCGGACTCACTCCGTGCGGCTCCTGTTCGCGTAGCGGCGTGCGTCCGCCTGCTTCTTCAGTTGCGGCAAGAAGTCGAAGTAGCGCGAGAGAGCGTAGCCGGCGCGGGTGGTGGTGGCCTTCAGGTCGCGGGTTACCAGCAACTTCCCGTCGCGCAGGACACGGTGGTAGAGCAGGGGCGGCGCCCGGTTCAGCAGGACGACGTCGATAGCGTTCGTTCCCAGCTCCGTCATCAGATCGGTGATGAGTTCCGCGTCGTAGCCGTACGGTCCCGGCTCGACTAAATCCTCGTCGATGTACACGGCGACGTCGATGTCGCTCAGGGTGCCCGCGTCTCCTCGTGCCTGCGAACCGAAGAGGTAGGCGTCGAGAATCTCGGGCCGAGGCTCCAGGGCGCGGGTCAGGCGGGCCCGGAGGTCGGTGCCGCGAGTGGTCCCGCTTCCAGGTTGCTCCTTGCCCATCTTCGAGATCTCCAAGAGTGGAGGGCGCGACTCTGCCGGTGCCTATCGTACAAGCGATGCGGGGTGTCAGCCGGTGGATTGCGTCCACTGCCAACGTCCCACCGCTCTCTCGGCATCAGGAGGAACCGAAGTTGTCCGCATCGTTGTCCGAAGTGGCCCGTGCGTTCGTCGACATGGCTCACCGGATCGTCTGGTGCTCGGCCGCGACGGTGGACCGGGCCAACCGTCCCCGCTCCCGCGTCCTTCAACCCATGTGGGTGTGGGAGGACGGCGGATCTCGATCCGTAGAGTCGGCGGCGTCGTCTTCAAGGGGCTCCAGTACCTTGATTCGCGGGGCGAGAACCGCGTGCAGCCGGTTCAGCCGGTCGGCGAGCCACTTGTGCTGCGCGGGCCAGTCGGACTCGTCCGTCGGGTCACAACCCCTCTTGTAGACGGCTACACGACAGGCGCCCTTCGTCGAGAGGTCCTCCCACACCAGGGAGAACTCGAGTTCGCGTTCGATCGATTCGCGGTCCCGTTCGAGGGCATCGAAGTAGGCGTTGGCGTCACGGTAGGGCGGCCGCCGCTTCAGTCCGCCGTCCAAGTAGAGCTCGGCTCGAACCCACGAGTCCTGTGAGTTCGTCACGCCGGCGAGTTTGAAGCCGGTCTTGCCGATCGATACGTTCATCCAGTGTTGCGGCAGGGCCTTCGTTGGCGTTGCGGGTCCTTCGCCGGAACGCAGGACTTTCCGGAAAGCCGCCCAATAGCGGAGCTGCGTCTTCTTTGTCGGTGACAGTTCGTCCGCCCGTCTCGGTCTCGCCGCCTCGCGCGACCAGTCGTTCGGTTTGGCGACGACGTTCAGCCGCGGCGCTGGCCTGGAGCCGTCGATTTGCCAGAGTTCGAGTTCCACGCCGAAGAAGTCCGTGTCCTCTGAGATGTCGTTGAGCCAGTCGAGAGCCGCTCGATGCTCGTCCCGGAAGCGTCTCGCGATCCAGACGACGGTACGAGCCTTTTCACCCGCTCCGTAGGTGAGGAGCTTGCCGAGGTGGTCGTGGTCGGTGTGATCGAGTTGATTCTCGACGACGACGGCGCCGTCAATGCCTGCCAGCACGAGGTCGGCCCGATAGTCACCGACACTCTTCTCGGTTTCCTCGACTTCCAAGTCGCCGAGGCCCAACGTGTCCGCGAGCAGTTCCGGGTGCTCGGCCAACCATGGCGTCAGGTCCGACGCTTCGTTGGACCAGGCTTTTCGAAGTTCGACCTTCTGGATCTTCCCCAAGCCCGGTTCGTCTGCGTTCACTCCGCTCCCTCCTGAATGACTCAGATCGTCGCCATCGGCACCGCCAGTCCCGCCACCGGCGACCGCGTACGCAAGATCGATCCGCTGCTTTCGGGCTCATCCGGGTCGCCGGTCGTGACGACGTAGAGGTCGCGCCGGTCGCTGCCGCCGAAGCAGACGCTGGTGATGTTCTTCGCGGGGACTTCCAGGTGGCTGAGGATTCGACCTTCGGCATCGAAGCGGGTGACGCAGCCGCCCGCGAAGCAGGCGACCCAGAGGCAGCCCTCTTCGTCGACGGCGAGACCGTCGGGGCGGCCGCGGTCGGGCTTGGCGATCGCTCGGCGGTTGGCGCACCGGCCGTCGTCGTCGAGGTCGTGGGCGATCACATGACCCCGGGCGGTGTCGGCGTGGTACAGGGTGCGGCCGTCCGGCGAGAAGCCGATGCCGTTGGTCAGGCTGATGTCGTCGTAGAGTTCGGTCGCTTCGCCTTCCGCCTCGACGCGCCAGCACTCGCCGGGCGTACGTTCCGTGGCTCCGCCGAAGGGGTTCGTGCGCATCGTGCCGCAGATCACGCGGCCCTGCGAATCGACGAACAGGTCGTTGAAGCCGGGCGTGTCCGGCGGGTCGAAGAGGATCCGCGTCACGCCGTCGTTGACGTGGCAGATGTTGCGGCCCGAGCAGACGATGCCGCCATCGGCGTGAAGCGCGATGCCGCCAACGCCCCGGCGTTTCGGCACGACGGTCTCGATCTCGCCGTTCGGGCCGCGGCGGTAGACCCCGCCGTTGTGGACATCGCTGAAGTAGAGGCGGTCCTGGGCGTCGAGGCGCGGTCCTTCGATCAGGGTGTAGCCGGAGGCGAGGAGTTCCATGGGGCGCGGACTGTAGCAGCGGCGTCAGCGCCAGCGAATGCCCAGCCAGGCGGCGGGGTGCAGGAAGATGAGAACCGTGATGATCTCAAGTCGGCCGATCCACATGTTGAGTGACAGGTAGACCTTGATCACATCGGGAAAGTGGGCGTAGCTGCCGAACGGGCCGACGTCTCCCAGGCCCGGGCCGATGTTGCCCAGCGTGGCGATGCTCGCGGTCACCGCGGTGGGCATGTCCGTGCCGGCCAGCCCGACGACGCCGACGCTCACGGCGAACAGCACGAGGTAGAGGAGCAGGAAGGACACGACGGCGCGGATCACGTCGTCGGGCACTCGGCGGCCGTCCAGGCGCAGCGGCCGCACGGCCCGCGGAAAGACGGTCTGGAACAGTTCGAGCAGGGTCGACTTGGCGATCAGCCATACCCGCACGAGTTTGGGGCCGCCGGCCGCCGAACCGCCGCAGCCGCCGCAGAACATGAGCAGCAGGAGGATCGTCTGGCTGCCCTGGGCCCAGAGCGCGAAATCCTCGGTCGCGAATCCGGTCGTCGTGATGATCGCCAGTGCCTGGAAGCCGGCGCGCCGCAGGGTCTCCTCCGACAGGGCGTCCGTGGCGACCCATTCCCACAGTGGCACTTCGTCGCTCTTCAGCGTGCAGGCCAGCAGCAGGGTCGCGCAGAGCACGATCAGGATGTACAGACGGAATTCTTCGCTGCGCAGCAGGGTCAGCGGACGACCGCGGACGACCTGGAACTGGAATGCGTAGTTCGCTCCGGCCAGGAGCATGAACGCCATGACGGTCCATTCGATCAGGCTGCTGCCGTAGCCGCCGATGCTGCTCGGGTTGGGAGAGAAGCCGCCGGCCGACACGGTGGAGAGGGAGTTGCAGACGGCGTCGAAGGCCGGCATGCCGAGCCGGGTCAGGACGCCGATCTCGAGAGCGGTCAGGCCGACGTAGAACGAGTACAGGTAGAGCGCCGTGTTGCGGATACGAGGCGTGAGGCGCTCCTCCGTGGGCCCCGGTGCTTCGGCGAAGAACATCTGGCGGCCGGCGATGCGGAGCGCGGGCAGCACGGCGATGAAGAGGGCGATGATGCCCATGCTGCCGACCCACTCGCTCAGGCTGCGCCACAGGAAGATGCCTTCGCTCACGGCGTCGAAGTCGGTGAGGATGGTGGCGCCGGTGCCGGTCAGACCCGACATCGACTCGAAGAGCGCGTCGGCCGGGGTGAAGCCGTTCGCGGAGTAGGGGATGGCGCCGATCAGGACCAGCAGCAACCAGGCCACGGCCACGGTCGCCAGACCTTCCATCCTCCGCATCTCGAGCCCCCGGCCCGGGAGAAGCCTGGAAGCCAGCCCCAGCAGAATGGCGAGGAGGGCGGCGGCGAGAAAGGCGATCGCGCTGCTGCCGTGTCCGTAGGCCGCCTCGACCGCCGAGGGCGCCAGCAGGACAGCCCCGAAGCAGCCGACCAGGGCCAGGGTCGTGCGGAGGACCAGGGAGACGCGCACGGGCGGCGCTACGAGGCCTCCGACGCCAGACCGAAGGCCGGACCGACGGTCTCCGCGCCCTCGGGCGTGGCGACGACCAGCAGGCGGTCGCCGGGCCGGACTTCGTCGTCGCCGCCGGGCACGATCGTGTTGTACTGCCGCAGGACGGCGCCGACGATGACGCCGGTCGGCATGTCCATCTCGCGCAGCCGCGTCGTCTCGAAGTCCGGTGGTACGGCGACTTCGACCACCTCCGCCCGACCGGCCTCGAGCGTGGCCCGGTACTGCAGGCGCGGCGCCTGGATCTGGTGCAGGACCTCGGCGATCGCGGCGGCGCGGGCGTTCAGGGTGACGTCGATGCCGACCCGCTCGAACAGGACGCTGCTCGTGTCCTGGCTGACGCCGGTCACGACCTTCGGAATCCCGAGTTGTTTGGCGATCAGCGAGCAGAGCAGGTTCGTCTGGTCGTCGCCGGCCATGGCGACCAGAGCGTCGCTGCGCGCGACGCCGACTTCCTCCAGGACGTTCAGGTCCGTGCCGTCGCCGCAGAAGACGATGGCGCGGCCGACCTGGCTGGCGATGTCCTCGCAGCGGCGTCGCGAGACCTCGATGACCCTTACTTCGGGCCACAGACCCTGCGTCAACTCCTGCGCCAGGAGCCTGCCGGTACGGCCGCCACCGATGATCGTCACGCTGCGCACGACGGTCTCGGGCGCTGCGAAGAACTGCTTCGCGACCTGCCGCAGCGCGCTCCGGCGACCCATGAACAGCACCTTGTCGCCGGCCTCCAGGCGGTCCTGACCGCGCGGGACGATCAACTCGCCGTCACTCACGCGGCTGACGACGAGGGAGTTCGGCGGCAGGGGCGCCTGGGCAAGGGTCTTCCCGCAGAGAGGGGAGTCGGCCGGCAGCCGGTACTCCATCAGCCAGACCCGACCTCGGTGGAAGTTCTCCACGTCGAGCGCCCGCGGTTCGAGCACGATTCGGGCGATCTCCCTGGCCAGCGACCACTGGGGCCAGATCAGGTGGTCGATGACCTCTTCGAGGGTCGTCTGCTCCGGGTCGTTGAAGCTCTCGTGGTGCTCGTCCTGCGAAATGAAGCAGTACGTCGTGGCCTGCGACCGGCCGCGGGCCGCGAGGCAGGCGATGATGTTGCGTTCGTCCGAGTCCGCGCAGGCGATGAACGTGTCCCGGTCGCCGAGACCGACCTGCTGCAGCGTCGACCGGCTGGCCGCGGGGCCCACGGTGATCTGCAGATCCAGGTGCTCGAAGCGGCCGCGGTTCGCTTCGGACGGCAGAACGACGAACACGTCCTCCTCGCGCGCCAGGGAGGACGCGAGTCGGTAGGCGATGTCGCCGCCGCCGGCGATGACGACAGTCATTCCGCCACGATAGCGGAGCGCCGCGCAGACGCGGCGTTGACTCCTAGAAGACCCGGGAGAAGAGACTGCTCCCGCTGCTCAGCCGGGAGTTCACGATGTTGTTGTAGATCGAACCGAACGTGTAGCGGAGCTGGACGCCGCCGCGAAACGAGAGGTCGGTCTCCAACTGACGCCTCGCGACGAGGACCTCGGCGTCGGTGGCCCCGCCCTTGGGCAGGTAGATCTGATCCCGGATCCGCGAGACGCCGGCGTAGACGTCGAAGCTCAGGCCGCGCACGATGTGGTACTCGACATCGGTGCGGAACTCGATGCGGCTGCGGTCGAAGTTGTCCAGAAAGTGGCTGTATTGCAGGTCGAGACGCGCTTCGCCCCAGGGCCTCTCCATCCCGAAGGCGATGAAGGCGCCCTGGTCCGCGTAGGTCTCGCTCAGCTTGTCGAAGACGGTGATCTCCTCGTAGTCGAGCCGGGTGCCGCCGACGAAGTAGGCGATGGTGAACTCGCGCTCGGAGGACTCGCTGTAGGGGAAGATGTTGTACTCCACCGCCGCCGCGGCGCGATAGGAGTTGTCGAGATTCAGGAAGGTCGAGCGGCGGCTGCTGAAGCCGGCGCCGAGCCCCCAATGAGGCGCCAGAGTGCGGATCACCTGGCCGTACAGGCTCGAGCTGCGCGACACGTTCTTGTAGGTGCCGCCGTCCTCGAACTCGAAGTTGCTTTCGCGGTAGGAGTAGCGGGCGCCCATGCCCACCCGCCACATGTCCGTGGTGCGGCCGGCGGACGCGCTCGTCTCATACGACTGGGAGTCCCTTCGGTCCTCGGTGCGAAAGTCGGTCTCCGCGCGGATGCGGTAGACCCAGTGATTCCAGGGGTCGTCCACCACCAGGGTGTGTGGCTCGTCCCGCGCTTCGCCGTTTTGGAACTCCACGACGAGTCCTGCGGCCTGCGGCGTCTCCAGCACGTAGCGCACCAGACCCAGTTCGAGGAGGCGCTGGATGCCGCGCCGGCGTTCGTCGTCCGTGTCGGTGTACGACGACGTGTGAATCAGCCTCTGATCGTTGCCTTCGAAGCGCTCCAGACCAATGAAGTTGAACGTGTACTCGCGCGAGTTGCCGCCGCCCTGGATGGTCACGAGGACGTGGACCTCGGCATCCTGGCGATCGCGCACCCAGTTGACGTAGGTGATCTGGGTGCGCAGGAACGTGAAGTCGCAGCCCCAGTCGCAGTCGAGGTAGAGACGCAGTGCTTCCGTGCCGTCGGTGGTCTCGAGCGCCGGCGCCGCCGCCTCAGCGGGCCCGGTCAGCCCGGCGAGAGCGAGCAGTAACAGAACCGGGAAGATCGTGCACCAGGCGCGGCGTTGTCCATCCCGGACCGGCTTCCGCGATGCCTCGCCCCGGGTTCCTCGAACGCCGCTATGATGCCGGATCGACTCCCGTGAGTTCCGCGGTGACATCTGTTGCGTGGCCTTGTGGCGGCTTCGGTGGTTGGGCGAAGGGCGGCGGCTGATGCGCCGGTGGAAAGTAACACAGCGAAGAGAGAGACTTGGAGGCGTGAACAGGCTCCCGTGTGACCGACCGGCCGACCGGCGGGGAGATACCCGGTGAGCGTCTTCGACTCCGCCCAGTCAGGCGCAGTTCCTGTACGCGAAACACGTCCCGCGAGCGAGTTCTGGCGGCGTATCAAGGCCCTGATCAAGTGGCCGTTCTACGTCGTTTACCAGCGCCGGCTCGAGTCCAAGGTGCGGACCTGGCGCCTGCCCCAGCACATCGGGCTGATCATGGACGGGAATCGGCGCTTTGCGCGCCAGCAGGGACTGGGGAACGTCGGCGCAGGCCATTTCAGGGGCGCCGAGAAGCTGTGGGAAGTACTCAACTGGTGCTACGAGGCGGACGTCTCGACCGTCACGGTGTGGAGCATGTCGCTAGACAATTTCAATCGCTCCGCGAAGGAAGTGCAGGCCCTGTTCGATCTGTTCGAGGAGAAGACCAGGGAACTCACGAACCACGACGATGTGCATCGGAAGGGCATCCGGGTGCGTTTCCTGGGACAGATAGAGCTTCTGCCGGAGAGCCTGCAGACCGCGATCCGGGAGGCGGAGGCGGCCACCAGCGCTTACGACCGCTACCGGCTGAACATCGCGATGGCCTACGGTGGCCGCGAGGAGATCGCGAGCGCGTTCCGCAACTACCTGCTGGACAACTCGGCGGTCGGCAAGTCGCTCGACGAGGTCGCGGACGAGTTCAGCGCCTCGTCGATCGAGCACTACCTCTACACCTCCGGCCAGCCCGAGCCCGATCTGATCCTCCGCACCAGCGGCGAGGTTCGCCTGAGCGGCTTCCTGCTCTGGCAGAGCACCTACTCGGAGTACTACTTCTGCGATACGCACTGGCCCGCTCTGCGTAAGATCGACCTCCTGCGCGCCTTGAGGTCGTACAGCAGCCGCCAGCGTCGCAGGGGACGTTGAAGCCAGAAGACACGAAACAGGCAGGACAGCCGCAGTAGCCGCCCGATTGCTACGTGCAGTCGGGCGAAGTAGCGGCTGGGAGCAGCAAGTGAACAAGACAGCACGCAAGTTCTTCGTCGATCTGTTGGCCGCGCCGAGCCCCTCGGGACACGAGGAGCCGGTACAGGAGGTCGTCCGCGCTTACGCGGGCAGGTTCGCCGACGACGTGTCGACCGACATTCACGGCAACGTGATCGCGGCGGTGAACGTCGAGGCCGGCGAGAAGCCGGATGGCCGCCGCGTGCTGTTCGCGGGCCACTGCGACCAGATCGGCCTTATCGTGAGCTACATCGACGACAAGGGCTTCCTGTGGGTGCAGCCGATCGGCGGCTGGGATCCGCAGCAACTGATCGGTCAGCGGATGACGGTGTGGTCGAAGGACGGGCCGGTCCCGGCGGTCATCGCCCGCAAGCCGATCCACCTGCTCGACATGGAGGAGCGCAAGCGGGTGGTCAAGATGGAGAACCTCTGGCTCGACATCGGCGCGAAGGACGGCGACGACGCGAGGAGCGCGGTGCGGGTCGGCGATCCGGTGACGCTCGACCTCGGCTTCCAGGAGATGCGCAACGGCTTGGCGAACGCCCCGAAGATGGACAACACGACCGGCCTGTGGGTGGTCATGGAGGCCCTTCGGCGGGTCGTCCGGCGCAAGCCCAAGGTCGCCGTCTACGCGGTGTCGACCGTGTGCGAGGAGATCGGTCTGCGTGGCGCCCGTACCAGCACCCACGGAGTCGACCCCGACGTGGGCATCGCGGTCGACGTGACCCACGCCACGGACTGTCCGACGATCAGCAAGCGCCAGGAGGGCGATCTGAGCCTGGGAGGCGGCCCGGTC
Source organism: Candidatus Multivorans thiocomprendens (assembly GCA_027493375.1). Taxonomy (GTDB): domain Bacteria; phylum Acidobacteriota; class Thermoanaerobaculia; order Multivoradales; family Multivoraceae; genus Multivorans; species Multivorans thiocomprendens. The sequence goes on along the minus strand of JAPVWO010000130.1, from coordinate 2,792 downwards.
ATCGTTCGCGGTCCGAACATGAACCCGAAGGTCAGCGACCGCCTCGAGGCAGTCGCGGAAGCCGAGAAGATCCCGTTCCAGTTGGCGGCTCTCGGGCGGGCGGCGCCGAACGACGCCAACTCGATCCAGATCACCCGCGCGGGCGTCGCGACAGGGCTTGTCAGCGTTCCGAATCGCTACATGCACAGCGCCGTCGAGACGATCTCGCTGGACGACATCGATCACTCGGCCGATCTGCTCGCGGGCTTTGCGGCGTCTCTCGAACCGGACGAGTCGCTTATCCCCTGACGGTTGAGTGGCTGCTGCTAACCTCCGCCGCCACGCTCACGAACCAACGAGGCGACACAGGGGAGTCAAGGCCATGCCGATGAAGAACCGTCTGCGCGACAAGATCGACAACGGAGAGCCGGCGCTGGGCGCCTGGCTCGCGTTCCCGGACACGCACAGCGCCGAACTCATGTCGCGCCTCGGCTTCGACTGGGCGACGATCGACATGCAGCACGGCCTGGTCGACTACCAGCGGGCGACCGGGATGCTGCAGGCGATGACGGCGTCGGACACGACGCCGATCGTCCGGGTGCCCTGGAACGAGCCGGGGATCATCGGCAAGATGCTCGATGCCGGCGCCCACGGGATCATCATCCCGATGGTCAACAGCCGCGCCGAGGCGGAAGCCTCGGCGGCTGCGTGCCGGTACCCTCCGCGCGGAAAGCGCAGCTTCGGTCCGTTCCGCGCCGGCCTGCTGTACGGCGGGAACTACCTGGAGGAGGCGAACGAGCAGATCTACTGCATCCCGATGATCGAGACCCAGCAGGCGCTCGACAACCTGGACGACATTCTCTCCGTGCCGGGCCTCGACGGTGTCTACGTCGGTCCGAGCGACCTCAGCGTTTCGCTGGGGCTCAGGCCTGCCGCCGACCAGGAAGACGAGAAGTTCACGGCGGCGATCGACAAGATCCTGGACGGCTGCAGGCGGCACGGGCTGTTTGCCGGCGTAGCCGGCACGGTCAAGGAGGCGCCGAAACGGATCCGGCAGGGATTCCGCTTCGTCGAAGTGGCTCGGGACGGCGGTTCGATGGCCAAGGCGGCGATCCAGGATCTGCGGACCGTGCGGGCGTCGATGGAAGGCGCCTGACCTGGCCGGAAGTCTCGCCTCCCTTGGGAACGACGTCGTTCCCTATCGGGCGCGCCGGCATGCCAGCCGGCCGATCCCCGGAATGGCGAATCGGATGGAACGAAAAGGTCCGGGCGGCGTTACTTCTACAGAGGCGGGCCGGTGGCGCGCCCACTAGAATCTTGAGCGAACACGGAAGCGAACAGGAGAAGGATCGAACCATGGCGCGAATGAAGGTCTGGTCGGTAGCGGCGCTGGTGCTGGCGGTTGTGGCGCCGGCTCTTGCCGACGACGGGGAAGAGAAGAAGATCCGCAAGATCCGGGTCGAGAAGATCGTGGACTGCGCGGAAGGCGAGGACTGCGAAGAGCACGTGAGCCGGATGGTCTTCGTCGGCGACGACGGCGACGTTCGGGTTTTCCGCGACGGCGACCACGAGTGGGTCTCCGAGGAGAACGTCCGGATCCTCGGGGCCGACGGCCACGACGTGATCCTGATCGAGGATCACGAGGATGACGGAGGGCATGGCGAGTCGGTACGGCGGCGCGTGCACCAGGTGATGAAGCGCCTCGGCGATGCCGGCGCGCGTCTTCACGGGCGGCACGGCGGCGGCGCCTTCCTGGGCGTCCAGCTTTCCGAGTTGACACCGGAACTGCGGACCCACTTCGGCGTGCCCGACGATGCCGGCGTCATGGTCGGCAAGGTCGTGGACGGCAGCCCGGCGTTGCGCGCCGGCCTGGAGGTCGGCGACATCGTGACCGCCGTAGGCGACAAGCCGGTGGCTTCCGCGTCCGCACTGTCGCGCGCGATCCGGGGTCACGAGGTCAAGGTCGACTGCGAGGACGGCGAAGACTGCACGGTCGACGTGGCCAACGCGAACTCCTTCGCGTTCGCGGCCTCGGCCTGCGGCGACTCCGGCGAATGCGAAGTGAACGTCGACTGCACGGACGGCGACTGCGCCTGCACCGTGAACGGCGAGGCGGCCGACTGTTCCGAACTCGGTTTCTGACCACAGGCCGTTGTTACGATCCGCGCGATGCGCGCGGGCGTTTATCGCGGCCCCGGTGAAGTAGCGCTCGCCGAGCGGGCGCTGCCGGAACCCGGCCCGGGCGAGGTTCGGCTTCGGATCACCGCCTGCGGCTTGTGTGGGACCGACCTGCATCTGGTTCACAGTCCGAAGCCCATGATCGAGCCGGGCTCGATCATGGGCCACGAGATGGCCGGTGTTGTCGACGACCTTGGCGCGGGTGTCTCCGGCTTCGCCGCTGGCGAGGCGGTCGTGGTCGAACCCCTGGCTTCGTGCGGTGACTGCGACCCGTGCCGCGAAGGCCGGGACTCGATCTGCCGGGACCTCCAGATCTACGGCCTGCGCCGGCCGGGCGGCTTCGCCGACGCCGTGGTCGTCCCGGCGCACCGTCTGTACCGGGTTCCGGATGGGCTTCCGCTGCCGGTCGCCGCGCTCGCCGAGCCTTTCGCCGTCGCGGTTCACGGGCTCCGGCTGTGCGGCGCGGACCAGGCCAGGCCGCCGAATCGTCTGCTGATCCTGGGCGCGGGCTCGATCGGCCTCGCGGTCGTCGCGGTTGCCCGTGCCTGGGGGTTCGGCGACGTGGCCATCACGGCCCGCTATCCGCACCAGGCCGAACTGGCGAGACGGCTCGGCGCCCACCGGGTGATCGACGA
>JAPVWO010000013.1 GCA_027493375.1 Candidatus Multivorans thiocomprendens | reverse complement strand
CCGGCTGACCGAGATGCCGACGTTCACCGCCGGCCGCACGCCGGAGAAGAAGAGGTCGCCCTCGAGGAAGATCTGGCCGTCCGTGATCGAGATCACGTTCGTCGGGATGTAGGCCGATACGTCGCCGGCCTGGGTCTCGATGATCGGCAGCGCGGTGAGCGACCCGCCGCCGTTGGCCCGCGACAGCTTCGCCGCCCGCTCCAGCAACCGCGAGTGGAGGTAGAAGACGTCACCGGGGTAGGCCTCGCGGCCCGGCGGACGCCGGAGCAGCAGGGAGACCTCGCGGTAGGACGCGGCCTGCTTCGAGAGATCGTCGTAGATCACCAGGGCGTGCTGGCCGTTGTAGAGGAAGTACTCGCCCATCGCGCAGCCGGCGTAGGGGGCGATGAACTGGAGCGGCGCCGGCTCGGAGGCCGAGGCGGAGACGACGATCGTGTGCTCCATAGCGCCGTTGTCCTCGAGCGTCTTGACGACCTGGGCAACGGTCGAGCGCTTCTGGCCGATCGCGACGTAGACGCAGATCACGTCGCCGCCCTTCTGGTTGATGATCGCGTCGACGGCGACGGCGGTCTTGCCGATCTGCCGGTCGCCGATGATCAGCTCGCGCTGGCCGCGGCCGATCGGAATCATCGAGTCGATCGCCTTGATCCCGGTCTGCATCGGCTCGGACACCGGCTCGCGGTCGACGACGCCGGGGGCGATCCGCTCGAGCGGGTAGCTGTCAGCGGCTTCGATCGGTCCCTTGCCGTCGACCGGGTTGCCGAGCGGGTCGACGACGCGGCCGACCATCCCTGGTCCCACCGGCACCTCCATGATGCGGCCGGTGCGGCGGACCTCGTCGCCCTCGTCGACCAGCCGGGACTCGCCCATCAGCACGGCGCCGATCTGGTCTTCCTCGAGGTTCAGCGCCAGTCCGTAGACGTCGTTCGGGAACGCCAGCAGCTCGCCGGCCATCGCCTGCTCCAGCCCGTAGACGCGGGCGATGCCGTCACCGACGCTCAGGACGGTGCCGACCTCGGCGACGTCGACCTCGGCCTCGTAACCCGCCAACTGGCGCTCGAGGACCGCTGCGATCTCATCCGCTCTTACCTGCATGTTCGTTCCACTCCCCTGATAGGTGGCGCTCCGAGGCTGCGGAGCGTCTCCACATCGTGTCGTTTCTAGGCTTCCGCCGCCGCAGTCGCCGACTCGGCGGTCAATCTGGATTCCAGTACGGCCAACTGGCCCCGAACGCTCGCGTCGTAGCGGTAGCTCCCGAACTGGGCGACGAAGCCGCCGATCAGGCTCGGATCGACGCGGGCTTCCAGCCGGACCTCGGCGCCGGACAGCTGTTCGAGCGCCTTCTCCAGCCGCGCGCGCTGCTGCTCGTCGAGCTCCTCGGCCGCGGTCACCGTGGCGCTGACCACGCCGTGGGCACGGTCGAGCAACTCGTCGATCGCCTCCAGGATCGCCGACAGGTGGACCAGGCGGTAGTTGTCGAGCAGCAGCCGCAGCATCCGCTGGGCCAGTTTGCCCGCACCCTGCATGCCGGCGATCTCGTCGACCACCGCCCGCTTGGTCGCCGGCGGCACGCCGGGATTCGAAGCCATGCGGCCCAGACGGGGGACGACCCGCATCGCCTTCGCGAAGGCGCTCAGTTCATCGCGCGTCGCCTGCGCCGCCTCGATCGAGCCGGCGGCCCCCATCAGGGCCTGGGCGTAGGGCCTTGCGTAGCGGTAGATCATCGCGCGTCGGCTCCGGCCGAGGCGTCGTCCGCCCGGCTCTCCAGGCTGAGCAGTCCGCGGTCGAGAATCCGGCGGCGGGCGGCGGAGTCGACCTCGCGCTCCAGCCGCTCGGCCGCGAGCGAGGTGGCGAGCCGGGCCGCGTGCTGGGCCAGCTCGACCCGGGCGCGCGCCGTGCGGTTCCGGATCTCGGCGCGAGCCTGCTCCAGCATCCGCTCGCGCTCTCTCTCGGCCAGGGCCGCGATCTCCCGCGCGTCGCGTTCGCCTTCCTGCCGGGAGCGCTCCGCTGCCTGGGCGACTTCCGCCTCCAGGGCGGCGAGCTGGCCGTCGAGGCCGGCGTGCAGCTCTTCCGCGTCCGCGCGCTGGCGCCGGGCGGTCATCAGGCTGTCCCGGATCTGGACCCGGCGATTCTCGAGCGCGCTCATCGCCATCGGCCCGACCAGGTAGCCGAGACCGCCGAAGAAGACGAGCATGTTGAACCAGGAGAAGACGTAACGCGGCAGGCCGAGGAAGGTCGTCGACTCGCCGCCAACTTCCGCGCCGAACGCCGTGCCGACGCCGCCGAACAGCGCCCAGAGCAGCGCCAGCGAGGCGACTCTCACCGCCGCGGAGCGCCTCATGAGGGAGCTCCCATCAGCTTCGCGGTCATATCGGCGGCGAGCCGCTCGGCGCGGGCTTCGAGCGAGCGGCGCTGTTCCGCGGTCTCGGCGTCGAGCGCGGCGATCGCCTGCTGGAGTTCGGCATCCGCCTCCTGGCGGGCCTCGGCGACCAGCGTCTCGCGGGCCTGCTGGGCCTCCTTGCGCATCCGGTCGCGGTGCGCGGCGGCCTCGGCGCGTGCCTCCTTCAGCTTCTCGCGCTGCGCCTCGACTCTCGCCTCGACCTCGGCCTGGGCCCGATCGAAGGTCTCCTGGGCGGTCACGATCTCGCTGTCACGCTCCCGGAGCATGCGCATGATCGGGCGGACGAGGTAGAACCGGACCACCACATACGTGGCCCAGAAGATCGCCATGATGACCAGGAGGCTGGCGTCGAAATCCACAGCTACTCGTCCCGCGGTCGTCCGGGTCTGTTTCGACGAGCGCAGACCTCTACCAACGCCTGCCAACCTGTCTCGCTCGCGCCCGAAAGCGGCGGTAACGTAACACGGCTGTCAGGGGTGGTCAACGGCCGTTGCGGGCTTGGGCCGGGCTTCAAGAATGGCGAGTTTCGCGAGCGGAGACCGGCGATCGGGAGGATCCGGAATCGGCGCGGACGTTTTCCACCTCAGTCGAAAATCTTCACGGTTATTTTCGGCTGCGGTCGAAAATCTTGGTAGTCTCGCGTGCCGTGGCGACCGCAACCAGGTACCTGGCGGATCAGATCGAGCGAGACCTCGAGCGGAAGATGGTCTTCGTCGCCGGCCCCCGGCAGGTCGGCAAGACGACGCTTGCCCGCAGCCTGCCCGGCGCGGACGATGGCTACCTCAACTGGGACGTCCCGGAGGATCGCGAGCACATTCTGAGGCGCGAACTCCCGACCGGCGGTCTCTGGGTCTTCGACGAGATCCACAAGCACCGGGACTGGCGGAACTACCTCAAAGGACTGTACGACGCACGGGCCGCGGCAGAGCGTCGGATCCTCGTGGTCGGAAGCGCCCGGCTCGACGCCTACCGGTTCGGCGGCGACTCGCTCCAGGGCCGCTTCCATCTCCTTCGCCTGCACCCACTGTCCGCCGCCGAACTCGAGCTGCGAACGACCAGCGAACTCCAGGACCTGTTGCTGCTCGGCGGCTTTCCCGAACCGTACTTCGGCGGCAGCGAAGTCGAGGCCCGCAGGTGGTCCCGCGAGCACCGCACCCTGCTGATCCGCGAGGAGGTGACGAGCCTGGAACGTTTTCAGGACCTCGGCCGGCTCGAACTGCTCATGCTCCGTCTCCCGGAGCTGGTCGGCTCGCCGCGCCCCGACGATCCGGGCGGTCAAGAAGCAGCAGAAGCACTACCACGTCGACTGGACGGTCGTGCCGGCGGACGCGCCACGTTTCGAGAACCTGATCGCCTGCCACCTGCTCAAGTGGGTGCATCATCAGCAGGACACCCAGGGTCTCGACCTGGAGCTTCGCTACTTCCGCGACACGGACGGCCGCGAGGTCGATTTCATCGTCACCGACCGCCGGCAGCCTGTGCTCAGCGTCGAATGCAAGTGGGCGGACGGGCGGCTCGACAAGAGCCTCCGCTACTTCAAGGTCCGGTTCCCGGACTGCGAGGCGTGGCAGGTGTCGGCCACGGGGACGAAGGACTTCGTAACGCCCGAGGGCATCCGGGTTGCACCTGCCCTGGAGTTGCTGGGTCGGCTGGTGTAGCGCGGGCCTTGCGGCCCGGACGTCAGGGAACCAACTCGCGGGCCTGGTCCGTTGCAGAAGGCGTGCACACGACAACGACCGTCGCGTTGTCCTGCCAGGGAGTCGCCCGCTGCTCGATCCGTCGGAGGATCGCCTCGGCGATCCGCGATGCTCCCGCTGAGCGCTGGTCGCCGCAACTCGCGGCGATCTCATTGTCGGAGAGCGTTTCGATGCCGTCGCTGGCGAGAACGACGACGTCGCCGTCGGCGAGGTCGACCGCGCCCTCCGCCACGTCGTCGAGTGGCAGGCCCATGACCGCGCTGGTGATCGCGGCCCGCTCGGGATGGAGAGCGGCGTGCATCGCGCTGATCTCGCCGCGGGCGGCCCGGGCGTCGAGTTCACGGCCGTAGGTGTGGAGCGGGTTAACACGCTCCAGGTCGCCGGCGCGCCAGTGGAAGATGAACGAATCGCCGACGCTGAGCCAGCGGAAACGGTCCCTGAAGAACAACGCGGCCACCAGGGTGGTACCCATGCCTCGAAGGGACGGATCGGCCTCGATCGCACGCGCCACCTCGCCGTTCGCGTTGGCGAGCGCGAAACGCAGGCGCTCAGCGGGCGGTTCCGGGATCAGCGCGTAGCTGCCGACGAAACTACGGATCGTGATCCGGCTCGCCCGGTCGCCGGCCGGCATTCCGCCCAAACCGTCGGCGACCGCCACGAGTAGCAGCTCTTCGTCCGAACCGTCGTCGGACACGGGGCGGACGCTCCACGCGTCTTCCTGGCGTTTGCGCGCGCCGATCATGGTGGCCGCCGCGTAGTGGCGGCCTTCGATCACGCTTCTCCGAGGTCCAGGACCGGGATCTCCATCGCTCTGGCGGCTTCCGCCATGCGACGGTCGTAGGTAGCTAGCTCCACGCCTTGGCGTTGCCCTCGAAGGTAGTCAAGCGACGCCAGGTGCAGGGCGTCCAGTGTGCGAACCGGCGCCGGGAAGGCGCCCAACGCCCGGGTCAGTATGACCGGAGACAGTTCCAGCAGCGCGATCTGGCCGATCGCCTCCTCGGCGGCCTCGCCGTGGGTTTCTGCCCGTCCCCGGGCGTGAAGACGGTTCCAGACTTCGTACTCGACCAATCGGCTCGCCACGAGGCTCTCAGCCCAAAGATGTTCAGGTGGCCGCCGAATCTCCGCAAAGAGGTGCGCCAGCACGACCGAGGAGTCGATGTAGATCACCGGTCTTGCCGATCCGCTTCCAGATCCTGCAGCAGCTCATCCAACGACA
>JAPVWO010000129.1 GCA_027493375.1 Candidatus Multivorans thiocomprendens | reverse complement strand
GTGTCCTCGCCGTACATGTCCACGACGTACTCGACCGGCAGCGCTCCGAGCCGGTTCAGGTTGAGGTTCGCGTTCCGGGCGACCAGGGGGTCGTAGGTCCAGTACACGGTCTCGACGCCGAGTTCCAGCAGGAGCTCGCGCTGGAACGCCTTGAGCTCGCGGCCCAGCCCGAGGCCACGGGCCTCCCGCGTCACCGCCAGCATGTGGGACCAGTGGGCCCGCTCCCCGAAGCGGAAGCCGCTCATGCCATAGATGAAGCCCAGCATCCGGCCGGCCCCGTCGTAGGCGCCGGCGACGACACCGCCCATCTTCTGGGAGATCTTCAGCATCGGCGGCGGCACCGCGTCGTCGAAGCTGTCGCCCCAGGTCCCGCGCTGGAGATCGACGATCGCCGCGTAGTCCTCCTCGGAACTCGCGTTCCGGAGTTCGATGCCGGAAGCCAGCCGTTTGCGCATGGTGGGCGATCGTACAAGCCCGCGCCCCGCGCGCGACGGCTGCCGGGAGCAGTGGATGCCTGGAGGTTCGTGAGCGCCCGGCATGCGCACGAGATCGGAGGACCGTTTGCGTCTTGGTCAGTGAGGGACGGCGCTGACCGTGTTCAGGATTCCGTCCCTCAGGGAAGCTCTGCTGGCGTGAACGGCAGAATCGTTGAACGCAGAAAGAAAGGAACCTTGGAGATGAAGAGAACCGTCCCTGGCTTGTTTGGAATCGTCGCCTTGCTTCTGAGCCTGTGGGCCGCTCCCGCCCTTGGTAGCCATCCCGCGACGGGAGTAGAGGCTCTAGCTGACCTTGACCTCGAAGTCGTTGAGGGCGGGCTGACTGAGCGGCAGTTCGGTTGTGGGCTGGCCGTGGCTGGTCTCGTTGTCGCCACGGCTACGCTCGGTCCCGGCATGCTCGTCGCGGTGGGTTGGTCGCTCTCGTTTCACAGTGCGCTCTTTGCGTGCTTCTAGCTGCAGGAGGCGCCGCGACAGGCTGACTGTTCCGGCGCGCCGGAGGTCTTGGCCTCGCGAGCCTGGGGTGCGAAGGCCTTAGCTAGGGCGATCTGACCGGAGGAGGAGTGGAGGCCAGGATGAAGCCTGCACTCCTCCTCCATTCCGCGTTGGGCGTCGAGGAGCGACGGTCTTGCCTGGAAGATGTAGAGAAGATAGAGGTCAACAGGGAGGTTGTTCGATGGAAGGAAGACGGGCGGGGATAGGAACGGGACGGACCGAGCGTAGGTTGGTTCTGCAGGGAGTAGCCGGAACGCTGCTGGCTGCGGTCAATGGGGTCCAGGTAGGCCTTCGATTCTGCGCCAGGGACTTCGACTCGGTGTTCTGGGGCGCCTGCGCGTTGGTCGCCATCGGCGTGGCGCTCTCAACGCGGGCCATGTTGAGGCGAGATTAGACTCGCGCGAGTCGGAAGGAGTCGTTCCATGCCAGAGATCGGTGTACATGAGGCTAGGGCCCACCTGCCGCGGCTGCTGAAGCGCGTGGAGGCCGGCGAGAGGTTCGTCATCACGCGGCACAAGCGGCCGATTGCCGAGCTGATTCCCTACCGAGGCGTCGACAGGGATCAGATCCGCACTGTGATCGATAGTCTGAGGGAGTTCCGTGAGTCGCACAGCCTGGGTGGACTCGCGATTCAGGAGCTGATCGGGGAAGGCCGTCGCTACTGATCGCGCTGGCGAGGCGATGATGAGACGAAGCGAGCGGATTGGCGCTTCGCGTCTGGGGCTTGCGGGTGGCCTGCGAGCGGTAGCGGCCGTGGTCGGCTTTCGCCTTCGTGCCGGCTGGCGCAAGGCGTTGTCCGAGAAGGGGAAGCTCGTTTTCGGCGTGATCGTTGGCGTGCTCCTGGCGACCAACTACACGTTCAGCGTGCGCGCCATGGAGGAGGCGCCCGGCCGGGGGATCCCCGTAGACATGCTGTTCGGGCTGATCGCCTTCTTCGTGCTGCTGACGCTGTTCCAGTGGGCACCGCTCGGGCGGTGGTTCAGCCGGCGCGAAGGGGCGCGGTTCGGCCTGACGGCGGGTCGCCGGGCGGCGCTGACCGTCGGTACGAACCTGGTGGGGCTGACCATGCTTCTCGTGGTACTGAACGCTCTGCTGGCCCGCGTGTTCGCTGGCGCGGGCCGGCCTCGAGGCCTGGAGTGGGCTTTCGAGGGCATGGATGTTGTGAGTGCCGTGATCGCCATGGTGGCCGCGGGTCCGCTCGGCGCCGTGATTCTTGGAGGTCAGGGCGGCAGACGTTGGCTCGGCGCGGGCCTGGGCCTCGCGCTTCTTGCTGTACTCGGGGCGAGTACGGTGGAGCCGCTTTGGGCGGGAAGTTCATTGTGGGCCGGGGCATTCATCCATGCTGGACGTCTGACTCTCTTAGCGGCGCTTCTGGCGGTGGCCTTCCTGCTCGAACAGAGGAGTCCTGACGACGGTGGGGGCCGGGCGACGAAGGGTGGGCGCCGGCCGGCCTTGGCGGGAAAGGTGGAGACAGTTCGTCGATGGCCCGCTGCCGGTCGGGGCGCCCGCGCCGACGCCCGCTCACCATCCGGTTTCTGGTCGAGGCCCACGTTTGTCGTCGCGTTGGCGGAGACGCGGATGATGCTTCGCTTCCGCCAGGTGCGCCTGAACTTTGTGTTCAGTTGGGCCATGCCCGTCGTCATGGTCTTTGTGTTCTGGGGCGAGGAGCTTCCGGGCGGCGGGGGTCAGTTCGCCCTGTGGATGGCGGCCTCAGTCGCGGCCTTCCTCGGTGTGTTCTGGGTCGCGTTCTTCGCCAATCTCCTGGGCTTCACCGCGGGTGGGGCCAGACGACTCGCGATGTCGGCGGAGGGCGCGCTACTTGACTGCCTGCCCGGCAAGGTGTTGGGGGTTGTCTCTGTCGTCGGCGGCCTGGTGCTGGCCCAGACGACGGTCCTGACCGTGCTGCTTGCCGATCGGATTCCAGCAGCCGACCGGGCGCTTCCGTTCCTTGTTGGCGCTATCTCCCTTGTCGGCTTGGCCGGTGCCGGGACGGTAGTTTCCATCATGTTCCCCAGGAAGCCGGAACTGCACGAACAGAGGGATTTCTTCTGCAGCATCCTGGGTCTGGTCGTGCTGGTGGCCGCTTGGTTCTTCCAGATGGCGGTCGTGGGAAGCGTCCTGGCCGCAGCGCGTAGCTTGGGCGGTTCGAGGGCTGCGGTAACCGCGATGACGGTGTTGCTGCTCCTGGCGGCGGCAGGCTGCGCATTTCTGGTGGCCGCGCTGGCCAAGGGCGACTGGCTGCGACGGCGGTTGCGGGAATGGGCGGTGACGGTATGACGACGATGCTGTGGCTGGACTCGGTCGACAAGTCGTACGGCGATCTGGAAGTCCTGCGCTCCGTGAATCTGGAGATCGGATCCGGGGTGCAGTGCCTGGTCGGGAGAAACGGCGCGGGCAAGACGACG
>JAPVWO010000128.1 GCA_027493375.1 Candidatus Multivorans thiocomprendens | reverse complement strand
CACTGGCTCGTGCCCCACTTCGAGAAGATGCTCTACAACCAGGCCCACCTGCTCCGCGCCTACGTTCTCGCCTACCGCCTGACCGCCGACCCGCTGCTGGCGCGGGTGGCCCGCGAAACCGCCGACTACGTGCTGCGCGACATGACCTCGCCGGACGGGGCCTTCTACTCCGCCACCGACGCGGACAGCGAGGCCGAACACGGCGAGTCGCTCGAGGGCGAGTTCTTCGTCTGGACGAAGGACCAGCTTCGCGAGGCGCTCGAGCCCGCCGACGCCGAACTGGCGATCCGGCTCTTCGGCGTCACCGACACGGGGAACTTCGAACACCGGAACATCCTCTTCCTCGACCGGCCGCTGGACGAGAGCGCCGCCGACTTCGGGCTGGCACTGGGCGAGTTGCTCGGCCGGCTCGACGGCATCCGCGAACGCCTCTACCGGGTCCGCGAGCGCCGCCTCCATCCGCTACGCGACGACAAGGTGCTCACGTCCTGGAACGGGATGATGATCCGCGCGCTGGCCGAGGCCGCCGACGCGCTGGCCGAGCCGTCCTACGCCGAGGCCGGGGCGCGGGCGGCGGACTTCCTGTGGCGGCACAATCGCCGCGACGACGGCGGCCTGTGGCGCGTCTGGCTGGACGGCGAAGCGTCGACTCCCGGCCTGGTCCAGGACTACGCCCACCTGGTTCACGCCTTCGTCGCTCTCCACGACGTGACCTCCGACGGCAAGTGGCTCGAACGGGCCGCGACCGTGGCGACCGAGATGGTCGAGCGCTTCTGGGATCCCAGTCCGGCTCCCGCGGAGGAAGGCGCCCCAACCCCACCGAGCCTCGGCAGCGGCTTCTTCATCGCCGAGCGGGAGAAGGCCAACCTGCTGATCGCCCAGCCGAAGAGCCCGACCGACGGCGCCGTACCCTCCGGCAACTCGGTGGCCGTCCGCGCGCTGGCCGAACTTGGCCGCCGCACCGGGGACCGAAACGCCACCGACCGCGCCCTCGCCACCGTCGCCGCGTTCGCCACGAACATCGAACGAATGCCGGCCGCCTACACGTACATGCTGACCGGTCTTGCCGTAGCCCTCGAAGGAGACGCCGGCCCACGAGCCACCGCCGGCAACGGCGCCGTTATCGCCGCCGCCACTTTGGGGCCGGCTGCCGATGCGGGCGGGTACGAAGTCGACGTCGACCTCTTGATCCGGGAAGGCTGGCACCTGAACGGCCCCGAGCCGCTCCAGGAAGACCTGATCGGTACCTCGGTCGAAGGCGCCGGCAGCCAGTTTGACATCACCGACCTCCGCTACCCGGAACCCCGGCGAACCCAGGTCAGCACCCAGTCCGGCGACGTTCTCATCTACGAGGGCCGGCAGCGCATCTCGTTCCGGCTTGAACGCGGTTCCGATTCCACGCTCGAAAAACTCCCCGTCTCAGTTCCGATCTCCCTCCGACTCCAGACCTGCGACGACCAGCTCTGTCTGCTGCCCGAGACGGTCGTCCTCGAGGTTCCCCTCGCCGCGCCTCGTGGAAGCGGCGGCCAAAAGGAGCCGGCCTAACGGCCGGCGCGTCCTTTAGCCGCCTGCGGCGGCAGCCGGCGAGGACGCCGGCGCACCCAGTGTGCGACCTCATCCATACCCGCAACAGAGGCATCCGGCGCCGGGGAATCCTCGATGAGGTCCAGCCTGTCCGGGGGCCGGTAGAGAGGGTCCCGGCGGGCTCTGAACGAGCGACGCCCGACGCCTTGCCAGCAGCCGACGCCTGACCGAAGCGAGTGAAGCGAAGTGCGCGCAAACTCCCCGTCATCCGAGAAAGCGCGCACGGCCGTCCGGGACCCTCTCCACCGGCCCCCGGACAGGCGGGTGCAACCGACGCCGCTACGGCGCAGCGATGCAGTACAGGTTGCGACGGCCGCGCAGGTAGATCTCGTCGCCGACGATGGCCGGCGAGGCGTCGAAGCGGTCGTCGAGTTGGCTCTCCGCCAAGACCTCGAAGGTCGGCCCGGCCCTGGCGACCAGGAACTCGCCGTCGCGGCTGGTGAAGTAGACACGGTCGCCGACCCCGACCGGAGAGGCGTAGATGTTGCGCACGGGCCCCAGTCGCTGGTTCGCATAGAGCGCTTCGCCGCTGACCGCGTCGAACGCCGACAGAATCCCGTTGTTCGACTTCGTGAAGTAGATGACGCCGTCGTGCAGCAGCGGCGACGGCACGTACGGCGTGTCCCGATCCACCGACCAGACCACATTGTCCGTCCCGGTGATGTCGCCCTCGGCGCCGTCGAGCCGCACCGCCAGCAGCTTGCTGCCGCGGAAACCGCTGGTCAGATAGACGACGCCGTTCGAGTAGACCGGCGAGGGAATCGCGTTCAGCGTCATGCCGGTCGCCTGCCAGATCGGCTCCCCGGTGTCCGCATCGTAGGACCTGACCCGGTTCGTCGCACTCGTGATCACCTGCGTCCGGCCGCCGTGCTCTACGACCAGGGGCGTCGTCCAGGCCGTCATCTCGTCCCGGTCGCGGCGCCAGATCTCCTGGCCCGTCTTCCCGTCGAGGGCGACCATGAAGGAGTCGTCCTCGTGGTCCCAGATGACGAACACCCGGTCGCCGTGAAGCGCCGGCGAGCTTCCCTCGCCGAAGCCGAGCCGGGTCCTCATGTCGCCGAAGTCGCGGCGCCAGAGCTCCGTCCCGTCGAGATCGAAGGCGTAGAGGCCCTGCGAACCGAAGAAGGCGATCAGCACCTCGCCGTCCGTGACTGGCGACCCGGAAGCCCAGGTGCCGTCGGGATGGGTGCCTCCGGACGGCGCCTCCGTGCGCACCGTCCGCGTCCACACCGTCGACCCGTTCGCGCGGTCCAGAGCGTGGACCTCGTAGCTCAGGACCCGGTCCGGCGGGATGCCTTCACGCCTGCCGGCCCGCGGCGCATCTTCGACCTTCTCGCCGGTTGGAACGGCCGTCGTCAGGAACAGCCGGTCGCCCCACACGATGGGCGAGGACAGCCCAAGACCCGGCACCGCCTTCTTCCAGCGCACGTTCTTCTCCTCGGACCACTCGATCGGCGGATCGCCGCCCGGCGCCGACCCGGTCCGGCTCGGGCCGCGCCAGGCCGGCCAGCCGCCTTCCACATCCGAACCCGCGGGCGGTGCCGCGGTAGCGACCCCGGCCATCAGGGCCAGCACGGCCGCCAGCGCGACGCGCTCCGGGCGCAAGACTCCATCTAGACGCACAACCGGCACGGCGACCCTCCTACAGACTCTCGTGAATCGAAGTGATGAAAACCGACTCGTTGATGAAGCCGGAGCCCCAGCCGCTCCATTCCTCGGGAAGTCCGGCGGCCTGAATCTCCTCCACCGACTTGCCGGCGTCCTTGCCCGCCTCGACCGCGGCGACGCACTCCACGAGCATTCGGTGGTACGTCTTCAGGTCATCGACCGACGACAGGGGGCCGTGGCCGGGGATCACCTTCGCATCGGCCGGCAGATGCTCCAGCACCTCGCCGATGCTGTCCCGGAGCCCGACCGCGTTGCCGCCGTTGCCGACATCGACGAACGTAAAGCGTCCCGCGAAGAACTGGTCGCCCAGGTGGATGACGTTCGAGTCCGTGAAGTAGATGTAGCTGTCGCCGTCCGTGTGACCGCCGGTCAGGTGGCCAATCATGATCTCCTCGCCGTTGAAGTGGATCGACACCCCGTCGTCGTAGGTCACGACGGGGAGGGCCTCCTTCGGCGCCGGCTCGGCGGGCCGGCCACGCAAGCCGGCGCCCTCCGCCAGACGCTTGCGCACGTTCGTGTGCGCCACGATCAGCGCCTCCTTGCCGAAGATCACGTTGCCGCCAGTGTGGTCGAAGTGGAAGTGGGTGTTGACGACGAACTCCAGGTCGCCGGGCGAGATGCCCGCGAGCGCCGCCCGGATCTTGTCGGCCAGGGGCGCGAACTGATCGTCGACGATCAGGATGCCGTCCTCGCCGGCCGAAACGCCGATGTTGCCGCCGGCGCCCGTCAACATGTGAACGGCGCCGGAAACATGTTCGGCCGTCACCTCGACGGCCGAGAAATCCTGCTGGGCGGCAGCGGGGAGGGCGAGCAGGACTCCCGCGGCGACAACGGCAGGAGTCGCCAGGAAACGGGAACGAAGCGTCATGGGAGCCATGTGTCTGTCCTCGTCGAGAACGAAGGAGTCACCCGGCAACACGCCGTGTGCACGGATGGACCCTAGCAGTCCGCCCCTGGGCGTCTCCGCCGGGCTCTCCTTCAGTGCGAGAGCGCGTACAGGACCAGATTGACGCCGAACGGGTACGACTTCGTCAGCGAAAAACGCTCGAAGAACTCTCGCGACTCGCCTTCCCGCTCCCAACCGTCGGCGAAGTCCGTGTTGTGGGTCATCGCAACCATGAGCCGGCCGTTCTCGTCGAAGATCCCCCGGAAGTGGGGCTCCGCGGAGTGCATGCCGCGCTCCGAGGTGTCGGCGCGGCCGGTCATGTTCCAGTACTGGATCGACGGGATCTGGGGCACCTCGCCGACGGTGAAGAAGGTCCTGAAGATCGGGTGGGTCGGCGGAATGTCGACGATCGGTTAGTCGTCCGGAGGCAACACGCGGCCGATCTGGCCCGCCCAGCGGTCCGCTCACCGCGTCCGTTACCTGCCCTGGCGCGAGGACCTTCGGTCTGAGAGTGGCCTGTGCTAACCTAGCGATCACCTGCCAACAACTCGGAGGAATGCTGAACACATGAGAAGACCATTAAGGGGTACGCTGTTAGGCGTCTTCTTGGTTGGGTTGACAGTCGTCGCGGCTATCGCAGTGGCACGACCAAACCAGATCCCGCCTCCCGCAGACAACGCCTACCCCATTGGCTGGGTGGACATTGAACCCACCGAAGCGAGAATCAGACTTCAAACCCGGATCGCTAGCGCGGACGATGAAGAGGTCGTCCGTCTCTACAGCGCGATTCAGAACATGGAAGTCCACCGAAGAGTAACCCTCAAGCGGCTGAGAGATGCGGAACAAGAACTGCGTGGTCTCACGGATCGATTCTCAGGAGAACTCCCGGAATGAAGAAGCGAGCTACGGTAATCTCTATGGCTGTCGCCACTCTTCTAGGCACGTTGATCGTGGCTGTCGTGTGGGCACAAGGCGCTACTTGCGAGGAGGCTCAAGACATCTACTATGACGCCAACAGCATCGCTAACGAGATTTGCAACGAAGGAGGCGTCAACTTTCCATTCTCCCGGGACGACTGCCGGCGTGCAGGGGATTTGGTGGAGAGGGCCACAGACCTTGTCGTCGCTGCATGTGACTACTAGCAGCTAGATCTAACTACAGCTTGCCTGAGCAGCACGTAGGAGACGTATTGCCGAAAGTTGTGGATTGGCGATTCGATCAAGTAGCGTTCTCCTTCTCTGACTAGAGCGGACGAGGTGCAGAGCGGTTGACTCGTTGTCGGCCATGTCGAGCAGCTTGAAGGCCACGAGCGGGGGACTTGGTGCGTGAGCCGGCGCCCCTTAGGTGACCCGCTGGCGGAAGCGGACCGTGGCGAAGGTCGATTCGATCGCGTTAGTAGTTCCGAAAATGCCGCCAGTACTCCGGTCGGGAAGTCGAAAAAACTGAGCAGGCAGTCCTGGTACCAGCGCAGGGACTCAACGGCCTTTGCGTACTTGGCGCCGTAGTCCCCGGCGAGGCGTTCGATCTCCGCTTCGGCGTCTTCCCGACACTCGCCGCACATGATTCTGTGGGGCGCCCGCTTGGACCGTCCTCGTCGCGCAAAGCCCAGTGTCTCTCCATGTAGTCCGCGAGTTCGGCCTTCAAGGCTTCCGTCAGCATCCGCCGAGCGTCCTCCCCGGGGCGAACTCGTCAAGAGTCTCTAGGGGGCATTTCACTCCGGAGCGGCTTCGAGTGTCTTGAGTATGGCGACGAATCCTTCCTCCCGGCATCCAACCGCGCGCTGCGTTGAACACCCCGGAGGATACGCCGCCGGATCTACATCATCGGATCCACAACTTCTGGCAGTAGCTCCACGTAGGCACTTAGCGGGTTCAGGGGCTCCTTGCTGGTCGCTCACACGCGCTCACGCTGTCAGCATTGCCCGAGCCGAGCGACAGCGATGACTGTCGTCACAGTTGGACCAGACGGGAGCCGATCAGGCCTTGAAGGTCGGTAGCCCGCTTCCTAACAGGCCGTGACCAAAGCCAATCTGGTTGCTGAGGGCGTGACGGGTCCGCAATGGGGGCATGAAGAGCTAGTCTGACCGGGTCGGGCTCGAATGAACCCGCCACTGCACTCTGAGACCCCTCAGGCGATGCCGTGCCGACCTGCAAGCGCACAATATCCTAGCCAGGATCTGCCTCCCCGGGCATGCCGAGTGCAACCGTGTACGCATGAGGAGGCTGAGGTTGCAGACTGCCTCAAGGTAAGTACAGGTGCTTGACCACGTTTCGACAGGCGGCCAAGATGTAGTCGACGTCAGTCGCCCGTCGAGTAGTGGTGGGTGAGCGGCCGGTCGAGTCGCTCCCCACGTCTGCGATGCATCTGCTTGCCGCGATTGCTCCGGCTCCGACGGCGGTTCGCGTCCGTTTCGTCAAGCGCTTTCTCCGGCGCCCCGGGCACCAAGTTCGTCTGCTGCTGTTGGACTACTTCGAGGGTTTGGAATCGGGGTGCGGCATCGCTTCGCGGACTCAGGGTTCGTTGAGTGTCCGGCGTTGCGGGAGTGGCGGAAGTACGAACATGGTCCGAGGCGGGGCCTTACGCGAGGAACAACTGAGTCCTTCGCGCGACTCGCACGTTTCCTCGTAGTGGGCACGCCCCGAGTCTGATGTATTGGCCGAACGCAACTCACACCGCATTGAAAGCCGCCTCAGTACGAGAGCGAGTAGAGAACCAGGTTGACGCCGAAGGGGTAGGACTTCGTCAGCGAAAAACGCTCGAAGAACTCCCGCGACTCGCCTTCCCGCTCCCAGCCGTCCGCGATGTCCGTGTTGTGGGTCATCGCGACCATCAGGCGGCCGTTCTCGTCGAAGATCCCCCGGAAGTGCGGCTCTGCGGAGTCCATTCCCCGTTCCGAAGTGTCAGCGCGGCCGGTCATGTTCCAGTACTGGATGGACGGGATCTGGGGTACCTCGTCGACGGTAAAGAACATCCGGAAGATCGGGTGCGTCAGGGAAATGTCGACGATCGGGTACTGGCCCGGCGGCAGTACGCGGCCGATCTGACGCGCCCAGCGTTCCCAGGCGTCCGGCCCCCAGAAGTCGTCGACGTAGAGGAAGCCTCCGGCCAGCAGGTACTTCCGCAGGTTCTCCGCCTCGACATCGTCGATCCCGATCGTGCCGACGTCCGACATGAAGAGGAACGGGAACTCGAACAGCCGGGGATCGTCGAGCGTCAGCACGAGGTGCTCCGGGTCCCCGTAGGCGGTCCGCTGGATCTCCACCGTCGTCAACTGCGACAACCGGGTCATGAAGTTGTACTCGGAGTCGGGATAGTCCGTGAACCAGCCCTGTCCGAGCCACTCGTCGACGACCTGGCGGTACTGTCCGCGGCAGAAGACGAAACCCTCGAGGTACTGGCGACCCACCTCCGGGTACCGAGCCGGAACCGGGCGCCACCACTGGGCCGGCAGCAGCGAGGCGAGGAGCAGGGCGATCGTGGCCACGCCCGTCGGCGCCAACCATCTCCCTCTAGACCCTGCCTTGAACCTCATTGGAGTGATCGTACCCCGCGACGGACGCTAAGATCGATTTCCTCTCCACTCCAGGTAACGACGCTCTCCGGGAGGGCTTATCCGTGAACACAGAGTCCCTGTCCCGCCGCACCCTGATCGCCGGCGCCGCTTCGGTCGCCGCGGCCGCTGCCGTTCCCACAGCTACTTCCGCCCAACAGGAGCGAGTGATCACGAACGGGAGAATCCGCCAGTCTGTGTGCCAGTGGTGCTATGGCCGCATACCGCTCGAAGAACTCGCCGCGGCAGCCAGCGCGATGGGCCTCGAGTCCATCGAGATCCTGGGCCCCGAGGCCTTCCCGACCCTCCAGAAACACGGCCTCTCCTGCGCCATGACGAACAGCCACGGTATCGCCGAGGGCATCAACGACCCGGCCAACCACGAGGCCTGCCTGGAGGCGATCACCGCCGCCATCGACGCCACCGCGGAAGCGGGCTTCCCCAACGTGATCACCTTCTCGGGCAACCGCAACGGCATGCCCGACGGCGAGGGACTGGAGAACTGCGTCACGGCTCTGAAACAGGTCGTCGGCCACGCCGAACAGAAGGGCGTCACGATCTGCATGGAGCTGCTCAACTCCAAGGTCAACCACGCCGACTACATGGCCGACAACATGCCCTGGCTGGTCGAACTCGTGGACCGCGTCGGCTCCGACCGCTTCAAGATCCTCTACGACATCTACCACGCGCAGGTCATGGAAGGCGACGTGATCCGCACCATCCGCGACCACCACCAGCACATCGGCCACTACCACACGGCCGGCAACCCCGGCCGCAACGAACTGGACGAGGACCAGGAGCTGTACTACCCGGCGATAATGCGCGCGATCCTGGAGACCGGCTACACGGGCATCGTGGGCCAGGAATTCATCCCCAAGAGCGACGACAAGCTCGCTGCCCTGGCGCATGGCGTGAGCGTGTGCGACGTGTGAAGAAGAGCGAGGCTGACGCCTCGCGCGTTCTCCCGGAAGGCCGGCGAGGACGCCGGCGCGCCCAGTGGGTCACGGCTCGGACTGAGTCTGATCCCTGAACAACGCGCCGAAGGCCAACATCGTCAACAGCGCCAGCGCCGACAGCGAGTACCAGAGCGCCGAGTAGTCGAGCACGCCGGTGTCGTTCGTGAACGCCTCGGACAGGACCTGTAGCACCGGTGCAGCCAGGACCGGCCCGAGACCGAGGATCACGATCCCGAACACCGTCTGGGCGGAGTGGCGGACGTCCGGCTCGGCGATCCGGTCGACGTAGATGAACGCGGCGGCGAAGAAGCACGCGTAGCAGAGGCCGTGAAGCGCCTGGCTGGCAACGATCACTTCAACGGGCAGGAAGTCGCTGCCGAAGATCGCGTAGCGGGCGCAGTAGGCGAAGGCCCCGATGACGATCACGCCGCGGAACCCGAGCCGGGCCAGCAGCCAGCCGGTGGCCACCATGACCGCGATCTCGGCGAACTGACCGATGCTCATCGCCGGTCCGATCCGGCTGTCCGGAAGTCCCAGGACCTCACTCATGAACGGCGCCGTCTGCATGAAGTAGATCTGGTGAATCACGGCAATCGGCAGGCTGGCCGCGACCAGAATCGCGAACGAGCGCCGGCGGAACAGCCCGAAGGCCTTCGCGAAGGCGAGCTTCTCCTCCGCGTCCCGCCGCGGCGGCGTCGGCGGCAGGAAGAGGCAGAACAGGGCGTAGCCGAACGCGAGCACGCCGCTCCAGATCAGCGAGTCGACCAGTCTGGCCGTCGCATCCGTCGCCTCGGTCCCGGCGTAGAACGGCGGCAGCCACGAGAACCGCACGTCGGAAAGCAGCCAGAACAGCGGAAACGCCCAACTCGCCGCGATCCAGCCGATCGTGCCCCAGACCCGGACCTTCGGGAACTGGCTGTCGGGGTCGTCGAGATGCGCGAAGGCGAGCGAGTTCGAGAGCGCCAGAGTCGGCGTGTACAGCACGGAGTACGCCACGGAGAGCCAGAGCCACGCCGAGAAGGTCGTCTGGTACGCGGTGACGATCTTGATCGCGCCACCGGCCAGCAGCAGCACCGCGAGGACCCTCTGGGTCGAGAACGAGCGATCGGCGAGTTGGCCGGCGATGAACGGCGCGGTGACGGCGCCGATCGAACTGGCCAGGCCCAGAATCCAGCCGACCTGGCCGGGGCTGAAGCCCAGGCCGCCCTCGGCCTGATCGGCCTGGAGATAGCGGGCAAGAACGGGAAGCCAGACGCCCCAGACGCCGTACTGCAGGAGCATCATCACGGACAGCCGGAGATAAACCTGACGATTCACCCGAGGCATCCTACGCCTTCCGATCTACACTCCCGCTTCCATCGAAGTCCATGCAGAACGAAGACACCACTACGGGAGCCCTGGCGGGGATCCATGTCGTCGACCTCGCCGGTACGGTCGCCACCGCGTACTGCGCCAAGCTCTTCAGCGACCTCGGCGCGACGGTGACGAACCTCGAGCCGCCGGGCGAAGGCCACCCGATCCGCCGCCTGCATCCGATCCATCCGCGGGCGTCGGCGCCCGAAGCCAGCGCGCTCGCGACCTGGCTCTCGGTCGGCAAGCGAAGCGTCGCGTCCGGACCGGAGGACTCCGACGCCCGCGACCTGCTCACCGGCGCGGATCTCATCCTCGACGACGACCCCGCCGTCGAAAGGCAACTGCTCGACGGCCAGATCCGGCTCTCCATCTCCTGGTTCGGCGCCTCGGGTCCCTACGCCGGCCGCACCGCCACGGACCCCGTCATCAGCACCCATACCGGCGCGGCCAGGGCGATCGGACCGGCCGAGGGGCCGCCCATCCTCGCCACCGGACACACGCCGCAGGTGGTCGCCGGCACGCTGGCCTACGTCGGCGCCGTCGGCCACCTGCTGGCGCGGGAGACAGGGCGGCTCGACACCCCGTTTCACCTGGACGTCTCGATCTTCGAGGCGGCGATGTGCATCACCGAGCCCGGCCCTCCAGGGTCCCTCGCAACGGGCGAGATCCGTCCCCGGATCGGCATCAACCGCTTCTGGCCCACCTATCCGGTCGGCGTCTATCCCTGCCGTGACGGCTGGCTCGGCGTGACCACCGTGACCCCATCCCAGTGGCGCAGCCTCTGCTCGCTGCTGGAGCTCCCCGAACTCGGCGCCGATCCCCGCTACCAGGTGTCGATCAACCGGCTCGGAGACGCAGACCGGATCGATGCCGCGCTCAGACCGCGCCTGCTCGCACGCACCGCTCGCGAGTGGGTCGAGGCCGGCCAGGCCGCGCGCGTCCCCCTCGCGCTCGCGCCGACTCCCGCGGAGCTTTTCGACCTGGAGCAGTTCCGGGATCGCGGCGCCTGGGTAGAAGCCGAACACCCCGACCAGGGGCGCTTCCTCGCCGCCGGCACGCCGTTTCGCCTCCATCGCACCCCCGCGGCCCCAGGAGGAACGGCCCCGCGTCTGGGAGAGCACGGCACAAGGGGCGAACGCCCGACCCTCCGTCCACCGAGGAAGCGTGCACCCATGCGGCGCGTCCCCGCGCCGCATGCGTCGCAGGCCGTGCGTCCGCTGGCGGACGCGCGGATGCCGCGTTCGCTGGGCGCCTCCCCCCAGGCCCGCCGACCCACGCTCCTCGGCGACATCCGCATCGTCGACCTGACGATGGGCTGGGCCGGACCGCTCGCCACGCGGCAGCTCGCCGACCTCGGGGCCGACGTGATCAAGGTGGAGTCGTGCCAGTACTTCGACTGGTGGCGCGGCTGGGAGTCGACGCCGGAATCGATCGCCCGGAAGCTCTACGAGCAGTCGACCGCCTTCAACACGACCGGCCGCAACAAGCTGGGGATCACCCTCGACCTGACCAGCCGGCGCGGCGTCGATCTCCTGCTGCGCCTCGTCGCGAAGTCGGACGCGGTGATCGAGAACTACACCGCCAGCGTGCTGCCCAAACTGGGACTCGACTACGAGCGACTTTGCCAGGCGAACCCCGAGCTGGTCATGGTCTCCATGCCGCCCTTCGGCAGGAGCGGCCCATGGATGAACCACCGCGCCTACGGCTCGACCGTCGAGCAGGCTTCCGGATTGCCCCACCTGAACGGCCGCGCCGGCGACCCGCCGACCATGCAGCACGTCGCCCTTGGCGACCCGGTCGCCGGCATCAACGCCGCCGCGGCGCTCCTGACCGCCCTCCGCCACCTTCGGCGGACCGGCGAGGGCCAGTACATCGACCTCTCCCACGTCCAGTCCATGTTCCCGCTCGCCGCCCACGGCCTGATCGAGCAGGCGGTCCGCGGCGCCCCGCCCGAACGCTCCGGCGGCCGCCACCCGCTGTTCGCGCCGTGGGGCGTCTATCCGTGCCAGGCAGCCCGCGGCGAAGGCAGCGCTGCATTCGAGCAGCCATGCATCCCGCCCGGCGTCGTTGCTCCTCGGTCGAATGTAGCCCGACATGCTCCCTCGTCGCGCCTTGCCGGGCGGGCGCCTGACCGCTCTCGGTGCGACGCGCGCCTCCACCGCGGGCCGCCGAGCGCGGAACCCTGGATCACGGTCACGGTCGAGACCGAAGACCAGTGGCGGGGGCTCCGCGACGTTCTGGGCATGGACGCCGAGGATCCGCGCTTCGCCGACGCCGCGGGCCGCAAGCAGCACGAGGACGAACTCGACCGGGCGCTGGCGGCGCGCACCATGCTCCACGACGGCCTGGCCCTGGAACGCCGCCTGACCTCCGCGGGCGTGCCGGCGGCCGTGCTGCGCAACACCCTCGACGTGCTCCACGACCCGCATCTCGACGGCCGCGGCTACTGGCAGTGGCGCGAGCGGGCCCATGTCGGCAGTCAACCCAACCCGTCCGCGCCGTTCCGCCCCGTGACCGATGATGGCGAGAGCCGCCCGTACGCCGTCGAATGGCCGGCGCCGACGCTCGGCCAGCACAACCGCGAGGTGCTGACGCGCCTGCTCGGCCTGAGCGAGGATGAACTGAAGGTACTGGAGCGAGACAAGGTCATCGGGACCGAGCCGGTCGTATGATCCCGACCATCCATGTTGGCCACTCTGGCGCTAGCCGCCATCCTCGCCACGGCGCCTGGAAGCCCTGAGGACGCCTCGCCCGCGTTCGTGGAAGCCGGCGCCGACGTGGGGATGGACTTCGTCCACTACAACGGCATGACCGGGCAGCTCTACACCGCCGAGGTGGTGGGCGCCGGGGTCGCCCTGTTCGACTACGACAACGACGGCGACCTCGACGTCTATCTCGGCCAGGGACGGTCCTTCGAGGGTGACGAGGACCACTCGCCGGTGTTCCCGCCGCCCGCGGCCGAACCCACCGACCGCCTGTTTCGGAACGATCTCGCCGAGACCGGCGAACTCCGGTTCACCGGCGTCACGGCGGAGCTCGGACTGCACGAGCCGGGCTACAACATCGGAGTCGCCACCGCCGACTACGACCGGGACGGCTGGGTCGATCTCTACCTGACGAACCTGGGCTCCAACCGGCTCCTCCGCAACCTCGGGGGCCGCGGCTTCGAAGACGCCACGGAGGCCGCGGGAGTTGACGACCGCCGGTTCAGCGTGCCGGCCGTCTTCTTCGACTACGACGCGGACGGCTGGCTGGACCTCTACGTAGGCAACTACCACCGCTTCCACCGCGCCAACCGCAAGCGCTGCTTCCTGACCAGCGGCCAGCCGGACTACTGCGGCCCGCTCAGCCAGCCGGCGGAGGCTGACCGGCTCCTCCGCAACCTCGGCGACGGGACCTTCGTCGACGCCACCGTCAGCTCCGGCCTGGGCACCGACTGGGCGGCGCCCGCCACGGCGCTCGGCGCCGCCGCCGACGACTTCAACGGCGACGGACTCGTCGACCTCTACGTCGCCAACGACCAGATGGCGAACCACCTGTGGCTCAACCAGGGTGACGGCACCTTCATCGAGGACGCCGTGTTCGCGGGCGCCGCGTTCGACCGTGACGGACGCCCGCAGGCCAGCATGGGCGTCGCGGTCGGCGACTTCGACGGCAACGGCGCGCCCGACATCTTCCTCTCGCACCTCGTCCGCGAGCACAACACCCTCTACCTGAACGACGGCGATGGGCTCTTCGACGACCGCAGCCGCGAAGCCGGCCTGATCGACGCGAGCTGGCCGATGACCGGCTTCGGCACGGCAAGCCTCGACTTCGACGGCGATGGTGTGCTGGACCTCTACGTCGTGAACGGGGCGGTGCGGCGGATCGAGGTCCAGGTCGACGCCGGCGACCCTCACCCGCTGCGGATGGAGAACCAGCTCTTCCGCGGCCTCGGCGACGGCCGCTTCGAAACCGTTCCCGCCGAACGCCGGGAGCGGCCGGTCCACGTCGAGGTCAGCCGCGGTCTGGCGGTAGGCGACCTGGACAACGACGGCGACCCGGACCTCGTCATCTCCAACAACGCCGGACCGGCCCGCGTCCTTCTGAACCAGCGCCGCCCGGGACGCGATTGGGTGGGCCTGAGACTCGTCGAACTTGCCGGCGACGACGGGCAGGGCTTCGTCGACGTCTACGGCGCCCGCGCCCGCCTCGCCGATGGAGGCGCCTGGCGGAGGGTTCACACCGACGGCAGCTACGTCGCGGCCCGCGATCCGCGGCTGCTGTTCCCGCTCCCGCGTGCCGACCAGGTGATTGAAGAGGAGTCCACCCGGCTCGTACAGGTTCGCTGGTCCGACGGCGCCGTGGAGGAAGTGGAGGTCGCGGCCGGCCGCTACAACGTCGTGAGGCGGGGCAACGGCCCGAGGGACGGCCCGCCTTGACCCGACTCCGCTTCCTCCTCAGCCTCTCGCTCGCCGCCGCGGCCACCGCGCAGGCCGCCGCCCAGGAGCCGCCGTCCACCGACGACGCCCGCAAGGTTCGCGCTCTGCTCTCGGTGGACGCCCTGCCGGCGCCAACCCTCGACCACCTCGACGCCGAACAGGAGGAGCAACTCACAGCCGACCGGACCGCCGCGGCCGACGCCCTCGTCGCCGCCTCGACCGACGAGCAGGCGCAACACGCCGCGAACGTCTTCGGCGATCTCTGCCTGCAGTACCTCCACTACGAGCTCCACGCGGCCGCCGCGGTCTGCCTGGCGCAACTCCGCCTGCTGGCGCCGAACGACTTCCAGTGGACCTATTACGAGTTACTGCTCCACGACGCGACCGGCAACCTGGAGCGCGCCCGGCTCTCGGCCCGCGCCGCCCTGGCACTGAGTCCGAACGACACGGCGACCCTGATCCGCAGCGGCGACCTCCACATCGACGCCGGCGATCTCGATGCGGCCGCGGCCGCCTATGCGCGGGCTCTCGGGGTTCGGCCCGAGAGCGCCGCGGCGCGCTTCGGCCTCGGCCGGGTGGCCCTGGACCGCGGCGAGATCGCCCAGGCGATCGCCGCCTTCGAGGAGGTGCTCGCCTCGCAACCGGAAGGAAGCGTCGTCCACCATCACCTCGGAATGGCCCTGCGGGCGGGCGGCGAGACCACACGGGCCCGCGCCGAGCTGGCGCGCAACCGCCGGATCCCGATCGCAATCGTCGATCCCCTCCGGGACCGGCTCCGGATCTACGGCCTGAAGACCGAGGCCCGGTTCGACCGCGCGGTGCGCGCTGCCCGTTCCGGCCGGAACGACGAGGCGATCGCCCTTTACCGCGAGCTCCTGGCCGAAGACGACGGCGATCCGGAAGTCCACTTCAACCTCGCACGCGCCCTGATCGAGACCGCCGACCAGGCGGCCGCCGAGGACCACTTGCGACAGGCGATCGAGGCGAACCCCTCGCACGGAGCGGCGCACTTCAATCTCGCCCTCCTGCTCGGTCGGACCGGACGGACCGCGGAGGGCGCCCTGCACCTGGAGCGGGCCGCCGACATCGACCCGGAGAACCTGCAGTGGCGGCTGATGCGCGCGCGGGCCCGCGCCGACGCCGGCAACGTCGCCGGCGCCCGCGCGGAACTCGAGGAGATCGTGCGTCTCGATCCCGCCGCGATCGAAGCACACCGGCTGCTGGCCGCCATGCTGCTCGAGGCAGGCGAACCCGCCCGGGCCGCCGACCACCTGGAGGCTCTGGCGGCGCTGACCCCTGACGATCTCCGCGCCCACTTCAACCTCGGTCTCACCCGATTCCAGACCGGGCAATTCACCGCGGCGCGCCAAGCGCTGGAGGCCGCGCACGACCGCTTTCCCGGCGACCTGGCGGTGCGGCACCTGCTCGCTCGGCTCCTGGCCACCAGCCCCGATGCCGTCGTACGCGACGCCGCCCGCGCGGTGGAACTCGCCCGCTCCGTCGTCGACGAGCAGCCGGCGATCGACCACCTGGAAACCCTGGCGATGGCGATGGCCGAAGCCGGCCGCTTCAAGGACGCCGTCTCCTGGCAGCAACGGGCCCTGGACCGCGAGCGCGAGACCGCCGGCGGCAACTCCCCGCAGCGCCTCGACCGCCTCCGCCTCTACCAGGCACGGCAACCGCTCCGTGCTCCCGGGGGCGGTCGCTAGGTGTACGCCCGCGTTGTGGCCGCCGTGTCCGCCGCCGCGCTGGCCTGGAACTGTGGCGGCGGAGGCGGCACGCGGGTCGAAACAGCCGGCCCGGCGCCGCCGCAGCCCGAGGCCGACGGGCCGGCGATCTTCGAAGAGAGCGCCGCCGGCACCGGCCTCGACTTCGTCCACCGGAACGGCGCCGCGGGCGAGCACTTCCTGCCCGAGATCATGAGTGGCGGCGCCGCCCTCGTCGACTACGACGCCGACGGCGACCTCGACGTCTTCCTGGTTCAGAGCGGCCCTGTCTTCGGAGACGACACGGACGACCGCACGGTCTACCACGACCGCCTCTTCCGCAACGAACTGGCCGAATCCGGACAGCTCCGCTTCGTCGACGTCACGGGAGAATCCCAACTCCGCTCCGACGGCATCGGCATGGGAGTCGCCGGCGGAGACGCGGACGGCGACGGCTGGATCGATCTCTACGTGACGAACCTCGGTTCCAACGTGCTCTGGCGAAACCGCGGAGACGGCACCTTCGAGGACGCCACCTCCAAGGCCGCGGTCGACGACCCTGGCTGGAGCGTGCCGGCCCTGTTCTTCGACCCCGACGACGACGGCGACCTCGACCTTTTCGTCGGCAACTACCTCGACTTCAACCGCGGCACCCACACGGTCTGCGCCGCGGCGGTCGGCGGCCCGGACTACTGCAGTCCGCGGAGCTTCACTCCGCGGCCCGACCGCTTCTTCCGCAACCTCGGCAAGGGCCGTTTCGAAGAGGCGACCGAGCAGGCCGGGCTCGGCGGCGCCGACGCCTACACCCTGGGCGCCGCGGCCCTCGACGCGGACGGCGACCGCTGGCTGGACCTCTATGTCGCCAACGACTGGACGCCGAACCACCTGTGGCTCAACCGCCGCGGCCGCTTCGAGAACGGAGCGCCGATCGCCGGAGTCGCGGTCAACGCCGGCGGCGTCGCCGAGGCCGGCATGGGAGTCGACGCCGCCGACTTCGACGGTGACGGAGACGAGGACATCTTCCTCGCCCACCTGACCGGCGAGACGAACACCCTCTACCGCAACGACGGCCGGGGCCTGTTCCGCGACGCCACGCTGGCCGCCGGCCTGGGCGCGCCGAGCCTGCCGTGGACCGGCTTCGGCGCTGCCTGGGTCGACATCGACAACGACGCCCGGCTCGATCTGGTCGTCGTCAACGGCGCGGTGCGCAGGATGTCGAAGCCGGGAGGCGTGACGGACTTCGGCCAGCCCAACCAGGTGTTCCGGAACCTCGGCGACGGCGCCTTCGAGGACATCTCGGATCAGGCCGGCGCCGCCTTCAACGAGGACCTCGTCTCGCGCGGCGCCGCCTTCGGCGACGTCGACAACGACGGCGATACCGACCTCGTCGTCAGCAACAACGGCGGCCCGGTCCAGCTCTTCCTCAACACGATTGGACAGGACCGATCCTGGATCGGACTGCGGGTCGTGCATGGATCGCCGGAACGCGACGCTCTCGGCGCCGTCGTCGAGCTGCGACTCGGTGATGGCCGGACGATCGCACGGCGCGTCCGCACGGGAATGAGCTACGCCTCGTCGAGCGACCCGCGGGTCCTCTTCGGGCTAGCCGAAGCCGTAACGACGGACGAGATGCGGGTCCGCTGGCCGGACGGGGTCGAGGAGACCTTCGACGCTCTCGAGCTCCGCCGCTACCACACCCTGCGGCGGGGCGAAGGGAGCGCGCCATGAGGGGCCGCGGGCGCTCGTCGCTGCCGACGGTCCTCCTCGCCGTGGCCGTTCTCGGCTGTGGTGGAGACTTCAGTTCCGCACCGCAGCTTCCGGCGGTCGACCTCTCCTCGGCCGACGAAGCGCTCCGGGTGCAGATCGCCGGGCACGAGGAGCGGATCCGGGCTCTGCACGCGGAACGCGCCGCCGCGGCGGAGGTCGCGGCCGCGGTCGGCGAACTCGGCCGCCTCTACCACGGATTGCAGCTCCTCCAGCCCGAAGCCCTCTACCTGCTCGAGAACGCGCTCGCCTGCTACCGCGAAGCGCATCGAATCGATCCGGGGGACTGGCGATGGCCCTATCTCGAGGCTTTCGCTCTTGACGCCCGCGGCGACCTTGAGCCTGCCGCGCGGAGGTACCGGACCGTGCTCGCGTCCACGCCGAACCGCTTGACCGTGCTGCTCCGTCTCGCGGAAGTCGAACGCCGGCTCGGCCGGTCGTCGGCAGCCGAGGCGCTCTGGAGAGAAGCTCTTGGCCTCGACCCGGACCAGCCGGCCGCTCACTACGGACTCGGCCGCATCGCACTCGACGGGGGGGACGCGGCGGCTGCCGCGAAGGCGCTGGAACGAGCACTCGAACTGGCGCCCGCCGCCGGCCGCGTTCACCACGCGCTGGCACTGGCCCGGCGGGATCTGGGCGACCGGGAGCACGCCGGCTTCCATCTCGAGCGGGCGAACGAAACCCCGGCCCCCGTCGACGACCCCCTCGTTCAGGGTCTCGCCCTCCTTCCCTCCGGAAGCCGCGCAACCCTACAGCGCGGCCTGCTGGCCGTGCAGGCCGGCGCACTGGACGACGCCGTTCTGCTCCTCCAGCGCGCGACCGAGGAGGATCCGTCCAACCCGGCCGCGCACCGCAATCTGGCGCTGGCGCTCATCGATGCGGGCAGGCCGGACGAGGCGATAGCGGCACTTCAGACGCTCGCGGGACTCGACCCGGCCGACGCCTGGACGCAACTGGAACTGGGCCGTCTGCTCGGCGTCCGCGGCCGTTTCGATCTGTCCCTCGCGCATCTGGAACGCGCGGTCGAGCTCGCGCCGCGCCACAAGCAGGCCCGGGTCGAGCTCGGCCTCGCCCTGACGCGAGCGGGCCGGCCTCGGGAAGCACTCCGGCAATTCGAAACCGCGCTGGACATCGATCCCTTCTTCACCGAAGTCCACAACCACGCGGCAGTCGTTCTCGCCGCCATGGGCAGACCGGACGAGGGCGCCCAGTTACTCCGGGAACGTCTGGCGGCCGCGCCCGGCGACGGCGCCGCGGCGCGCGCCCTGAGCCGCATCCTGCGCCAGCAGCAACGGTTCGACGAAGCCCGCCGGGTGCTGGCCGGCACGTTGGCGGCCGCTCCCGCCGAACCGCAGCAGGAGGGGGCGCTGCGCCTGGAACTGGGCCGACTCCTCGCCTTGGGGAACCAGCCCGCCCGGGCGCTCTCGGAACTCAACCGGGCGCGGCGGCTGGCGCCTGAGTTGTTCGAGGCGGCGTTCCTGGCCGGACTCGTCTACGGCGAGCTCGGCCGCATGGACGACGCCGCCTCCGCGCACGTGGCTGCGCTCGAAGCGCGGCCCGACTTCGGCCCCGCCCGTCTCGCGCTGGCGGAGGTGCAGGCCCGGCGCGGCGAGTGCACCGAAGCGGTCGAGACGATCGAGGCTGGCCGCCGACTGACCCCATCGGACCGCGACCTCGACCGCGCCCTCGCCGACCTGCGCAGGTCCTGCGTCGAAGGTGGTGCGCCCCAATAGAGTTCTGCCCGACCGTGGCTCGAACCCGAAGAAGCAACAGACCCGAGAGCAGCTGCTCGTGGCTGCTGGTCGCCTCTCTCCTGGTCCCGACGGTCACCGACGCCCAACAGCCCCCCGGCCGGGCTGCCGCCGTCGACGCGAGTCACGAACGCATGCTGGAGGCGCTGGAGACGATTCGCACGGAAGCCCTGGACGGCAACCCCTGGCTCGGCGAGGCTCCGGCCCGGGCCGCGCGTGAGGCGCTCGCGGCGGCCGCCGAGGCGCCCCCGGCTACCCGGTTCCGGCTGTTGGTCGACCTGGCCGAGCAGGAACTCCGGCTTGGTGACGAAGCCGCCGCCCTGCAGCGCTTCGGCCAGGCACACGACCTCGTGACCGGCCCGTCCGGGTCGGCCGCCGAACTCGGAAGCGAGGCGACCGAGGTCCTGTTCCGGATCGCCGTCGCCTGGCTTCGCTACGGCGAGAGCAACAACTGCGCCGGGATGCACAACGCGCAAGCGTGCATCCTGCCGATCCGCGGCGAGGGAATCCACCTGGAACGCGAAGGATCCGAGCAGGCGGCCCGCTTCCTCCGCGAGTACCTCGCGGCTGTACCCCCGAACTCCGTCCAGCAGGTCAAGGCGAGGTGGTTGTTGAACCTGGCCCACATGACCTTGGGCGACCATCCGGCCGCCGTCGAGGCCAAGCACCGGCTGCCGCTCGCCGCCTTCGGCTCCACCGCCGACTTCCCGCGCTTCGCCAACGTCGCGCCGGAACTCGGAGTCGACAGCTTCAACCTCTCAGGCGGCGCCGTAGTCGACGACTTCGACGGCGACCTCGACCTGGACATCTTCACCACGACCTTCGATCCGGCCGGTTCGCCCCGGCTCTTCCTGAACGAGGGGCGGGGCGAGTTCACCGACGCCTCGGCGGCGGCGGGACTCGACGGGCTCTACGGCGGACTGAACGTCGTCCACGGCGACGTCGACGACGACGGCGACGTCGACCTCTTCGTCCTCCGCGGCGCCTGGTTCGGACCCCACGGCCGCCACCCGAACTCGCTGCTGCTGAACGATTCGGCCGACGGCGGCGAGGCGGGGCCGCCCGTCTTCCGGGACGTCACCTTCCTTTCCGGCCTCGGCGAGGCCCACTACCCCACGCAAGCCGCCGCCTGGGCCGATTTCGACAACGACGGGGACCTCGACATCTTCGTCGGCAACGAGCACGGCCCGGCGGTCGATGCGCCGTCCCAGCTCTTCCGCAACGAAGGGCCCGCCGAGGACGGCGTCGTCCGCTTCCGTGACGTCGCCGCCGA
The DNA here is from genome assembly GCA_027493375.1 of Candidatus Multivorans thiocomprendens. Lineage (GTDB taxonomy): Bacteria > Acidobacteriota > Thermoanaerobaculia > Multivoradales > Multivoraceae > Multivorans > Multivorans thiocomprendens. The sequence goes on along the minus strand of JAPVWO010000128.1, from coordinate 31,891 downwards.
GTCCGGCATGGCCCTCCGCGCCTTCGTCAAGGCGGCCGTCTGGGGTGACTACGACAACGACCGCTTCCCCGATCTCTACGTCTCCGTGCTCGGGGGGGCCAACCGCCTGTACCGCAACCGCGGCGACGGCAGCTTCGAGGACGTAGCGCACCGGCTGCGCGTCACCGGGCCCCGGCAGAGCTTCCCGGCCTGGTTCTGGGACTTCGACAACGACGGCAATCTGGACCTGTTCGTCTCCAGCTACACCGGAGACCGCGGCGGCCTCGGTTTCGTCGCCGCCAGCTACCAGGGCTACCCCGGCCCCTGGGAACAGGCGCGGCTTTACCGCGGCGACGGCGAGGGCGGCTTCGAGGACGTAGCCGCCAGGAGCGGGCTCACCCGTCTGCAGCTTCCCATGGGCTCGAACTTCGGCGACCTCGACCACGACGGCTACCTCGACTTCTACCTCGGCACCGGCTACCCGGACTACGAGGCGGTCATGCCGAACGTCCTCTACCGGAACCTGGCGGGACGCCGGTTCGTCGACGTCAGCCTCGCCGCCGGCTTCGGCCACCTCCAGAAGGGCCACGCCGTCGCCTTCGCCGATCTCGACGGCGACGGCGACCTGGACGTGTTCGAGCAGATGGGGGGCGCGTATCCCGGGGACCGTTTCGGCGACGCCCTGTTCCGCAATCCGGGCTTCGGCAACCGCTGGCTGGCGCTGAGGCTGGTGGGAACCGGAAGCAACCGCTCGGCGATCGGCGCCCGCGTCCGCGTCGACCTGGTCGACCCGGACGGCGACCGGCGTTCCGTCCACCGGCGCGTCAACGGCGGCGGCAGCTTCGGCGGCAACCCGTTGCGCCAGACGATCGGCCTGGAAAGGCCGGCCGTGATCGAGCGGGTCACCGTGTACTGGCCGGCGACGGACCTCTCGCAGACCTTCGCCGCCGTGCAACCCGATCGCCTCTATCGCCTGGTCGAGGGCCACGACGAACTCTCTCCCGTCTCCCCCCGGCCCTGACCCTCGAACGCTCCTCCAGGAGTTCCTGCACCGACACTCCAAGATGCTGGATGCCGAACCAACATCTTGAATCGAAGCGTCCCATTCGACCTCTATGCGGACCCGATTTGACATTGGACATGGACTCAGTGAGGATGCGGCGCTTTCTTAATCCGTAGTCTCATCGACCAACCAAGGAGGATGATCTCGATGAAGCGATTTCTTTTGGCCGCGTTGCTGCTGCTCCTGCCCGTCGGCGCCCTTGCCGACGCGCCGGAAACGGCAACGATCAGCGGTCAGATTGTTGATCCCGGCGGTTCTCCGCTGCCCGGCGTGAGCGTCACGCTGAGCGGCGAGCGGGGGGACAAGTTCGGCATCACCGACGAGAACGGCAACTACCGGTTCGTCGGCGTGACGCCCGGCGACTACTCGCTGACCGCCTCGCTGGAAGGCCTCGGCGAAGCCGCGGCCCAGGTGCGCGCCGTGGCCGGCGACCGCACATCTCTCGATCTCACCCTCCAGGCGGCGGTCGAGGGCGAAGTCACCGTCACGGGCGAGACGCCCATGGTCGACAAGTTCAACGTCACCGCGGGCACCACCGTCGCCGGCGAGATCGGCGAGCAGATCGGCGGCGTCACCCGCACCTACTACGGCATCATCAACGCTCTGCCCGGCGTCACCGCCGACGCGCAGAACGACGACATCCAGCAGACCCGTCCTTCGGTCAACGGCGCGCACTTCGCCGACCAGGGCGTGTTCATCGATGGCGTCGACACCACGTTCGCGAAGTTCGGCGGCAGCCGGGTCCGCGTACCGACAACCGCGCTCACCGAGGTCTCGATGGAGGCCGGCGGTTCTTCCGCCGAGTACGGCCGCTACGTCGGCTCGGCGACCAACGTGATCGTCAAGTCGGGCACGAACCGGTTCCACGCCGACGCCCTCTGGAACCACCAGCGGATCGACTGGGGCGCCGACTACAAGGACCAGCCTTCGCTCACGGAGCGCACGAACAAGCCCTATCCGGCCGACTGGTTCAGACGCTGCCACGGCGATGAGCGGGACCAGGGCCGCGGCCTGATTCCCGGCGGCACGGACGGTTCCCGCGAGCTCGAGCCCTGCCGGCCGGGCGGCTCCGAGTGGGCCGGCGCCAGTGATGGCTTCGAGGTCTCCTTCGGTGGGCCTGTCGCGCGCGACAAGTTCTGGTTCTACACCGGCTACAGCGAGTTCGACGACGCGTACTCGGAGCGGTTGGTCGGCGGCGACCCGTACGACATCAGCCTGTTCGACGACACGCGGATCATGAAGCTGAACCTGCAGGCGAGCAACGCCCACTCGATGAACGCTTCCTGGATCGAGACGCCGACGTTCAGGAACTACTTCAATCCGCAGTCCTTCGACTACTGGACTCCGACGCCGCACGAGAACGACAGCGAGTTGGCGACGGTCAACTGGAACTGGGCGATTTCGTCCAACTGGTTCCTCGAGGCCAAGCTGGCTACGCAAGAGACGCAGGAGAACAAGTTCCTGGGCTGCCACAACACGCTGGCAGAGGAGAACCCCGGCGTCCTAAGCGTGGGCGACCAACCGATTCTCGACTGGCTTGGCCTTAGCCACCTGCCCGAGGTTCCCGCCGAGATGGTCACGACCTGCCTGCAGGCGAAAGCGCTCGACCGCGGTCCGGAAGCGGGCCACTCCGAGCTCGATACATCGGGCGGCGACGCGAACTTCCCGTTGCGGTTCCCGTTCAACCCGGACCAGGGTTTCTTCTGGCCGGGCAACAACTACAACGTCTACGTCGACGGTGAGAACCTGGGCGCCTGGCACAACGGCTGGATCCTCTCGGACGGCTTCGGCTTCAACGCCTTCCCGCGCGAGCAGGCCAACGTCGGCCTGACCCAGTTCGTCGGCGCCAACCACGAGCTGAAGTACGGCCTCGACTACCAGGACACGAAGTGGGAGGGCGAGAACGCCCGGACATCGTTCATGAACGGCTGGGGCTACGACTCCTACAACCCGTTCGGATACGGCGGCGCCGGCGGCCTGGGAATGGACAGTTGCTCGTTGACCCGCAACGCCGGGACCAACCCGGACAACCCGCACTGGTCGGGCAACACGAACCGCGGTCGCGGCTGCACCTACGTCGACTACAACTCGCCCAAGCTGAGTTGCCTGGGTCCGATCGGCGCGGAACTCACGCCGGTCGAGATCACGAACGTGAATGGCGAAATTCACCGGACCGACTTCGACGAGGGCAACTGCATCGGCCGCGGCACCGGCGACGCCGAGATGAAGGACACGGCCTTCTACCTGAGGGACCGCTTCACCGTCGGTGACCACTGGACCTTCAACATCGGCGTGCGCGCGGAGATTCAGGAGGGCTGGAACGACGTTCGGCGCAAGGTCGTCGATTCCACCTACGCCGATCCCCGGTTCAACGCGACCTATGACGTGAAGGGCGACGGCCGTCTGCTGTTCACCGCCAACTGGGGTCAGTACCACGCGATGCTGAATCAGGCGTGGATCTCCGGAGGCGGCGACACCGCCGGCGGAATGCACGACCAGTGGAACGGCTACGAGGGCTACGAGGTCTGGCTGTTCTGCGACCCGATCGAGGCGATCGTCTTCTGTCCGTCACCGGACCGGGCGGACACGCGCCGAACCGGGACAGTCGGCGCCGCGATTCCCGGCTACAACTTCGCCTGGAGCACCTTGGTGCCGGGCCTGATGTGGGACGCCGTGCGGCCCTGCCAGGACGGCGAGGCATCCGGCGTGGACTGCGAGATCTGGAACCACAGCGTCGATCCCTATTACCGGGAGGACCTGATCATCGGCCTTGAGTGGCAGTTCGCTCCGAACTGGGCTCTCGACGTCAAGTACATCGATTGGTCGATGCAGGACATGATGTTCTCCAACACCCAGCTCGATCACAAGGGCCGGAACATCTTCATCACCGGCAACTACCACGACCTGGCGGAGATCGTCACCAACAGCGCCGACGCCCGCGAAGCCAAAGGCATCGACCGGCAACTCAACGACGAGGCGCTGGCGCTCGCCGACCCGGCCAAGAACGGCTACCGCGGCCTGCAGATCCAGCTCAACCGCCGGTTCGCCGACGGCTGGGCGCTCTACAACAACGTCGCGTGGTCGGAGACGGACACGACGGGTGCCGGGGCCTGGTGGAACAACACCAACAGCAGCTATCTCGAGAACCTGAGCGCGGTGATGACGCAGGAGTTCATTGACCTGTGCAACGCTGGCCAGATGGTCCCCGACCGGCGTACCGGACGCACGGAGCTGTTCCCGGTGGACTGCAACCAGGCGCTGTCGGAGTGGATCGGCTACCCGGTGTCGATGATCAACCGGCGCGGCCTGAACCAGGCCTACGACCGGACCTGGATCTACAACTCCTTCGGGTTCAAGACCTGGCGCCTGGGTAGCCACGACCTCACCATGTCCGGCCACTTGAGCTTCCAGACCGGAACTCCCTGGGTGCGGAGCGAGGGCGTGTCGATCGTCAACGTCGATCCGAACGATCCGAAGCCGGGTACGCCGAACGACGGCGTCGGCTTCAACCTGCATGCCCCGGGCACGCAGGGACGGTTCACGTCGGACGAGTACACCCTCAACCTGAGCGGCGCCTGGGGCTTCCCCATGGGCTACCGCGACGTGCGGGGTGAAGTCCGGGTCGAGGTCCTGAACGCCACCAACCAGCAGCGGCGACGCTCCTGGGGCGGCGACGGTCAGGTGTATCCGGTGCGGCGCTTCTTCCAGCGTCCGCGCCAGGTGCGCGCCTCGCTGAGGTTCCGCTTCTAGGAGCGCTCCTCACAGACGACGGGTTTAGCCCGTCGTCTCGGAAATCCGAAGGGGAGAGAGCCTCGGCTCTCTCCCCTTTTTCTGTGCCTGGCAGCGGGTGCTGGACCGTTTCCTCTGCCCTGTGCCGCGCTGACCGATGCGGGCGCGTCGCTGCTTGAACCGAGACTCCCGCCACGAATCCGTCCAAGTCGGTAGGGGGCTTCCACATGGGCACGTCCTCCTTCTCAACAACGGCAGGAGCAGATGCATGGGCGGACACGCGGTAGAGTCAAGCGCGCAGCAGACGAGACGTCGGCTTGAAAGGGCCGGCTTCCGAGCGAACCAGACGGAGGCGCTCGTCGAGATGATCACCAGTCGAGAGGAGAGGCTTGCGACCAAGGACGACCTCGCCGAGGTCCGAACGGAACTCAAGCGCGACATCGCCGAGGTCCGGGAAGAACTCGGCCATCTCACGACCACAGTGGCGAACAACACGACACGCATCGAGGGCCTGGAGCGGGCGATGGAAGCGCTCCGTCAGGAAGTCAGGGATCGCTTCGAGAGCTTCCGGCGGGAGATCTCCGGTCAGTTGGACGGGATGCGCGGCCAGTTGAACGGCATGCAGGGCCAGATCGACGGCCTCAGGGGCGAACTCCGAATGGTCAAGTGGATTCTCGGCGGCATGTTCGCCCTGATGGTGCCGATGCTGGGCGGCATCATCGGCATCGCCCTGCAACTCGGCCAACGATGACCGCGGCTCAGGACAGCAGGTCGCGGAAGAGGAGGATCATCAGGGACACCGTCGTACCGGTGTAGAGCGTCAGACCGACGCCCATGAACCAGAGGATGAGCCTCAGGCGGCCGTCCAGGCCGTCGAACCGCGCGTTGACTTCGCCCCTGAACCCCTCGAACCGAGCGTTCATCTCGTCCCGCGCACCGTCGAACCGGGCATTGAACTCGTCCCGCGCACTGTCGAACCGGGCATTGACGCCGTCGAACCGGGCGTTGACACCCTCGAACCGGGCGTTGACTTCGTCCCGCGCACCGGCGAACCGAGCATTGACCTCGTCTCTCGCACCGTCGAACCTGGTGCTGAACTCACTCCTCAGACCGTCCACCGCGGAGTGAACAGCGGCGACCTCGCGCTGCATCTCGATGCGGAAGGCCCGGTCCGCGCCGGTCACCTCGACCAGTGTCTGGACCTGTTCATCGCCGAAACCGGCCTCCCTGAGGCGTCGTCTCGTCATGGCCTCGCCCGAGTCTACTACCGCGGTCCCCTACATGCTCTCGATCTCCCGTGGTGACGAAGAACCCGAATTCCGCTCGGGCCTCTACGGGATCCAGACGGATTCGGCGAAGTCCCCTTTGTGCGGTCGCCCAGGACCTGGAGGCCGCCCCCCTCTCTTCCTTCCTCCCGGTCGACCTCCGGGCGCCGGGCCTTGACGTCGGCCTCACTCGTGTATAGTGCCGTCATCGCATTCCCTACAACCTGATCCGAGGAGGAGCTCCATGAAGCGACTCGCAGTGGTCCTGATGTTGCTGGTCCCGTTCGGCGCCTTCGCCGACGCACCGGAGACGGCAACCGTCAGCGGCACGATCGTTGACCCGGGAGGCTCGGCGCTTCCGGGCGTCAGCGTCACCCTGTCCAGTGAGCGTGGCGACAAGTTCGCCATCACGGACGAGAACGGCCAGTTCCGGTTCGTCGGCGTCGTGCCCGGCGAGTACAACCTGAAGGCGGAACTTCAGGGTCTGGGCGAAGCCGCCGCGACCTTCCACGCCGCGGCCGGCGACCGGCAGGATCTCGACCTGACGCTGCAGGCCGCCATCGAGGGCGAGGTTACCGTCACCGGCGAAACGCCCATGGTCGACAAGTTCAACATCACCGCGGGCAGCACCGTCACGTCCGAGATCGGCGAACAGACCGCCGGCACGACGCGCACCTACTACGGTGTCATCAACGCCCTGCCCGGCGTCACCGCCGACGCGGAGAACGACGACATCCAGCAGACGCGCCCCTCGGTCAACGGCACCCACTTCGCCGACCAGGGCGTCTACATCGACGGCGTCGACACGACGTTCGCCAAGTTCGGCGGCAGCCGGGTCTTCCTCCCCACCACGGCCGTGACCGAGGTGTCGATGGAGGCGGGCGGCGCCTCCGCCGAGTACGGCCGCTACATCGGCTCCTCCACCAACGTGATCGTCAAGTCGGGCACGAACCGGTGGCACGTCGACGCGCTCTGGCAGCGTCAGGCGATCGACTGGGGCGCCGACTACAAGGATCAGCCCTCCCTCAACGAACGGCAGAACAAGCCCTATCCGGTCGACTGGTTCCAGCGTTGCCACGGCGACGACCGGGACGCGGGCCGCGGGCGGATCCCCGCCGGCGACCTGAGTTCGGAGCTGTTCACGACGAACCGCGAGCCCTGCCTCCCCGGCAGCGACGAGTGGGCCGGCGCTTCCGACGGCTACGAGTTCTCGGCCGGCGGCCCGATCCAGCGAGACAAGTTGTGGTTCTTCCTCGGCGTCAGCGAGTTCGATGACGCGTACTCCGAACGGCTGATCGGCGGCGACCCGTACGACATCAGCCTGTTCAACGACGCGCGCATCTTCAAGCTGAACATGCAGCCGACCGCGAGCCACTCCTTCGCCGGTTCGGCGATCGACACGCCGGCGTTCCGGAACTACTTCCACATTCCGTCATCGGACTACTGGACGCCGACGCCGCACGAGAACGACAGCGTGCTGTCGACGGTCAACTGGAACTACGCCGTCACGAGCAACTGGTACCTGGAGGCGAAGATCGCCTTCCAGGAAACCCAGGAGAACAAGTACCTCGCCTGCTACAACAAGCTGGAGCAGGACAACCCCGAGGTCCTGAACGTCGACGGCATTCCGATTCTCGAGTGGCTTGCCCAGGACAACTTCCCCAACGCCTCGGCGCGCATGGTGGAGACCTGCCTGCAGGCCAAGTCGCTCGACCGCGGCCCGATCGCCGGTCATAGCGCAACGAACACCTCGGGCGGCGACACCAGCTACCCGTTGCGGTTCCCGTTCCGACCCGAACTGGGCATCTTCTATCCCGGCAACAACTACAACGTGTACCGGGACAACGAGAACCTGCAGGCTTGGCACAACGGCTGGATCCTCTCCGACGGCTTCGGCTTCAACGCGTTCCCGCGCGAACAGGCGAACGTCGGTCTGACCCAGTTCATCGGCGCCAACCACGAGCTGAAGTACGGCCTGGACTACCAGGACACGAAGTGGGAGGGTGAGAACGCCCGCGTGCCGCTGTTCAACGGCTGGGGCTTCGACGCCACCAACCCCTTCGGCTTTTACCAGGCCGGGTCCCTGGAGGACGACTCGTGTTCCCTCCTGCGGGGCTACACCACGTCGCCCGACAACCCGAACTTCCTGGGCGCGACGACGCGGGGCCGCGGCTGCTACTTCGTGGACTACAACTCGCCGCTCCTGACCTGCGAGGGTAACCACACCGACGGACTGCCGCACCGGCCGACACAGATCGAGCGGGTCAACGGCGAGATCGTCCGCACGATCGGCACCTGCGTCGGCGCCGGCAGCGGCGACACGGAGGTCCGAAACGTCGGCTTCTTCGCCCGCGACCGCTTCACGATCGGCGACCACTGGGTGATCAACCTCGGCGTCCGGGCGGAAGTCCAGGAGGCCTGGAACGATGTCCGGCGCCAGGTCGTGGACGACACCTACGTCGACCCGCGGATCAACATCGCCTACGACATCAAGGGCGACGGCGCCCTGCTGCTCAACGCCACCTGGGGCCAGTACCACGCGATGCTCAACCAGGCGTGGATCTCCGGCGGCGACGTGGCCAGGCCCAGCATGCACGATCTGTGGAACGGGTACGAGGGCAGGGAGGTCTTCCTCTTCTGCGATCCGCTCGACATCGTCGGCATGAACATCCTGAGGTCGATCGGGTACGTCAGCTACGACTGCAACCAGCCGTCGCGGCGGGACACGATCCGCGACGGCACGGTAGGCCAGGGAATCCCGGGCTACAACCTGTCGTGGGAGCTGGCACAGCCCGGCCTCATGTGGGACGCGGTCCAGGAGGGCTACTACGACTTCGACATCCAGACCTACTACAAGCAGGAGGCGATCATCGGCCTCGAGTGGCAGTTCCGCCCGGACTGGGCACTGGATGTCAAGTACATCGACTGGCAGTTGCAGGACATGATGTTCTCCAACTTCCAGCTCGACTACCGGGGCCGCGCCATCGGCATCACGGAGAACTACCACGACCTTGAGCAGATCGTTCTCGCCTTTGACGACGCGAGAAGGGACAGGTGGCTTGCAGCCGGCTTCGATGAAGCTGACCGTGTAAGCGCCGTCAACCGTGAGGCTCTGGCCAACGCGGACGCGGCGAAGAACTCCTACCGGGGTCTGCAGGTCCAGTTGAACCGGCGGTTCGCCGACGGCTGGGCGCTCTACAACAACGTGGCCTGGTCCGAGACGGACACCACGGGCGGAGGCGTCTGGTGGAACAACACGGACAGCGGCTACCTGGAGCTGGCTCACGTGAACCTCAGTGAAGCGCACCTCGATGATTGTCAGGAAAGCCAGTCGGAACCTGATCGACGCACCGGCAGGGCGAGGACGTATCCCGAGGACTGCCACGCGCGGCTCTCGCAGTTCATCGGCATGCCGGGCAGCATGATCAACCAGCGCGGTCCGAACCACGTGTACGACCGCACCTGGATCTACAACTCCTTCGGGTTCAAGACCTGGCGGATCGGTAACCAGGATCTGACCCTGGGTGGTCACCTGACCTTCCAGACCGGCACCCCCTGGTACCGGTCCGAAGGCGCCGGCATCAGCGCCACGAAGACCTGCGCCCCGGGCAACAGGCCTAGCGGTCTGCGGACCTGCCCGCCGATCACTCCCTCCGACCCGACCAGCGACGCGCGGCCGGGCACGGCGAATGGCGGGATCGGCGTGCGCCTGTTCCCGGCAGGCGCCGAGGGACATCGGACCGCGGATGAGTACACGGTCAACCTGAGTGGCGCATGGGGCTTCCCCATGGGCTACCGGGACGTTCGTGGCGAGCTCCGGGTCGAGGTCCTGAACGCGACCAACCAGCAGCGCCGTCGCGATTGGGATGGTCGTGGCGAGGTCTACCCGGTGCGCCGGTTCTTCCAGCGCCCGCGGACGATCCGCGCCAACATCAAGTTCCGGTTCTAGGCCGGAACGACAGAACCCGGGGCTTCGGCTCCCGGTTCAGGGAAATCGAGGGGGGGAGGGCTTCGGCTCTCTCCCCTTTCTCTTTCTCCTCTTTCTCAGCACCAGGTTCTCGCTGCGGAATCCGTCCAAGTCGACAACGGGCGGACGACGAATCGACGCCATCACACGGCACTCAACGAGAACGGGAGCAGGAACATGGGCAGCCACGCGGTAGAGTCAAGCAGGCGTGAGACGAGGCGTCGGCTCGAAAAGGCCGGCTTCAGGACGAACCAGACGGAGGCGCTCGTCGAGATGATCACCAGCCGAGAGGAGAGACTCGCGACGAAGGAGGACCTCGCTAGCGTCCGAACGGAACTGAAGCAGGACATCGCCGAGCTCCGAACCACCGTGGCGAAGAACGCCACGCGCATCGAGGGCCTGGAGCGGGCCATGGAAGCTCTCCGTCAGGAAGTCAGGGATCGCTTCGAGAGCTTCCGCCAGGAGATCGCGACTCAGATGGGCGGCCTCCGGAGCGAGATCGACGGCCTCCGGGGCGAACTCCGAATGGTCAAGTGGATTCTCGGCGGCATGTTCGCCCTGATGGTGCCGATGCTGGGTGGCATCATCGGTATCGCCCTGCAGCTCGGCCAACGATAGGGCCGGTCCTGAGGAACGGCCGCTCACGCCCGCCGCTCGCCGCGGCCCTCATCGGCACGGCCGGAATCCTCAACTGCGCCGGGGACGCACGGATCGGCCGCGTGGAGGAACCGGTAGCTTCGGGCGCGCCCGTATCTCCCGCGGAACCCGCTGCCTTCCAGGACCGCGCGGCCGAAGTCGGGCTCGTCTTCCAGCATCGGAACGGCGCCCAGGGCCGCTACCTGCTGCCCGAGATCATGGGCTCGGGCGTTGCGCTGTTCGACGCAGACGGCGATGGCGATCTCGATGCCTATCTGGTCCAGGGAGGCGATCTGGAACCGGGCGCCGGCGCGGCCGGCTCCCCCGCCCGTGACCGGCTGTTTCGCAACGAACTGGTCGAGACGGGCGAACTGCGCTTCGTCGACGTGACGGAGACCTCCGGTATCGAGTCGACCGGCTACGGCATGGGCGTCGCCGCCGGCGACTTCGACGGGGACGGCCGGGTCGACCTCTACGTCACGAATCTGGGCCCCAACCAGCTCTGGCGGAACCTCGGCGATGGCCGCTTCGAGGACGTGACGGCGGCTACCGGAGCCGACGATCCCAGATGGAGCGTGCCCGCCACGTTCTTCGACTACGACGGCGACGGCATGCTCGACCTGTTCGTCGCCAACTACGTCGACTTCAACCTCGGCAGCCACACGCTCTGCACCTTCGGCAGCGGCGAGCCGGACTACTGCAGCCCGAAGACCTACCGGGCCGAGCCGGACCGCCTGTTCCGCAACCTCGGGGACGGACGCTTCGCACGGACGACGGAGCGCGCCGGCCTCGCCACCGAGTTCGGCAACGGCCTCGGGGCCGTGCCGGCCGACCTCGACCTCGACGGCCGCCTCGACCTCTACGTCGCCAACGACGGTACGCCGAACCAGATGTGGATGAACCGCGGCGGCGGCCGCTTCGAGAACCGGGCCCTGTTCGGCGGCTCGGCGGTCAATCGCCGCGGCGAGGCCGAGGCGGGCATGGGCATAGGCGCAGGCGACATGGACGGAGACGGCGACGAAGACCTATACGTGACCCACATCACGGGAGAGACGAGCACCCTCTACCTGAACGACGGCGACGGCCTGTTCACCGACGCCGGCATGCCCGCCGGCCTTGACACTCCCAGCCTGCCGATGACCGGTTTCGGCACCGGCTGGGTCGATCTCGACAACGACGGCGACCTCGACCTGCTGGCGGTGAACGGCGCCGTGCGGCGCCTGGACCGCGCCCGCTCCGGCGACGCGGCGGCCGCGCGCGCGGCCGCAGGCACCGACCACGAACGTCGCTTCGGACAGCCGAACCAGCTCTTCCGCAACCTGGGCGATGGCCGGTTCGAGGAGGCGTCCCCGCTCGGAGGACCGGCCTTCACGGCCTATGAAGTCACGCGTGGCGCCGCCTTCGGCGACGTGGACAACGACGGCGACACGGACATTCTCATCACGAACAACAACGGCCCGGCGCGACTCCTGCTCAACCTGACGGGTCAGGACAGTGGCTGGATCGGCCTCCGCCTGGTCGCCGCGAACAGCGAGGGAGACGCCATCGGAAGCCAGGTCCGGGCGCGGCTCACCGATGGACGGACGATCACGCGCAGGGTCCGAGCGGCGATGAGTTACGCCTCCTCAAGTGATCCGCGCGTCCTTGTCGGTCTCGGTGACGCCACCATCGAGGAAATCCGTGTGGACTGGCTCGGCGGTGCCGAAGAGTCCTTCGGAAGGCTCGCTCCAAGTGAGTACCACCAGCTTCGCGAAGGCCAGAGCAAAGCCCGAGGACAGCCGTGACGCCCGCGCGAGTGCCAGTGCGCCGGTTCATGCCATGCCTTGTCGTCGTCTTCACTCTCCTCGCGTGCGGAGCCGCCGAGCGCCTCCCGCTCCCCTCCCGCTACGAAGCTCACGATCCGGCGGTCCGCGGCCAGATCGCGAGCCTGGAGCGCCGGGTCCGCTCGCTCGAGGATGCCGGTGCGGCCGGCCCCGAACTGGCGGCCGCAGTCGGCGAGCTCGGCAGGCTCTACCACGGCCTCCAACTGCTGGACAGCCATGCCTTCACGGCGCTCGAAGCGGCCGAAGCCTGCTACCGGGAAGCGCAGCGACTCGACGCATCCGACCATCGCTGGCCCTACCTTCGCGGCTTCGCAGAGGAAACCGGCGGCGACTACGAGGCGGCGGCCGCCTCCTACCGCGCCGCCCTGGCGATCGAGCCTGACCTGGTGCCCGCGATCCAGCGCCTAGCCCAGTCGGAGGTCGAACGGGGTCGACCCGCCGAAGCGGCCACGCTGTGGCACCGTGCGCTGGAACTGCGGCCTGGTTTCCCGCCGGCCCTGTACGGTCTGGGCACGCTCGCTCTCGACCGAGGCGACACGGAGACCGCGACCGACTACCTCGAGCGCGCCGTCGCCGCCGAGCCAGGAGCCGGCCGCGGACACTACTCGCTCGCCATCGCCTGGCGGCTCCGCGGCGATGAAGACCGTGCGGCTCAGCACCTGGCGCAGGCAAGCCACACCGACTTCCCGTTCGACGATCCCCTGGTCCGGGAACTCGCCTACCTGCCGGCCGGCAGCGCCGCGCTGGTCCAGCAGGGCCTGATCGCGGTACAGGCCGGCGAGTTCGCCGCCGCCGCCACCGTCTTCGCCCGCGCCGTCGACGCGGATCCGACGAACCTGGAGGCGCGCAAGCACCTGGCGCTGGCCCACGTCGACGCCGGTCAGTTCGAGCGGGCCGAAGACGCCTGGGAAGAACTCCTGGCGCTCGCCCCCGACCAGGCGCCGGCGCACTTTGAACTGGCCCAGCTCCTGGCCAACCGCGGCCAGGCGACCGAAGCGATCAGGCACCTGACCCGGGCGACCGAACTGGCGCCCGACTACAAGCAGGCCCACTACCAACTCGCCCTGCTCCTCGACCGCTCGGGCCGTCCCGAAGAAGCACTGCAACGCTACGACCGGGTCCTCGAACTCGATCCCGCCTACGCCGAGGCGCCCACCCGGCGCGCCGCCGCCCTCGCCTCGGCCGGCCGGCCGGCCGAGGCCCTGGAGATCCTGACCGCACGAGTCGCCGCCGCCCCGTCGGACGCCGCCGCCCTTCAGGCGCTGAGCGTCGTGCTGAGGCAGCGGAACCGGCTGCGGGAAGCTCGAACCGCCCTGGAACGAGGCCTCGGCTCCATGCGGTTCCCCGCCGGCGACGAGGCTCGCCTGCGGACCGAACTGGGCGGCATCCTGGCCATCGAGCGGCGCCTGAGCGACGCCGCGCGGGAACTCCGCGCGGCGCAGCGACTCGACCCGACGGAACCCCAGACCAGCTTCGTGCTCGGCATGGTCCTGCTCGACCTGCGCCGCCCCGAGGAAGCCGCCCGCGCCTTCGCCGCCGCCCTCGCCGTCCGTCCCGACCTCACCCTGGCCCGCCTCCGCCTAGCCGCCATCCTCGCTCAGACCGACCGCTGCGAGGAAGCCCTGGCTCTTCTCGACGATGGCCGCCGCTTCGGCGCGAACGATCCGGTCTTCGCCCAGGCGTCGCAACAGCTACGGGCTGCCTGCGCGGCGCAGTAGGTCGGGATCTCGACCCAGGATCGGCGAAGCGGCGACCCTGTGCGGTGCCGGCCTTCCGGCCGGCCCGTTTCCTGGCCGCCTGCGGCGGCAGCGGGTCAGAAGACCCGCGCGCCCAGTGTGTGACGCCCGAGTGGAATCGTCCAGCCAGCACCGGGCCGGAGGGGAGGGTCGCGGGGGGCTGGAGGCCAGCGACTGCCCATGCCCCCCAACGACCAACCCGTAGCGGAGCGCAGCCGACCGCAGCGAACCCCCAACCTCCCATCCACCCAGAGGGGGTGAGCGGCCCCTGCGACCCTCCCCTCCGGTCCGGTGCTGGCGGGTCAAACGCGCTAGCCGAAGACGATCGCGCGGTTGTCGACGACGAGGACGCGGTGCTCGAGGTGAGCCTGGACGGCGCGGGCGAGGACGACGCGTTCGAGGTCCCTGCCGCGGCGCACCAGGGTGGTCACCGAGTCGCGGTGGCTGACGCGCGTCACGTCCTGTTCGATGATCGGTCCCTGGTCGAGTTCCGCCGTAGCGTAGTGAGCGGTAGCGCCGACGACCTTGACGCCGCGCAGGTAGGCCTGACGGTAGGGACTGCCGCCGGGAAAGGCCGGCAGGAACGAGTGGTGAATGTTGATCACCCGGTTCGGGAAGCACTCGAGAAAGCGGGGAGTGAGGATCTGCATGTAGCGAGCGAGAACGACGAGATCGACCCGGGCCTCCTCGAGGATCCCGATCATCTGTTCTTCCTGCTCGCTGCGCGTCTCCGGCGTCACCGGCAGGTGGTGGTACGGCAGCCCGTTGTACTCCGCCTCCGCCGTGTGATCGGGATGGTTGCTGATGATGCAGACCGGGCGCCCGGGCAGCTCACCCAGCCGCCAGCGGGACAGCAGGTCATGCAGGCAGTGGGCCGGTTTCGACGCCAGCACGCCCACGCGCTGTTCCTGGTCCGAGAACGCGATGCGGCTCCTGACCGAGAAGTGGTCGCCGATTTCCCATTCGAGCAGCGGCTTGATCGTCTCCCGGTCCAGGTCGAAGTGGTCGACCTCGAACTCGAGCCGCTGGAAGAACTTGCCGAGCTCCTCGTCCCGATGGGTCTCGGACGAGCGGATGATCCCTCCGTGATCGTTCACGAAACCCGTGACCGTCGCGATGATGCCGATCGCATCGTCGCAACTCAGCAGGAGGGTCGCCGTCACGTCGTGCGGCGCCGGCAAGTCACCGTGCCTGTGCGTCGTCAAACCGCGGACGAGTCTACACAGGTGACCGCGGCAGGGACATCTCCGGCCTCCTCCGTCGCAGCCCGTTCCAATGGGCGACGCGGTATGATCGCCGGCACCATGACGGGCCGCGCGCAGCGAACCGGATCGGCGAGCGTCGCCGCTCCGGCGATCCTGCTTGCCCTCCTGTCGGCGGGCCACGGCGGTGCCCAGACCGCGCAAACGCCGGCCGACGGCATCAAGCTGTTCGAAGAGAACGTCCAGCCCGTCCTGGAGCGGAACTGCTTCATGTGCCACTCGGACCCGGAACGGGCCGAGAACGGCCTCCTGCTGACCGCCAGGGCCGGACTCCTGCGCGGAGGCGAACGGGGACCGGCGATCTCCACCTCCGAGCCCGCCCTGAGCCTGCTCCTCCACGCGGTCGGCTACGAGGACGAGCAGTTGCGGATGCCGCCTTCGGGCCGGCTGGCCGACGGGGACCTCGACGCGATCCGCCAGTGGGTGCAACTCGGCGCTCCGTTCGGGGGCGACGAGGACCAACTCACGGAGGTCGCGCCGGCCGAGGACGCCTTCGAGATCACGGACGCCGACCGGGAATGGTGGTCCGTGCGGCCGCTCCAGCGGCCGGACGTCCCGGCCGTCGCCGACACGGACTGGCCGCTCAACCCGGTCGACAACTTCCTGCTCGCGAAGATTGAAGCAGCCGGCCTCGAGCCGCCGCCGGCCGCCGACCGCCGGGCACTGATCCGGCGGGCGAGTTACGACCTGACCGGGCTGCCGCCGACGCTCGAGGAGGTCGAGGCCTTCGAGCACGACCAGCGTCACGACGCCTGGGAGCGCCTGATCGACCGCCTGCTGGCATCGCCCCACTACGGCGAGCGCTGGGGACGGCACTGGCTCGATCTCGTCCGCTACGCGGAGACGGACGGCTACGAACGCGACCGCAAGAAGCCCTCCGCCTGGCGCTACCGCGACTGGGTGATCGACGCGCTCAACGCGGACATGCCGTATGACGAGTTTCTGACCCATCAGCTCGCCGGCGACGAACTCGACAAGCCGACCGCGGCGTCGGTCATCGCCACCGGCTACCTGCGGCTCGGGATCTGGGACGACGAGCCGACGGACACGGCGCTCGCCCAGTACGACGATCTGGACTCGGTTCTTGATGTGACCTCGCGGGTGATGCTCGGCATGTCGATCGGCTGCGCCCGCTGCCACAACCACCGCGGCGACCCGATCCCGCAAACGGACTACTACCGCATGCTGTCGTTCTTCCGCGGCATCGCGCCCTACAAGGTCGGCGGCGGCAACCAGCCCACGCCCGAGAACTACACCGACTGGATCCCGCCGGACCTGGGAACGACGGAAGGCGAACGTCCCGTTGTCGAGGGGCCGCCTCACTTGATCGAGGTCCTGCGAGTGAAGGAGATCGGCCCCGAGGCGCCGCCGACCCACGTCCTCATCCGCGGCAACCCGCATGCGCCGGCCGAGCGAGTCGAACCCGGCTTCCCACTCATCCTCGGCGACGCCGATCCGGGGCTTGGAGAGCGCGCGGCGGACTCCCCGACGACCGGCCGCCGTCGCGCCCTGGCGCGCTGGATCGCGGACGACGGCAACCTGCGCACCTCCCGGGTGATGGCGAACCGCCTGTGGCAATACCACTTCGGCCGCGGCTTGTCGCCCACGCCGAACGACTTCGGACGCTTCGGGCAGGAGGCGACGCATCCCGAGCTGCTCGACTGGCTGGCAACCGAGTTCACGGCGAGGGACTGGAGCCTCAAGGCGATGCACCGACTGATCATGACCAGCCGCGCCTACCGGATGTCCTCGCGGCCACCCGCCGGGGCTCTCGAAGCCGACCCGGGCAACGACCTGTTCAGTCGCTTCAACATGAGGCGGTTGACCGCCGAGGAGATCCGCGACTCCGTCCTGGCCGCGACCGGTCGCCTCAACCTGGAACTCGGCGGACCCAGCGTCTACCCGCCGATGCCGGCCGAGGTCCTGGCCACGGCCTCCCGTCCGGACGCGGCCTGGGGCGAGGCGACCCTCGAAGAGGCGTCGCGGCGGAGCGTCTACATCCATGTGAAGCGCTCGCTCCTGCATCCGCTGCTCGAGAGCCTCGACATGGCCGACACGGACTCGACCTGCCCGGTCCGCTTCACGACGACCCAGCCGACGCAGGCCCTGATGATGCTGAACGGCGAGTTCATGAGCGACCAGGCCAGGGCGCTCGGGGCGCGGACCGACGGCGGCGACGGTACGGTCGAAGAGCGCGTGACCGAGGCGCTCGAGGCGGTGCTGGCGAGACGGGCCCATCCGGTCGAAGTGGCCCGAGGCCTCGGGCTGATCGAGGAGCTGCAGCGGGAGGAGGGCTTCGATCCGGAGTCCGCGTTTGCCAGCTACTCCCTTCTGTTGTTGAATCTGAACGAGTTCGTGTATCTCGACTGAGAATTGGCTTGACTGAGACACGGCTCGACCGAGGAGCAGAACGATGACCCAAGATCCGGACCGCCCCCGCAACACCTTCTGTGGTCAGACCCGGCGCGAGTTTCTCTGGGAGGCCGGCGGCGCCTTCACGTCCGTGGCTCTGGCGGGCATGTTCTCGACCGACGACTTCCTCGCGGCGCAGACCGTGGCGGCCGACGGGACGACCGAGTGGAAGAACCCCCTCGCCGCCCGGCCGCCCCACTTCGACGGCCCGGCGAAGGCGGTCATCTTCCTCTTCATGTACGGCGGCCCGAGCCAGGTCGACACGTTCGACTACAAGCCGGACCTCTATCCCCTGGACGGCAAGACGATCGAGATCAACACGAAGGGCCGCGGCGGCACGCGCAACCAGGGCCGGGTGGTCGGGCCGAAGTGGCGGTTCAAGCAGTACGGCGAATGCGGCAAGTGGGTCTCCGACCTGTTCCCGAACGTCGGCGGCTGCGTCGACGACATCGCCTTCATCCACTCGATGACCGCGGACGCGCCGCTTCACGGCTCGGCGATGCTGCAGATGAACAGCGGCCGCATCCTCTCCGGCAGTCCCGCTCTCGGCTCCTGGGTGAACTACGGCCTCGGCACCGAGAACGAGAACCTGCCCGGCTTCGTCGTCATGCTCGACCCCACCGGCGGGCCGATCAGCGGCGCCAAGAACTGGTCGAGCGGCTACATGCCGGCCAGCTACCAGGGCACGGTGATCCGGTCGAGCGGCACGCCCATCCTGGCCCTCGACCCGCCGCCGGGCATGTCGCGCGAAGCGCAGCGCCGCCTCCTCGACCGCCTGCGCGAGTACAACGAGGAGCATGCCGCGCCGCGCGCCGAGAACAGCGAGCTGGCCGCCCGCATCGCGAGCTACGAACTCGCCTACCGGATGCAGCAGCACGCGCCGGAAGCGGTCGACCTGTCCGGCGAGTCGGAGGAGATCCGCAGCCTCTACGGTCTCGACCAGGATCGAACGAAGGACTTCGGACGTCGCTGCCTGCTGGCGCGCCGGCTGGTCGAGCGCGGCGTCCGCTTCATCCAGGTCTACTCCGGCGGCAACCACAACGACAACAACTGGGACGCCCACGGCGACCTGGTCAAGAACCACGAGTACCACGCCGGCGCGACGGACTTGCCCGTAGCCGGGCTGCTGCGGGACCTCAAGCAGCGCGGCCTTCTCGACAGCACGCTGGTCATCTGGGGCGGCGAATTCGGGCGCCAGCCGACCGCCGAGTACGCCGAGGGCACCGGTCGGGACCACAACGCCTACGGCTTCACGATGTGGATGGCCGGCGGCGGGATCAAGGGCGGAACCAGTGTCGGCGAGACGGACGAACTCGGCAACCGGGCCGAGGTCGACCGCTTCCACGTCAAGAACCTCCACGCCACGGTGCTGCAGCAACTGGGCCTCGACCCGAACGCGCTGTCCTACTTCCACGCCGGCCTCGACCAGAAGCTGGTGGGCGTCGAGGGCGCGGAACCGATCCACCAGATCGTCGCCTGACGGCCGTTGGTGTCGATGCTCACCCGCCTGTCCGGGAAAGCGAGGGGAGCGTCGCCATCGGCCGCTCGCGCTTACGAAGAAGATGAAAGGTCGGCGCTCGCTCCGCTTCACTCGCTCCAGTTGGTCCCTGCTTTCCGGAGGGGCGCCGGGCGTCGCTCGTTCAGAGCCCGCTGGACGACGCTCCCCTCGCTTTCCCGGACAGGCTGGAGGTCGTCGGACAGCGGGCGCGGCGGATCCGCTCTGATGAGATCGGTTGCCTTGCTTGGGGAGATCCGGAGTGGTTCGCCAAGGGAACGAGTGGCACCGAACTTGCGTTGACTACGGGCGATGTTGATGTCAAGGACAGTCGGGGCAACCGCCGCGTTGTTGGTTTCGGCTGCGACTGCGCTGTCAGGCCAGCAGACGGTTACCTTCGAGGCGGAGGGCGCGTCGGAGAGCGACCTGCGCGGGGAACTGGAGCTCCGGGTCGATGGGGAGAACGTCGAGATCGAGGGCATCGCGCGGGCGGAGAGCGACTGGCGGACGCTGGTCTACGTCGACCTGGCGCTGACCACGCCGGGGCCGGTGTTTCAACTCGCCGAGGCGCTGCTGGAGCAGCTCGATCCACTGCTCGAACTCGGCAGCCTGGAGATCGTGGTGGCGGATCCGCGGGCGCGGACGATTCTGCCGCCCACTCGGGACCGCGACCTGGCGGAGGCGGCGCTGAGCCGCCTCGCCACGGGTGAAGAAGCGGCCAGCGCGCTGATCGACAGGCGCCGTCTGTTCGCCAGCGAGCGGGACATCGAGTTCTCGAGAGCCCGGCAGCAGGCCGCGGCGGGCAGCCGCGACCGCTTGACCGAACTGGATGTCGTGCTGGAGCAGATGGCGAGGGACGCGATCCGCGACGAGGCGGCGATGCGCCGGACCCAGATCGACGAGATCGTGTCCTTCCTCGCCGCCCGCGAGGACCTGAGACGCGACGCCCCAGGCGCAACGCCGTCCACCCGCCGCCATCTGATCGTCCTCGCCGACGGCCTGGTCGCCGATCCGTTGAGTTTCTACCTCGAACTGGCGCCGACCGCCGGGTCCCTCGCCGTCGAGGCGGCGACGACCCCCGATCTCGGCGGCGTCGCCCGCGCCGCGGCGGCTTTCGGCTGGACCGCGGCGCCTGTCGCCTTTGCCGCGGGCGAGAACGGCGATGGCGTTCGAGTCCGTTCGAACGACGTGACCGTCGGCTTCACGCTGCGCTTCAACCGGCCGCGCTCCGGCGCTTCGCAGACGGTCGAGGAGGAACTGGCCCTCTTCGTGCAGCCGTCCGCTTGGACGGTGGCCGCCGACGCCACGGGCGGCGACGTGCTCCTGAACGAAGTCGCCATCGCGGACTGGATCGAACGGCTCCCCCGCCGCTTCGAGGCGAGCTTCGAACTGCCCGGCGGCGCCGCGGCCGCCGGCGCGTTCGACCTGAGCGACGGCGCGGGCGAGCGCGGGATTCACGCGCCCACCGTCACTCCCGGAGCGGGTTCACCGGACGACGTGGCCGAGGTGCGACTGCGGCGCGCCTTCGAGGGCGAGCTCTACAGCGAGTTCGAAGGCGGCGACGCCGGAGTCGAGGTCGTGGCCTCGATCCGGATCGAGTCGGCCTCGCCCGAGCGGGTTGTCGGCCGGCTGACAAGCACGATCGTGCCGCCCGCCGGCTCGCCGCCGGCTGACGCTTCGACATGGAGAGTCAGCACCGGACTCCACCGCGAGGACGGCAGCGTCGTCACCAGCCACGGCGTTCCGTTCGGGGCTCCCGGAGCGGAAACCCTGACCTTCGAGCGACCGCTCCAGCTTCCGGCCGGCACGGATTCGGCGATCGTCCTGGCCGAGAATCTCCGCGACGGACGCTGGGGCTACGCCGTGGTCGACTTCCTCGACCTCGTGGAACAGGCCGTCGGCTCCGGCGCGACGACACGGGCGCGGGCGATCAGCCTCAAGCCGGAGGACCCCACCGACCGGCGCGGTCGCGCGACGTTCGTGGCCGAGGTTCTCGACCCGTTCATCGACCGGGTCGAGCGGGTCGTCTTCTACTTCAACGGCCGACGGGTCGCGGCCCGGAACCGGGCGCCGTACCGGGCGCGGATCGACCTCGGCCGCGGCGACCGACTCGGCCGGGTCGAGGCGGTCGCCTTCGACGCCGAGGACCGGGAGCTCGACCGCCACGAACTCCTGGTCAACCAGCCGCCACATGCCTTCTGGGTCCGCATCACCGAGCCCGGCGAGGGGCTGCTGGCTGGGCCGGTGGGGGTCACGGCTGAGCTCAAGCTGCCACGTGGCGGACGCCTGCTCGAGATGCGCTTCTTCGTCAAGGACCGGCTCGCGGGGACGGCGACCGAGGCGCCGTTTCGTCGCGAAGTGCTGGTGCCGGTGGGCGATCCCGAGTCCTACCTGCGGGTCGAGGCCCAGTTGACGGACGGTCGGATCGCCGAGGACGTCCTGTTCCTGAGCCGTCCGGGCCTCTCCGCCCGCATCGGAGTCGAACTCGTCCAGCTCTACGTCGTCGCCACCGACCGTTCCGGGCAACCGGTAAGGGATCTGACGGCCGCCGACTTCGCCGTTTTCGAGGACGACCGCGCCCAGGAGCTCGAGTCCTTCCGGATCGCGTTCGACCTGCCGCTCACCCTCGGGCTGGCGATCGACACCTCGAGCAGTCTGTTCCTTCGCATGCCCGACGTGAAGCGGGCGGCCGTCGAGTTCCTCGAGTCGCTCGAGCCAAGGCGCGACCGCGCCTTCCTGGTCGGCTTCGGCACCGAACCACGCCTGGTCCGGGCCGCCACCTACAACCTGAACGCGGTGCGGGGCGGTATCGGAGCGCTCAGGCCGCGTGGCCGCACCGCCGTCTGGGGCGCGCTGTCGCTGGCTCTGGACCAGCTCGAGGGACTGCGTGGCCGCAAGGCGCTCGTCGTCTTCTACGACGGCGACGACGAGGACTCCGACGCCGCCTTCCGGCAGAGCCTCGAACAGGCTCGCCGCGCCCGGGTACCGGTCTACCTGGTGCTGATGAACGACGAGGCCGCGCGCACCGACGGCCGGAGCTTCAGCACCCGCACCTTCGTCAGCAAGCTCGAGCGGATGGCGAAAGCGGGAGGTGGCCGCGTCTACTACGTCCGCCACGACCAGGACCTGGAGCCGATCTTCGACTCGATCAGCCGGGAACTCCGCAGCCACTATCTCCTGACCTACTACCCGAAAGAGGAGCCGGGCGGTCCCAACTGGCGGGAGGTCAGCGTGGAACTGGACCGTAGCGGCGTCGTGGCCCGGACGATCGAGGGGCGGGAGGTAAGGTAGAAGAGAGATGATCTCCGCCTGCTCGCGGAGCGGTCTGCTGCCGGCCGCCGCTGCGCTACTCGCCGTTCTTTCCCCCGCCCTCGGCGCGGCGCAGGTGCTGAACCGCGACGCTGAGATCATCGTCCAGGTCGAGTCCTCGGCCCCTCCACGCCAGCTCGACGGGCGGAGCGTCGAGATCCTGGAGAACGGCCAACCCAGGGAAGTCCTGGCGGTCGAACCGATCGAGGAGCGCTGGCGAGTCGTCGTCTACTTCGACCTGCCGGGTTCGACACCCGAGGGGATCGAGGCGGCGGCCGCCGCGGTGGGAAACGCGGCCGATGCTCTGGTGACGCTCGGCGACGTAGAGATGATCACCGCCGACCGGATCGCCGAAGTCGAACTTTCACCGACCGCGAACGCCGGGCTGGTGCGGGCGGCCGCCGCGGCGATCGGCGCCCGGGCCGGCGCGGCGGGCGCCCTGTTCGAGCAGCGCCGGGAGATGCGGGCGGCCGCCGACGAACGCTCGGGCGACCCGGAGGCGGACGCGTTGCGCACCGCCGACCTGCTCGAGGGATTCCTGCTGGAACTCGACACGCTGCGCTGGCAGCGGGCGAACCTGCTCGAGTCGCTCGAATCGCTCGGTGGCGGCTCCTGGACCGGTGGGCCACCGCGGGTGCTGTTCCTCGTGCGCGACGCGACCGACCTGGACGCGGACGCGTTCGCTCAGGAGCTGCTGGGCGAACCCGTTCCCGCGTTCGAACGCGCGGCCCTGAGCGAACAGCAACAGCAACGCAGCCTGGCTCGAACAGTCGCGGCGCTCGGTTGGCGCGTCCATGCCCTTCAGCTCGCGCCGGCAGCCGCGGAGGTCGACGGTCTCCTGCCCGGAAGACTTCAGTCGGCCCGGGAGTTCGTAGCGGCCAGCGGCGGCGAGGCGCTCACCGAGAACGGAGGGATCGCGCCCGCGCTCGAGCGGCTGCAGGCGTCCTGGCGGGTTCGCTACCGCTCGTCCGGCCCCCGCGACGGCGCCACCCATCCGATCGACGTCCGCGTCGCCTCGACCACTGCGTCCGGCGGACCTCCGCCGGACGTCCTGGCGCGCCGCTGGGCCACCGTCGCGGCGCCGGCGGACCTGGTCGCCCTCCGCGCCAGCCGCGCGCTCGACGCCCTGAGCCGGGATGGCGACGGTGCCACCGACGATGGCAGCGGCGAACTCGCCGTCCGGGGCGTCCTGCTGCCCCAGGGCATCCAGTCGGCCACGGAAGGTGCGCCTGCCGAGTTCGTCACGCTCGACGGACTCGCCACCATCGGCGCCAATCCCCCACCCTCCAGCGACGCCCTCCGCCTCACGGTCTACGGCCGCGGCCTGGACGCGCCGGCCTTCCTGCTTCACCGCGCGGGAACCGGCGCCGACCTCGGGACTGGAGCGTGGCGCTTCCGCACTCTCTTCGACCTGCCGGTGGCGATCGACGAACTCGTCCTGATGGTCGAAGACCTGCGCAACGACCGCTGGCGGGTCGAGTTTCTCGAAACGGCGTCAAGCCCCATCGATGACCGCAGCGACATGGAGCTGCTGGCGCCGGAGCCAGGCGGCGGCTCGCTGGCGGCCGCCCCGACCGAGGCCGAGATCCTCGCGGCGGCCAGGGCCGCTGCCCGCCGGGCCGGCTGGGCAGGCGGCCGGCGGGCGAACGTCCTCGACCCCGCATCCGGCTCCAGCCTCGTGCGTCTGATCCCGCCCCGCGGCGAGCGGTCTGGGCTCAGCGGCAGGAAGTCGTTCAGCACGGTGACCACGAGCGACGTCGTGCGCCGGGTGGAGTTCTACCTCGACGGCGAGCAGGTCTTCGACGATCGACGCAAGCCGTTCCAGACCACCATCGACCTGGGGCCGGAGGCGCTGCCCCACACGATCCGGATCGTCGCCTACGACCGCTCGGACCGCTGGTTGGGTGAGGACGAACTGACGATCAACGAGCGCCAGAGACGGGTCGGAGTCGGTATCGCGGCAGTGGAGGCGCAACCCGGGGGCCGGTACGCCGTGGAGGCCCAGGTCGAGCTGAGCCGCGGCCGCGCTCTCGACCGGGTCGAGTTCTACCGGAACGACCGTCTCGCGGCCACCATGACGCGGCCTCCGTTCCGCACCGTCCTGCCCGGACCCGCAATCCCGGGCGCCGACTTCGCCCGCGTTGCCGTTCATCTGGACGACGGCACGATGATCGAAGACGTGGAGTTTCTCTCCTCCGATACGCCCATGGCCGAAACGGTGGTCAACCTGGTCGAGGTCTACGTCGTCGTCAACGACGACGAGGGCAAGCCGATCACGACCCTCGACTCCTCCGACTTCGTACTGCGGTCCGGTCGACGGGAGATCCCGATCGAGCGCTTCGCGGTCGCCGAAGACGTGCCCCTGGTGCTCGGCCTGGCCGTCGACAGTTCCCAGAGCATGTTCGCCCTGATGCCGGACACCCGTCGAGCGGCGGCCCGCTTTCTCGGCAACACCCTCACCCGGATCGACCAGGCGTTCCTGGTCGACTTCGACACCCGGCCGCGCCTGCTCTCGGACACCACCGCCGACGTCAGCGAACTCATCGGCACCCTGGGACGGATCCAGGCAGACGGGCAGACCGCCCTCTACGACGCCATGCAGTTCTGCCTGGTCCATCTCGCTCGCGACCAGGGACGGCGCGCCCTGGTCGTGTTGACGGACGGCGACGATTACGGCAGCCAGAGCAGCTACCGGCGGACGTTCAGGACGGCCGGAAACACCGGCGTGCCGATCTACGTCATCTCGATGAGCCAGGGCGAAGACCGTTGGGGACGCGGTCCCCGCAAGCTGGACCTTGAAGCGATCACGAAGGCGAGCGGCGGACGCGTGTACTACGTCGCCAGCATGGACGCAGTGCTCTGGGCCTACGGACACATCGGTGAGGAACTGCGTAGCCAGTACATGCTCGGCTACGCCACGAGCGAGCCGCTGACTCCCCGTGAGGTGCAGTCCATCAAGGTGGAACTGCGGGACAAGCGGCAGGATCGCGAAGTGCGGATGACCGTCGGCCGCGGCCGCGGCTAGGGCTCGGCGATCACCGGGTTCTCGAGCGCACCCAGGCCGTCGATCTCGATCCGTACCGTGTCGCCGGCGACCAGGAACTTCGGCGGCTTGAAGGCAAGGCCCACGCCCGCCGGCGTGCCCGTGCTCACCACGTCGCCGGGTTCGAGCGTGCACATGGTCGAAATCGTCTCGACCAGCTTCGGGCAGTCGAAGACGAGTTCCCGCGTGTTCGAGTCCTGACGCAGCTCGCCGTTTACCCAGGTACGGATACCGAGCGCCTTCGGATCCTCGACCTCGTCGGCGGTCACCAGGCAGGGCCCCATCGGACCGTGGGTGTCCCAGCCCTTGCCGAGAATCATCGTTGGCGAACGGCGCTGCCAGTCGCGAACGGAGACGTCGTTGACGATCGTGTAGCCCGCGATCACGGACCCGGCATCAGCCGCGGCGACGCCCCGGCAACGCCGCCCGATGACGAAGGCGAACTCGCCCTCGTAGTCGACCGCGGAGGACGCGCGCGGGATGTGGATGTCCCCTCCCGGCCGGTTGACGCAGGTGACCTGCTTGTTGAAGACGGTCGGGAACGCAGGGAGTTCCTGGCCCGTCTCGGCAGCGTGATCGGCGTAGTTCAGGCCGATGGCGAAGAACTTGCGCGGCTTGGGCACCGGCGCCAGGAGCGTCTGCTCGGCCAGTGCGACCCGTCCGTCGCCGGAGTCGACGGCGCGGCGGGCCGCCTCTATCGCCGCCTCACCGGCGGCCAGGAACCGGCACATGCCCCGCGGCAGGTCGGGCGCCGCGACGCTCAGATCGACGACCGTTTCCTCGTCCGCGAGCACGCCGATCGCGGAACGGCCGTCACGCAGCAGCGAAAGGAGCTTCACGGGCCGGTCTCCTTCAGAGAGCTCCGCGGCAACGCGAAGGCGATGATTCCTGCTTCGCCCTCAGCTTCGTCCGTGCCGGTAACCGCAAGCGCGATGTACTGGCGCCCGCCGATCGCGTAGGACATCGGCGTCCCGCTCGGCGACGCGGAGAGCTCGATCTCGTGGATCACATCGCCGGTCTTCTTGTCGTGCGCCCGCAGGACGGAGACTTCCCCGCCCCCCGGGCCGCCGGTCAACCCCGGCGCGCCGCCCTGGGCCTGGAAGAGCAGCGTCTTCGTCAGCAGCGGTCCGGCCGCGGGCGGACCGCCGAGCGGACCCGGATCCTCGCCGGCCAACTCCGCGACCTGCTTCCGCGGGCCGTCGCCAAGCGGCTGCATCCAGGCGTGCTCGCCGGTGTTCAGGTCGATCGCCGTGAGCCGGCCGTAGGGCGGCCTTGTCAGCGGCAGGCCCTCCGGTCCCTGCAGGGCGAAGTCGTCAATGCTCGCCATGCCGCGTACGTACCGGAAGTTGGAACGGGCGCCGTCCGGCTCGACCAGCCTGACGACCATCGGCATGGTGAAGGAGGGGATGTAGATCGTCGCCGTCTCGGGATCGACCGCGGCGCCGTACCAGTTCGCGCCGCCGCCCCAGCCGGGCAGCAGCAGGGTCCCCTGGAGCGACGGCGGCGTGAACAGCGGACCGGAAACGTACTGGTCCCGGATCTTCTTGGCCGCTTCGTGGAGTTCCGGCGTGAAGGAGATCAGCATGTCGTCGCTCTCGAAGCCCTGATGCTCGTAGGGCGCCGGCTTCGTCGGGAACGGCTGGGTCGGCGACGTCCGCTCGCCCGGAACGTCGGTCTGCGGCACCGGCCGCTCCTCGATCGGCCAGACGGGCTCGCCGGTCGCGCGGTCGAAGACGTAGATGAAGCCCTGCTTCGTCGTTTGGGCGACTGCCTTGATCTGTTTGCCGTCGACGGTTACGTCGACCAGGTTCGGCGCCGCCGGCACGTCGTAGTCCCACAGCCCGTGGTGGACGAACTGGAAGTGCCACACCTTCTCGCCGGTCGCCGCGTCGAGGCAGACCAGGCTCTCGGCGTAGAGGTTGTCGCCGAGGCGGTGGCCGCCGTACCAGTCGTTCGTCGGCGTGCCGGTGGGCAGGTAGACGTAGCCGAGTTCCGGGTCGCCGCTCATCACGGTCCAGACGTTCGTGTTGCCACTGTACGTCCAGGATTCGTCCTCCCACGTCTCTACCCCCGGTTCGTCCCCCTGGGGAATCGTGTGGAAGATCCACCTCTGTTTGCCGGTACGGACGTCGAATCCGCGGACGTGCCCCGGCGGCATCTCCTTCCGGGTCGGGCCATCGAAGATCGAGGAACCGACGACGACCGTGTCGCCGACGATTATCGGCGCCGAAATGACCGAGTAGATCCGGCGCTGCACCGGCCGCCCGAGCCCAACCGTCAGGTCGACCTTGCCTCCTTCGCCGAAGTCCCCGACCGGCTCGCCCGTGTGGGCGTCGAGGGCCCAGAGGTACGCCTGGTTCGTCGGCATGAGGATCCGCGCCTGCTCGCCGTCCGTCCAGTAGCCGACGCCGCGGTGGTTGTAGCCGAGGTTCGTGGGCCGGCTCTGCCTCCAGTCCTCCGTGTCGAACACCCACTTCTGTTCGCCGGTCTCCCCGTCGATCGCGGCCACCTGGCCGAACGACGTCGACGCGTAAAGCACACCGCCGACCATGAGCGGGGTCACCTTGTAGGCGCCCGGCCGGAGCATCCGGTGCCGCTCGGCGGCCTCGGCGTTGTCCGGGGAATCCCAGCCCCAGACGACCTCGAGTTCGGCGACGTTGTCCCGGTCGATCTGGTCGAGCGCGGTGTACTTCGTGCTGCCGTGGTCGCCGCCGTAGGACGGCCAGTCGCCGGCGGCGACGCCGTGCTGGGCGCCGGCGGCCTCGGCGCCCCATACCGCAAGCAACAGCGACCCGGACGCCAGAACGACGCCGCTCCCTTTTCTCGTCATCACCAGTCTTCTCCCGTTCGGTAGACCGGCCCCCCGGCGGCCCGGCGCCGCATCCTATCGCCGGTGACGGCGGCGAGCGGCGTCAACTGGCGATCCCTCTCCCGCGGCGAAGCCGGTCCCGAGCGCCCCGCGCCGCTACGGCCGGCAGGCGTTCGGGAACGCGTCGGTGTCGGTGATCGCCGAGGCCGGCGCGCCGGGCGGGCTCCGGTACTCCCGCGGCGGGTCCGTCGCTCCGGGCGCGGTGTCCGCAACGCGGACGGTCACCCCGAGGTCGGTCGTCGATGCGCCGAACACCCAGACGCCGCCGCCGTCCCGGCAGGCGTCGAGCACCTTGATCAGGACCTCCCAGTTGTTCTCGTCGAAGAAGCGGAACAGGCCCGAGTCGTTCGTCCCCGCGTGAACGACGCGGCCGGCGCCGCTCCCGCCGTCCTGGGCCGCCCAATCGACGGTCACCGCGAAGCGCGAGTTCAGCAGGCAGCGGGTGGACGCGCTGGACACGCAGGCGCCCTCCGGCGCGGCGGCCTCGACGAGGAAAACGGCCGTCCGCGCTTCGCCTCCGACCGACAGGACGACTTCGTAGAAGCCCGGCGCCCGCCAGGCGTGTTCCACTTCGTCGCCGAGCGCTTCGCTCCCGTCGCCGAACTCCCAGCGGCGATCCCCGTCCTCCTCCGCGTCCGGGTCGCCGAACCGAACCGTCTGTCCGGTGCGGACCCGGCAGGGCGTCGCCGGACAATCCACGCTCAGCGTGAAGGGCGGCGCCCGCCCTCCCGGAGACTCGCCGAAGACCCAGGGGCGGGCCTGCTTGATCGCCAGGATGTCGTCGCTGGTGATCTTGAACTCGATCTCGAGGGCGAACGGCTCGCCCGCGGCCGGCATGTACAGGCCCTCGAAGTGGTCGTGAATCGTCGAGAGATGTCGGCGCAACTGGTCCATCTGCGCTTCGCTCATCAGGAGTTCGCCCGGCGGCGCCAGGTTGGAAAACGCCAGAACGATGAAGAGATCGTCCCCCGTTCCCGTCTTCGAGAGCAGCAGCTCCTCGGGCACCGAGTCGGCCTCCGGGTTGGTGACCAGATCCTCGCCGACCTGAGTGTTCACGTAGTAGTGGGTCTCGCGGCCGAAGAACGGATCGAAGCTGGCGGCGACGCCGTTGGCCAACTCGTCCTTGTAGTTGGGATGCACCAGAACACCCATCGCCGCCGCCAGGTGATCGATCCGGTAGAACTCCCGTTCGGTGAAGGCGCGGAAGTTCCACAGGCTGGCGAACACCTGCTTGAGCGACTTGTCGATTCCGTCCTCTTCGGTCTCGTCCGGATTCTGCGTCTTCGAGTCGTACAGGCCGGCGCCGTTGAAGCCCGGAAGATCCTCGTTGTTCGTGCTGGACCGGTAGCGCAGCGACTGGCCCGCCGGCCAGGCGGCGTGCATCGCCGTGAGTTCGTCGACCATCCACCGCGGCGTCTCCGCGTCGCGGATCTTCCGTCGCAGCTTCTTCAGCTCGTCGTCCTGCACGTCGAAGTCGGTCCGGAACGCCTCGCTCTCCAGCAGTTCGCGAACGTCGTCGTACAGGCCGTTCGCGGACATGAACCCGTCGTAGAAGGAGAAAGGCACGGCGAATCCGCTCGGCACGGTTCCGGGCGGAAAGCCGAGCCTGCCCAGTTCGGCGACGTTCGCCGCCTTTACGCCGAAGGTCTTCCAGTCGGCGAAGCCCACCTGTTCGAGGGGAACGATCCGCCGGACCGAAAGGTCCCTCTCCGGCGTCTGCGGTTCCTTCGGCCGCGACTGCTCGTAGTGCTCCTCGACCTCCTCCACGGTGGCTTCGCTCAGCATGTAGCCGCTTTCGGTCACGGTGTAGCGGACGTAGCCGCCGATCAGCGCGTCGATCCCCGGGTCCTCGCCGGCGTTGCGGATGAACGCGTTCGGGATGCCCGCCTGGACGGCCCGCAGGTTGACGTGCGAAAGGGGCGTCTGAGGCGTCGTGCTGATGATCCCGGCGAGGCGGGGCAACTCGTTCGGCAGCGAATCGTAGATGCCGATGTCGTGGGGATGCGGACGCTCGTCCGGCGACAGCTCGCGCAGAAGGCCGACCCCGACGCCCGGGTTGAGGGCCACGAAGTCGGCGTCGCCTCCCGACAGGTCGTCCTCGAACACGAGACGAACCCGGGACTCCCGGTAGGCCGGCAGGTGATCGCGGAGGTGGGGCGCCAGCGCGTTCGGAACGTAGAACGCCAGGTTGTCTTCGATCAGCGGCATGCTGGCCGCGAGCACGGTGTAGAACCAGGGCACGAGATCGGCGAAGCGGCCGTCCTGGATGAGCGACCAGTAGAAGTAGTAGACGCCGCGCCTGCCGTCGACGACCAGGTTCGGGTCGTAGCCCAGCTCGAAGGCGACGACCTCGTCCAGGCCGAAGCCCAGTTCGCGGATGAAGGTGAAGTGGCCGGGATGGGTCCCGGCGTTCTGGAAGTAGACGCCGGGGCGGTCCGTATCCCAGTCGAACACCACCATCTTGAGGTACGAGGTTCCGGTCGCGGCGTGCTCGAACGCCAGGAGCCGGAACGCATCCTCGTCGGCGACCGTGACGGCGCCGTCGGCCGGGTCGATTTCCGGCGCCGGGTTCACCGGATTCGAATCCGTCAGGTCGTCCACGCAGTCGCCATCGACGTCGGCCGGGTCGGCGACCCGATAGCGCTCCACCCGGTAGCTCGCCGCCGGCAGCGGCCCGACGTTCTCGCGAAGCGTCGTCGTCCCCTCGCGACCGCGGACAACGGCCACCGGGACCTCCCGCGAGACGCCCGAAAGCTCATGGCGGGCATAGAGAACGAAGTAATCCGCGGTCGTGGACTCGACCATGATGGGCACGGCGGCCACCGGCACGTCGACCGGCGTCGGCGACGCCGCCGAATCCGCGCAGGATTCCGTGTCGCCCCGGGCCTCCCCGGGCACGGAGCAGAGCAACACGAAGAGGAGCGCCATCGAAGCGGAACGACGGCCCGCGCAACGCGGAAACGAACTCGGATACACGGTCATGACGGAAGATCTCCCCGCGCTCGGGAACGCCAACGCCCCTCGAAAGCCGTTCGCCCGCGCCGACGAACTCTAGCAGCTTTCCCCCTTTCGACTCACCTCGTTGCGTTTCTCGGCGCAAGCCCCTAATGTCCCCGTCGAATGTCCGGACACTCCGCCCTCAGGTCGGCCGTTGGCGCCGGCCGCCTGCTCTTCACGCTGGTTCTGGCGGCCGCGGCGGCGAGCGCGCAGACGCCGGTCGACGTGCCGGTGACGGCCGTGCCCATCACGGTGGCCTCGACGGAGGCGGACTACTTCGTCCTGTACGTCAAGCACGAGCTGAGC
>JAPVWO010000127.1 GCA_027493375.1 Candidatus Multivorans thiocomprendens | reverse complement strand
GGCTGCACGTCCTTTGGGCAAAGCGAACCTCGTCGCCCTCGCTGCCACGGCTCGGAGTGCTTGGGATTGCTCTTGTATTCCATTCGATTCGCTCGGCGTCAGGCCAACCCGGGACAGGCGCTCGTCGGTTCTCCACGCCGCTACCCACAGGGCGTCCGCGTCGTAGATGCTGCCGCGGAACAGGGAGCCATCGCCCTCGTCGCAAAGACTACACGATTCGGCGGAATGGACACGGTCCTTCAGAGCCAAGCGGAGGGGCTTCTCCTCGGAGCCTCCGCCCCCGCGAGGACTCCGAGTCGCAAGGCCCTGGGAGCGAGGGCAAGGTGCCCTCGGCCCCGCGGGGCGGGGGTCAGGCCGCGGCGCCGGGATCACTCCGGCACTACACTGCCGCCGTGTCCGCGATCGGCATCGCCGTTCTCCTCTTCGTCGCTCTCACGCTGTTCATAGGCGTTCGCACCTACGCGAAGATCCGCGGCCGGGCGACGAACTACTACGTCGCCGGCAACGCGATGCCGGTCGGCGTCGTCGGCATCACCCTCTGCGCCCAGGCGTTCGACGCGAACGGTTCCGTGGGCAACGCGTCGCTCGTTCACTCGGGTGGCTTCTGGGCCGGCGCCGTGATCCCGATCGGGCTCGCCCTGTGCCTGTTCGTCGCCGGCACCTGGTTCGCCGAGCCGCTGCACCGCATGCGGCTGATGACCCTGGCCGATTTCTACCGGCGTCGCTACAGCATCTCCACCGAGACACTGGCCGCCGGCCTGATGCTGCTCAGCAACGTCGTCCTGGTCGCGGGCAACTTGGCGGGCCTCGGCCTGCTGTTCGAACTCGTCTTCGGAGCGCCCTACCTCGCCATGCTGATCGCCGTCGCGCTCTGCATCCTCGCCTACGCCGTCTCGGGCGGTCTCTATGCCACGATCGCAACCAGCGTGCTCCAGGTCGCCATCTTCATCGTCAGCATCGCCGTCGCCTTCGTCTGGCTCGGCGGCAGCCACGGCTGGGGCAACCTGCTGGGCGCCGCTCCCGAAGGCGCGATGAGTTTCGCGGGCCTCTTCTCGCGGGAGAGCGGCGCGCTCGTCAACTGGGCGGCTCTCGGGTCGCTCGCGCTGGGCGACATCGTCGCGATCGACTTCATCCAGCGGATGATCTCGGCCGATTCGGGCCGCTCGGCGAAGCGGGGCTGCTACGTCGCCGGTGGGCTGACCCTCGTCGTGGGTCTGACGGTTTCGCTCATCGGCCTCTCGGCCCACTACTTCGGTCGGGACGCCGGTTCCTCCCTGCTCGTCGACCTGGCGCTGACCGACCTGCCGCTGCTGATCGGAGGCGCGGTGCTGCTCGGCATCATCGCCGCCAGCATGTCGACCGCGAGCGGCGTCGTGCTGGATCTGGCGAACGTGATCACCCGCAACCTGGTCCAGCGTCACAGCCGGTCGACCTGGGACGACGCGCGGATGCTCCGCTTCTCCCGCTGGACCGCCATGCCGACGATGGCCGGGGCCGTCGTCTTCGCCTACGTCCGGCCCGAGCCGGGCATCCTGCTCATCCTGGCGTTCGACATCGTCCTGGCCGGCTGCTTCGTTCCGCTCCTGCTGGGCCTGTTCTGGCGCAAGGCGAACATGCCGGGGGCGCTCGCCGGTGTCCTCGCCGGCAGCGCCGCGCGGCTCGTGCTTCACTTCGCCGTCACGGACGCCTACCGCGGCCTGGACACGCTGCTGGCCCCGGTCTTCAGCCTGATCGCGATGGTGGCGGCGTCCTTGATGACCCAGAAGACGCATAGGCCCCGGCACGACGAACTCAGGCGCGTGCCGTCCGAACGCGACCTCGTGGCAGGTCTCGACGGCTGACGGGCGTTCCCCTAGTCCTTCAATGCCTGCCAGACCGCCTTTGCTATCTGAATGTCCTGCACCGCGACACCGGTCAGATCCGCGATGGTGATCTCGCCCTCGTCCGAACGTCCCCTGGCCCTGCCGGCGATGATGTCGCCCAGTTCGACGAGACCGGTTTCGGCCAGGTGGCCGCCCGCCAGCGCATAGTGCGACTCGCCGTGGTCGATGCACTGCGACAGTGAATCGACGGCACAGACACCGGCTCTCGCGAACAACGCCGGGTCCAGTTCCTGTTTGCCGGGAGCGTCGCTTCCCATCGCGGTGAGGTGAGTGCCCGGCCGGATCCACTCGCCGCGGACGAGAGGACCCCTCGCCGCCGTGGTGGTGACGATCAGGTTGCTGTTTTCGCAGAGGTCCTGAAGGGTCTCGGCTATCTGTACATCGAAGCCGGAATCGGACAGCTCGTTCCGGTACGCCGCCGACTGTTCGCGGCGTCGCGCCCAGACCCGGACCCGGTTGCAGTCGCGCGCATGGCGCAGGTACTGCAGTTGCATGCGGGCCTGCATGCCCGCACCGACAATGCCGATGCACTCGACCGCTTCGGGCGCGAGATGGCGGGCCGCGATGCAGCCCGCAATGGCGGTTCGGACATCGGTCAGGTAGCCCGAGTCGTCCAGCAAGGCCAGCGTCTCGCCGGTCTCCGCCGACAGGACGATCATCATTCCGTGACCCGTGGGAAGACCACGCGAAGCGTTCTCATGGAAGCCGGTGGCGATCTTGACGACGAAAACCCCATCGCCGTGGATTCGACCGTACTTGATGTGGCAGTCGCCCGGCGGCCTGTCGAATCCCAGATAACCGACGGGAGGAACCGTCGCGGCATCGCTCGACAGCGCGACGAATCCTCGGCGACATCGTCCGGGCGCAGCACCGCCTGAAGGCTCATCTGCGGCCGACACCGCTCGAAGAGGCTGCCGGTCTCGGCGCCGGGACGTTTCTGAAGCTGGAGAACGCCAATCGGACGCACTCGTTCAAGATACGGGGAGCGCTGAACGCCATGCTGTCGCTGGACGAGAACGCGTTGGCCCGGGGCATCATCGCCGCATCTTCGGGCAACTTCGCGATAGCGGTCGCTTACGCCGCGCGTCTGTGTGGTGCAGCGGCACGGATTCTGATGCCCGTTGGAACGCCGGACAAGAAGGTAGGCGGAGTGCGTCGCTACGGCGCCGGTGCCGAAGCGGTCCTTTTCGGTGACAATTTCGATCAGGCCGAGGCCGAAGCCCTGCGCCGCGCCCAGCGCGGCTCGACCTGGCTGTCGCCCTACAACGACAGGCGGGTGATCGCCGGGGCCGGCACGATCGGTGTCGAGATCGTCTCCGAGTTGCCCCGGGTCGAAAGGGTGCTGGTCCCCGTGGGCGGCGGCGGCCTGGTTTCCGGCGTTGCCATCGCCCTCAAGGAACTCAACCCCGCGGTCGAGGTGATCGGCGTGAGTGCCGAATCGACGCCGGCGATGTTCAACGTCTTCCACGACAGCGACAGACCACAGGTCTGGGACACCCTTGCCGAGGCGCTCTCGGGCGACATCGAGCCGGGCTCGATGACGGTGCCGATCTGCAAGCGCTACCTGGACGATGTGGTGCTCGTCGGGGAGGAACAGATCGCGTCGGCGATGCGTTTCCTGGTCGATGTGCCTCCGGCGGGAACTCGAGGCGGAGGGCCTTCACGTGGAGACCGCCACCGAGGACGGCGAGCCGGTCCTGGTCGTCGGCGAGATGAAGGTCTACCCCCGTCGCCTGCTCGAAGGGCAGACCGCCGAAGCGGGCGACCCCGAAGCGGTCGATCTGGACTGGCTCGCCAGGGCCCACCGTACCTACTTCCGCAATCTCCGGCGCTTCCATCCGAGCCTGGTCACGCCGGCGCGTGATGGACAGCGCTCCGGATCGACCGATGCGTGAACTGTGGTCTACAGTTCGTCGCGGTCGAAGTGCCGGAAACCGGGAGAGATGACCGAGACATTCAGCAAGTGGAATGCGGCCGAGCATCTGGCTAGCCGGGAAGATGCCCGGCTGTACCTTGACGCGTGCGCGGAGGAAGACCCGGGCGACGGCAGCCTGATCCGAGCGGCGCTGAACGACACCGCGCGGGCAAGGAACATGAGCGGCCTGGCCCGAGAAGCGGGCTTGAGCCGGGAGGGCCTCTACAAGGCCCTTTCGAAGGACGGCAACCCCACGTTCGCGACCGTGATCCGGATCACTCGGGCGTTGGGCCTGCAACTGCGCGTGACTGCGTAGGCTTCACGCAGCCCGTTCCTGGCCGGCGTCGGCCTTTCCGAGGGCAGCTTCAGGCCGGGCACCCGCCAGCATCCAGAAAGGGATGTCGAGCCATTCGGCCTTGGTGCCGGCGGGGCGCTCGGTCGTCACGACCGAGGATGCGGTCGGGATCAGGCCGGCTTGCTCAGGGCGGCCCACGGGGTCCCGTGCTCGATGCAGTCCTCGAAGAAGCCCTCCAATGCTTCGCGGAGCATCTCGTGGGACTCCTTCTTCGTGGATCCGTGGCTCGAGACGTTCAAGGCATGGCAGGTGGCCACCCAGGTCCTGCCTTCCCACGTCGTCTCAATCTCAAGGGTGAGCTTCCAGGCGCCTCCTGGCTTCAACGGCATCCTCCTATCGGGCCTGAGAACTATAGGTTTGCCGACGGCGGCGCTTCAAGCTCTGCCCAGCGCTCCGCCCGGTGCGGCAGGGGCGCTCGCGCGTACACTTGGCGGCCGATGGTTGACGCTGGCGCCGAGGGCTGACGGACGTCCACGGACGACGAAGAAGCAGGAGGTTCAGCGGACGAACGGGTCCGGTGCCTTGGCGACCTGCTCGTGCTCCCCAGCCGCCTGCTGGAAGGCCAGACCGCCGCGGCCGGCGACCCTGATGCCGTGGACCTCGACTGGCTCGCCAAGGCCCACTGCACCTACCTTCGCAACCTCCGGCGCTTCCATCCGAGTCTGGTCACGGGTATCCGGGGGACATCGACGTAGCTGTTGCCAGACAGTATCAATAGAGATACTGTTCCTCGGTGGCGAAGACGGAGGCCTTCGTGGTGAAGAGCGACCGCTATACCTACCGGGTCACGTGGTCGGCGGAGGACCAGGAACACGTGGGTCTCTGCGCCGAGTTTCCGTCACTCAGTTGGCTCGCGTCCACGCCGGAAGAAGCTCTCGCGGGCGTGCGGCGCCTGGTAGCCGAAAGCGTCGAAGACATGCGGGCGAACGGTGAGGACCTGCCCGTTCCGTACGCGGACCGCGCATACAGCGGCAAGTTCATGGTTCGCGTGCCGCCCGAGACGCACCGGGCGTTGGCCATCCGGGCTGCCGAGGAAGGCGTGAGCATGAACCGCCTCGTCGGGGCGCGGCTCGCGGCGCGCTCGTTGTAGTACGCCCCGCCCAAGGGAACAACGAGGCCGACCGAGCGGTCGAACCGCGCCGCGTCGGGGGGCCGGCTTCCGGCCCTTCTGCCGCGATGGCCTTAGCCGGGTCGGAGACCGGTGTCGACGAACTCGCGCGGAGTGACGACCTGAACGTTCTGCCGGGATCTCGCCGGGAAGTGCTGGATGTTCCCGGTGATCAGACGGTCGGCCAGGGCGGCGACGGCGACCTCGAGGAAGGGCTCGTCATCGGGGTCGGGCAGCGGGATCGGCAAGGGCATCGGGGAAGTCAGTTCGCCGACTGCTTCGAGCTGCGGAAGCAGCGCGTCGACATCCTCTTGGGCGAAAGCGAATCCGGGGCGGCGCAGTACGTCGGCGTACTCGGCGAGGATTCGCCCGTCGTAGCAGAGGCGGAGTCTGCCGGCGGCGACCAGCGCCACGATGGTCCCCGGCGGTCCGAACGGGGAGAGCAGGCCGGACACCAGGACGTTGGTGTCGACGACGACTCTCATCCGCGACGTTGCCGCCGCGCTTCATCGATCTCCGCGTTGACCTCGTCGAGGCTCCACCGGTCGAGTCCCGCCTTGCGTGCCTGGCGCTGCATGTTGAGCACGGCCAGTTGGGATCGGGCCTGCCTGAGGGCTGCCAGCGTTGCGTCGACGGTCGATGGGGTCGCGGCGGACAGGATCGCTACCGGTTTGCCGTTGGACGTGACGACAAGGTCCTTCGCTTCCGCCAGGGACTCCCAGATCGCGGCGGAGCGAGTACGCAGGTCACGGATGCTGACGAAGTCCATGGGGCCAACTCCTAGAGGGTCACAATTGAGTACGTCAGAGTGACACGATTGTGTCCCATCGTCAAGGCGGCGGCGCCGCGACCCGGCCGCGTACACTTGGCGGCCGATGCGGAACGCCCTGGGCCGTCGATCGATCCTTCTCTTCCTCGCGGCGGCCGCGGCCGTGGCGGGTTGCGGCGGCGACGGACGAACGCCTTTGGTCGTCTACTCGCCCCATGGCAGGGATTTGCTGACGGTCGTCGAGGAGGCGTACGAGGAGGCGCGGCCCGACGTCGACGTGCGCTGGCTCGACATGGGGTCGCAGGAGGTCTACGACCGGATTCGCTCGGAGCGGGCGAACCCGCAGGCGGATGTCTGGTTCGGCGGCCCGGCGACGATCCTGGCGCGGGGCGCCGCGGAGGGCCTGCTGGCGCCGTCCGAGCCCTCCTGGGCCGGGGCACTCGATTCGGCCGACAGGCATCCGGAGGGGCTCTACTACACGCTCTACCAGACGCCGACGATCATCGTCTATAACCGGGACGCCATCAGCGAAGAGGAGGCGCCGGCCGACTGGGACGATCTGCTCGACGAGCGCTGGCATGACGAGGTCGTGATCCGCGATCCGCTGGCCAGCGGCACGATGCGGACGATCTTCGGCAAGATCCTCTCCGACTCGGTGGTCGAGACCGGCAGTACCGAGGCCGGCTTCGACTGGCTGCGCCGGCTCGACGGCCAGACTCGGGAGTACGTCCACAGCCCCGCGGTGCTGCACGAGAAGCTGACGCGCCAGGAGGGCGTGCTCACGCTGTGGGAGATGACCGACACGCTGTCCCTGATCGACCGCGGCGCCCCGATCGCCTATCGCTTCCCGGCCAGCGGCACGGCCGTGATCCAGGATTCGGTCGGCGTGGTTGCGGGCTCGGACAATGAGGACGAGGCGGAGGCATTCATCGACTGGCTCGGTTCGCCCGAGGCCCTGGGGCTGGCCGTGGCCGAGGCGTTCCGGCTGCCGGCGCGGGATGACCTGGATGCGGAGGTGCTCGCCCCCTGGGTAGCCGACGTGCAGTCGCGACTCCGTCGCGCCGAGGTCGACTGGCGGATGATCGAAGAGAACGGCGCGGCGTGGATGGCGGAGTGGGACCGTTCCGTGCGCGGCCAGGGCGGAGGATGAGCCGGCGCGCCCCGCGGGCTGCCAGGTGACGGCGTCCGGCGTCTCCGTCCGCTTCGACGACGTCTTCAAGGCGTTCGACGACACGGTCGTTCTCGCCGGCGTCTCGTTGACCGTCGAACCGGGTGAGATCTTCGCCCTGCTCGGCCCGAGCGGCAGCGGCAAGACGACGATGCTGCGTCTCCTGGCGGGCTTCGAGCAGCTCGACCGGGGCCGTCTGCTGATCGCGGACGAGGCGGTTGAGCATCTGCCGCCGTCCCGTCGCGGAGTCGGCATGCTGTTCCAGAGCTACGCGCTCTTCCCGCACCTGAGCGTGGCGGAGAACGTCGCCTTCGGTCTGAAGGTCCGCGGCGGCGCGCAAGGCGAGGTGGATTCCCGCGTGGCCGAGATGCT
>JAPVWO010000126.1 GCA_027493375.1 Candidatus Multivorans thiocomprendens | reverse complement strand
CCATTGCTCGACGTGACTTGCTCAAGTCGGCTCTGATCGGGTTCGGCGCCTGCCTCGGCCTGCCGTCCTGGGCGGCTCAAACGACGGCCGATCGCGACCACTTCGGCGGCTGGACCGGGCTGAAGTTCGACGCCACCGGGTTCTTTCGCACCGAGCACGACGGGCGGCGCTGGTGGCTGGTCACTCCCGAAGGCCACGCGTTCATCAGTTGGGGCGTCAACCACTACCACGCGAACTGGTGGGCGCAGGACTACAACCGGAATCACTGGCTGCGGCGATTCAGCGCCGAGGAGGTCCATGACCGCGCGTGGAACCGGGGGTTCCGCGAGACCGCTCTGGCCGACCTGCGAAGACTGGGCCTCAACACCCTGGGCATTCACACGAACGCCACGATGCTCACCCATCCGCCGGGTCAGGCCCGGTTTCCGTTCGTCGCGCCCTACGAGCCGCTGGCGCTGTCGCACTACCTCAAGCCCAAGCCCGATGCCTACGCGGACATCTTCGCCCCGGAGTTCGAGGCGCTGTGCGAACGCACGGCCCGGCGACTCGCCGCGCCCTACCGCGACGATCCCATGGTGCTGGGCTACTGCATGGCGGACTGTCCTCCCCTGACCGACAACGAGGCGGAATGGAACGGCAGCACGACGTGGCCCCGCCGGCTACGCAACTTCGCCGCCGAGGCGCCCGGCAAACAGGCCTATGTCGACTTCACGCGGGATCGCTACGGCGACGTGTCCGGTTTCAACGCCACTTACGGCACAGGCTTCGGAGCGTGGTCAGACCTGCTCGAGGCGACGGACTGGCGACCCGATCAGGCTCCCTCGAACCAGGCGGAGCGCGATGACAACGCTGCCTTCCTGCTGCCCTGCGTCGAGCGCTACTACTCGGTCGCGAAGACAGCCCTCCGCCGGACCGACCCGAACCACCTCTTCCTCGGCGACAAGATCAACGGCGACACGGACGGGCTCGACTCGATCGCAGCCACAACGAGCCGGTACACCGACCTCGTGAACACCCAGCACTACGCCCGCTGGGAGGGCCAGCGGGAAACGATGGATCGGCTGACGGACACTGTGGGGCAGCCTTTCCTCAACGGCGACGCCGCCTACACCACGCCGACCAGGACGATGCCCAATCCTCATGGGCAGCATGCGCGCGACATGGCCGAGCGCGCTCTCTGGACGCGGGAGTTCATGGAGAGCGCGACCGCCCGTCCCGACTTCGTCGGCTGGCACATGTGCGGGATGATCGACACGGCGAACACCATGTCCGGCAAGGAGCAGGCTCAGCACCAGGGTCTGATGACCACCCGCGGCGAGTTCTA
Organism: Candidatus Multivorans thiocomprendens; assembly: GCA_027493375.1. GTDB lineage: Bacteria > Acidobacteriota > Thermoanaerobaculia > Multivoradales > Multivoraceae > Multivorans > Multivorans thiocomprendens. Next base: position 4,931 of record JAPVWO010000126.1, on the reverse strand, counting down.
CCCCGAGATGGAAGCGACGGTCCGCGACATCTCCGACCGCCTCTACGGCATCGCCACCTCAAGCGGCTGAACGACACGGGATTCGCTCAGCCGAGCGCCTGAAACGCCTTCTCCGTTCCGGCGAGCGCCTGCTCGATGTCGGACTCCGCGTGCGCGACCGACAGGAACATGTTGTGCCAGGGGTGCAGGTAGATGCCGTGATCGAGAGCGTGACTGCAGAAGGCGAAGCCCTTCTCCCTCCTGTCGTCGTCTTCGAACAGCACGGTCGGCATCTGCGGCGGTCCGGTCTGGCGAATCGCGTGCCCGTGGCGGCGCGCCTGTTCCTCCAGACCGTCCCGGAACTGCTGCCCCAGGCGCTCCACGACGGCCGGCGCGTCGACTTCGGCCAGAAGATCGAGGGTCTCGATCGCCGCGGCGAAGGGCGCGGCCTGGTACCAGAACGAGCCGGTCACGAAGACGCGCGTCGCGGCCTCGCGGTAAGCCTCGTTGCCGAGAATCGCCGCCACGGGTTCGCCGTTGCCGATCGCCTTGCCCCAGGCCGACAGGTCCGGCTGGACGCCGAACTCGGACCAGCTCGCGTCGAGGGAGAGACGCAGCCCGGCTCGCACGTCGTCCAGGATGAGGGCAGCACCCTCGGCGTCGCAGATCTCGCGCACGCGGCGCGCGAAGGCGAGGTCGGGCCACTCCTGGTCGTGGCCGGCGTCGTGCCTGAAGGCGGACACGACGATTCCAGCGAGGTCGCCGGCCGCCGCCCGGGAGGCCGCGTCGAGGCTGGCTACGTCGTTGTAGCGGTACGTCGGGAAGTGGACGTGATCCTCCGCTGGCGTGCCCCTCGACATCCGGTTGGCCCACGGCGCGGCGCCGTGGTAGGCACCCTCCGCCACGAGGATCTTGCGCTTCTCGCTTCGCGCACGAGCCACCATGTTGCAGACGGTCGTCGCGTCGTTGCCGTTCTTCGCGAAGATGGCCCACTCGGCGTGGCTGACCTGTCGCACGAAACGCTCGGCCAGGTCGACGATGAGCGGCGGAGGCCCGTTCGCGATGTCGAGCCGGTCGCGCTGGGCGTCCGCGGCGGCGCGAATGCGCGGATTGCCGTAGCCGGCGATCATCGGCCCGAACGAGCACATGAAGTCGATGTACTCGTTGCCGTCGGCGTCCCACAGCCGGCAGCCCTCCGCCCGCTCGAAGTACTGCGGGTACCGGGGCGGCAGGAGCCGATAGGTGGACATGTGACCGTACATGCCACCCGGGAGCACCCGCTCACCCCGGGACTTCAGCGCCCGGTTCCGATCGAGCAAGAGGGTCAGCCCGACTTCTTCACCTCGAAGGGCACGGCGAGCCTCTCCCACTGCATCGCGACCCACGAATCGACGATCACGAACTCCATCTCCTCCACGTGCTCCCCGATGGTCTTCGGGGTGGCGCTTACGCGCAGCGCATCCTGACCGGCGTCGTGCCGGAAGGCGCCCCACTGCTTCGCGACCTTGTTGAAGATGACGGTCCACTCGTTCTCACCCGGCTCGGTGAAGAGGGCATAGGTGCCGGCAGCCAGCTTCTGGCCGCCGATCTCGACGTCGGCGCTGAAGGTGATGGTGGTCGCTTCGTCGGCGCCCGTCCGCCAGACCTTGCCGTAGGGAACCAGGCCGCCCCAGATCGTCCGGCCCTTCACCTTGGGCCGTCCGTACTCCACCGTGATGGAGACGCCGTCGATCTTCCCCTTCACCATCCCGTTCTTGCTCGCCCTGTCGGCGTCGTCAGCGCGCTGCGCCATGGCGGGAAGCGCCGTGAACAGGAAGGCCGCAAGGGCCAGCGGGATCATTGCTCGGTACTTGTGCATGTCGTCCTCCAGAAAAGAGTGTCGTCTCGGCTTGCGACCGTAGGATAAACGGAAACGCGCCGTCCGTGCGGAAGCTCACACCGGGTGCGCCGGCGCCCCGCCCGCATCCGGACCGCGGAAGCTCCGGAAGTCCAGGAACCATCCCATGCTGAAATCCCTCCGCCGACTCCTCCCCGTGCTGGTCATCGCAACCATCGGCTGCCAACCCGAAGCCGCCGAAGATCCGCCCAACGTCGTCCTGCTCATGGCCGACGACATGGGTTGGGCGCAGACCGGCTACTACGGCCATCCCCTGCTGAAGACGCCCCATCTCGACGCGATGGCCGATGCCGGTTTGCGCATGGACCGGTTCTACGCGGGCGCACCGAGCTGCACCCCGACCCGGGCAACGGTGCTAACGGGCCGCACGAACGACCGCACCGGGGCCTTCCGCGTCGGCGATTCGATCAACAAGCAGGAGAAAACGCTCGCCACGGCGTTCCGGCAGGCCGGTTACGCGACGGCCCACTTCGGCAAGTGGCACCTGAACCAGGTCCATCCGAGCGGCGACAATCCGATGCCCGCGGACGACCCCCACAACCCCGGCGAACTCGGCTTCGGCTACTGGTTGAGCCACACGAACCAGTTCAACCTGGACCCCGTCTTCAGTCAGAACGGAGTGCCGAAGCAGTTCGAGGGCGATTCGTCGGAGATCCTGGTCGCCGAAGCACTCCGCTACATCTCGGAGCAGCGGGAGAACGGGAAGCCGGTGTTCGCGGTGATCTGGTACGCCTCACCGCACCGGCCCTTCGGCGCCTTCCCGGAGGACGAAGAGCCCTTCGCGTCCCTGGACGACGCCTCGAAAACCCACCACGCCGAGATCGTCGCGATGGACCGCTCGATCGGTGCTCTCCGTGAGGGTCTGCACGAACTCGGCATCGCCGGCAACACCCTGGTCTGGTTCACCAGCGACAACGGCGGCCTGCCCGACATCTCCTACGGCCCCGAGCATCCCGGCGTACGCCCCGACACCACCGGCCACCTGCGCGGCTTCAAGAAGGACTTCTACGAGGGCGGCCTGCGCGTGCCGACGATCATCGAATGGCCGGACGGCATCGTCCCGAGGATCTCCAGCTTCCCCGCCAGCACGATGGACATCTTCCCGACCCTGATCGAGGTCGCCGGGCTCGACCCGTCGTCGATCAACGAGGTCCACGACGGCATCTCCATCGCCGGCGTGTTCGACGCCGAGCCCGCCCACCGGGAGCAGCCCATCGGCTTCCGCGCCAGCGGCGGTCTCGCCTGGCTGGACAACCAGGTCAAACTGGTGCGGAACTACTTCTCCGACCCGACCGATCCCTTCGAGCTCTACAACGTGATCGACGATCCCGAAGAACAGCACAACCTGATCGAGCAGCAACCCGAACTCGCCGCCCGCATGCGGGCGGAGTTGGATGCCTGGAACCGGTCCGTCGACAAGAGTGTCACTGGCGCCGACTACCCGGAGGGCAGGGTGCTGCCTTCGGGCCGCGACAGCTAGGAATCTGCGCCGGAGACCCCGACGGTCCAGACTGGGTAATGGGATGGTCCGCCCCGCTCCTTACGGCCTCGCGATGGGCCAGGATGGAGCTTTCGTCCAACAACAGTGAGGAGGCGGACCGTGAAGAAGGTTACTCGAGTCGGTATCGATCTGGGCAAGCATGTGTACCAGGTGTGCGGGATGGACGCTTCGGGGGCGGTGGTGTTTCAACGCCAGGTGAAGGGGCCTCGGCTGATGGAGTTGATGTCGCGTATCGAGCCGTGCCTGGTGGGTATGGAGGCGAGTTGCGGCGCTCACTACTGGGTGGAGAGGTTGAGCGAGCTGGGTCACGATGTGCGAATGATGAGTCCTCAGTTCGTGCGTCCTTACGTGAAGTCGAACAAGAGCGACTACCACGACGCGGAGGCGATCTGCGAGGCGGTATCTCGTCCGACGATGCGTTTCGTGCCGTACAAGACGAAGGAGCGACGGGCGTTGCAGCAGGTGCATCGGAGCCGTGAGATGGCGCTTCGCCGCCGCACCCAGTTGGTGAACCAGTTGCGCGGTTTTCTGCGCGAGTACGGGATCGTGCTGGCCCAGGGCCGCGCGGTGGTCATGCGTGAGGCGCCTGCGATCGCGACGGCGCCGGACCTCGACTTGCCTGGCGAGTTTCGGGCGCTCCCGTGCATGCAGCACGAGGCTCTGATGGAGGCCCACCGGCAGGTCGAGGACTTGACGGCGATGCTGGTGCGTGAGTCGAAGGAGAATCCGCTGTGCGAGCGCCTGCTGTCGACCCCGGGCATCGGCCCCATCGTCTCGACGGCTCTGGTGGCTGCTGTCGGCAATGGCTGGGCTTTCAACAGCGCTCGGGAGATGGCGGCGTTTATCGGTCTGGTGCCTCGTCAGGCATCGACCGGCGGCCGGCCGGTGCTGTTGGGGATCGGCAAGCGCGGCGACCGATACCTGCGGGCGCAACTGATCCACGGTGCGCGGTCGGTCCTGCGCACGGCGCACAAGGGCGAACAGACGCGTCTGAAGCAGTGGGCTCAAGACGTCAAGCGGCGCCGGCATGCGAACGTGGCCACGGTGGCGGTGGCCAACAAGCTGGCGCGGATCGCCTGGGCGGTGCTCCGAGACGAAGACCGCTACCGGGACGAGCGTCTGGTCGGCGGTCGATCGAGAATCTTGAGGGCCGCCGCGTAGACGGCTCGAAGCGACAACGAACCAACCACCAGGAGGATTGCCCCACCAAGTCGTTGCGAGGACTTGACAGAGCGATGGCGAAACAGGTCGGACCGGCGTGCCGATAAGCCTGAGCCGCCGCAGGGCCATTCAACAGGCCGTCTGGGTGTATAGAGGCCGGCGCGCGCGGATTCCATCGGGGCCAGGGAACTCCCACACGAGACTCCCGCAAACAGGCCGAATACATGCAAGCAACTGCACCTGACCAGCCAGAACTCCGGAAAGTACCCTTGCACAAGCGGGGCGGACCATACATGCGCCGGCGTCCCCGCCGGCTGCCGCCGAAGGCGGCCAGCAAACGCGCCGGCCGTCAGGCCGGCTCCGCTTTGGCCGCCGGCGCCCACTTGAATCTGG
>JAPVWO010000125.1 GCA_027493375.1 Candidatus Multivorans thiocomprendens | reverse complement strand
ACGGTGACGATCTTCTCGATCTCCTCCTCGCCGAGGATGAAGGGCGGGCCCAGGCAGACGACGTCGCGGGCCGGCTCGTTGCCGCCGGGGTAGAAGAAGACGTCCATCGACAGGCCCGCCGCCACGACGGCGTTGACCAGCGAGAGTTCGGCCGGGAACGGCTCCAGCGTTTCGCGGTCCTGGACGATCTCGATGCCGTAGAGCAGGCCGCGGCCGCGGACCTCGGCGACGTGGGGATGATCGGCGAAGGTCTCCCGCAGGCGCTCGCCGAGCACCGCGCCGACGGTGGCGGCGCGCTCGACGAGCTGCTCATCCTCGAGGATGCGGAGCACTTCGCTGGCGGCCGCACAGGCGGGCGAGTGAGCGCCGTACGTGAAGAACATGACCGAGTCTCCCGCTTCCGCGATGGGCGCGGTGACCTCCTCGCGGGCGCAGATCGCGACCAGGGGCGCATAGCCGCCGGTCAGCCCCTTGCCGCCGACCAGGATGTCAGGCACCACGTCCCAGTGGTCCACACCGAACTTGCGGCCGGTCCGGCCGTAGCCGGTCATCACTTCGTCGGCGATCAGCAGGATGCCGTGCCGCCTGCAGATCCGGGCGACCCTCTCCAGGTAGTCGCCGGGAGGCACGAGCGCGCCGGCGTTCGAGCCGACGATCGGCTCTACGACGAAGGCCGCGATCTCTTCGGGGCCGATCTCCTCGAACACCCGCTCCACCTCGTCGGCGCAGGCGATGTCGCAGCCGGGGAACGTCTTGCCCAGCGGGCAGCGCATGCAGTAGTGGGCGGGCGGCCGCGGCTGGTCGGTCTGCTCGTCGACCAGCCAGGGCTCGAAGCCGGCCCGGCGCCCCTGGTGTCCGCCCACCGCCAGCGTCGCCATCGTGGCGCCGTGGTAGGAGAGTTGGCGCCCGAACACCCGCCAGCGCTCGGGACGCCCGGCCGACAGGTGGTGCTGGCGGGCGAATCGGATCGCCAGATCCATCGCCTCGGAACCGCCGCTCGCGAACAGGACGCGGTTGATGTCGCCGGGCAGCCAGCGCGTCCGCATGCGGTGAACCAGGTCCGCTCGCGCGGGGGTCGCGAAGGGAGGCACGATGTAGTCGGTCTGCGCCGCGGCCTGCGCGTAGGCCTCCCCCACCTCCCGCCGCCCGTGCCCGATGTTCGAGACGATGGCGCCCCCGGCGGCATCGAGAATCCGCCGGCCATCGGGCGTGATCATGTAGCAGCCCTCGGCGGCGGCCACCTCGAGAGGCGCCTTGCCCTGGCCCAGGAACGGGTAGTCGTTGGCGTGCGCCAGGCCCGTGCGCGCGGTCGATCGGGAGTCGGCGGTGTCCATGGCTTGAGAATAGCCCCTTGGCTGGCTTGTAGACTGGCGCGCGCGGCGCGGCGGCCGTCGGAGCATGAACGGAATCCACGACATGGGCGGCATGCACGGCTTCGGCGCCGTGGACCGGCGTCCGGACGAGGCACTGTTTCCGGAGGCCTGGCAGGGCCGGGTATGCGCCCTGGCGGGCTACGCGATGGGGGCCGGACTGGCGAACATCGACGCCTTCCGCCATGCGATCGAGCGGATGCCGCCGGACCGTTACCTATCGGACGGCTACTACGGCCGCTGGCTCTACGCGCTGGAGACCCTGGCGGCCGAGCGGCTGGACGGCGACGCGGCGGTGGAGCGCCCCGATCAAGTGGGTTCGGTTGTACGCGAGATCGACCGCGGGCCCCGTTTCGCGGCCGGCGACGCGGTGCGCACCTGGAACCGGCATCCGCAGGGGCACACGCGTCTGCCCGCCTACGCCCGCGACCGGCGCGGCGTGATCGCCGAGGTCCATCCGGCCTGCGTCTATCCCGACACGAACGCCGACGGCCGGGGCGAGTCGCCGGAGTACCTGTACACCGTCTCCTTCGACAGCCGGGAGCTCTGGGGCGAGGAGGCGGAGGCGGCCACGACCGTCTACATTGATCTCTTCGAGCCGTACCTCGAGGCGACCGAATGACTGCCGATCACCGGCACGGAAGCGATTCTCCGGCAACGCGCACCGAGGCGATCGAGGCGCTGCTGGTGGGGAAGGGACTGGTCAAGTCCGCCGCAGTCGACGCTCTGGTCGAACGCTACGAGCAGGACGTCGGGCCGCTGCGCGGCGCGCGGGTAGTGGCCCAGGCCTGGACCGACCCTGCATTCAGGGCGCGGCTGCTTGAGGACGGGATGCCCGCCATCAGGGAATTGGGCTTCGGCGACAACACGGACGCCCACGTCGCCCGTCTGGTGGTCAAGGAGAACACGGACTCCGTCCACAACCTCGTCGTCTGCACCCTCTGCTCGTGCTACCCGTGGGCGGTGCTCGGACTGCCGCCGGCCTGGTACAAGTCGCCCGCCTACCGGTCGCGCGCGGTGCGGGAACCGCGTCGGCTCCTCGCGGAGTTGGGGCTCGACCTGTCCCCGGACGTCGAAGTGCGGGTCTGGGATTCCAGCGCCGAGGTCCGCTACATGGTCCTGCCGCAGCGGCCGGAGGGCACGGACGGCCTGGGCGTCGAGGAGCTGACCGGCCTCGTCACCCGCGACTCGATGATCGGCGTCGAGCGACTCCAGCGGACGGGATGAACCTGCCTGTCCGCCTGGATGAGGACGGTGCCGCCGCGCCTCCGCGCGAAAACGGGGAACTGGCGTTCAGCGCGCCCTGGGAGAGCCGCCTGTTCGGGCTGACGATGGCCCTGGTGGAGGTCGGCCGCCTCGACTGGGAGGCGTTTCGCGGGCGATTGATCGGCGGGATCGCTGCCTGGGAAGCAACCGCTCGCGACGAGGAGTGGAGCTACTGGCTGCGCTGGCAGGAGGCTCTCGAGGACTCGCTCGAAGCGGCGGGACTTGTCGCGGCGCCGGAGATCGACCGCCTGACCGGACAGTTCGCGGCCCGGCCGCACGGCCACGATCACCGCCACGACCGCGACCATCACCACGAACACTCGATGGAGAACGACGAATGACGGCTCAACTTCTCGCAGGCCAACCGGTGGCCGAGGCCGTGCTGGCGGAAGTCGCGGAACGGGTCGAGGAACTCGCTTCCGCGGGCGTCAAGCCGGGCCTGGGCACGATTCTCGTCGGCGACGACGCGGCCTCGGCGGGCTACGTGCGCAAGAAGCACGAGACCTGCGAGGAGGTCGGCGTCGCTTCATTCCACGAACAGGTGCCGGCGGACGCCGGTCAGGAGGCGCTGCTCGCCGCCGTCGACCGTTTCAACGAGGACCCCGGGGTCGACGCCTACATCATCCAGCACCCGGTGCCTTCCGGCTTCGACTTCAACGAAGCTCTCGCCCGCATGGACCCGAAGAAGGACGCGGATGGTCTGCATCCGGTGAACCTCGGCAAGCTGGTGCTACAGGAGAAGGGCCCGGTGCCGTGCACCCCGGCCGGGATCCAGGCGATGCTGATGCACTACGGGATCGACATCGGCGGCCGTGAGGTGCTCGTCCTGGGCCGGGGGCCCACTCTGGGCCGGCCGCTCGCGCTGCTGCTGACGCTGAAGCAGCCGGGCGCCAACGCGGTCGTCACCGTGGTGCACACGGGTGCGAAGGACGTCACGCCGTTCACGCGCCGCGCCGACATCGTGGTCGCGGCGCTCGGCGTGCCGCGCTTCGTGAAACCGGAGATGATCAAGCCGGGCGCCGTCGTCGTCAGCGGCGGCATCAGTTGGGAGGGCAGGAAGCTCCTGCCCGACGTCGACGAGTCCGTCGGCGAGGTCGCGAACTGGATCACCCCGCGGCTCGGCGGCGTGGGTCCGACCACGGTGGCCATGCTGCTTCGGAACACGGTGCTGGCGGCGGCGGATCGGGAGGCGTGAAGTGAGACAGTTGCTGCTGGCCTTCATCCTTGTCGCGGCGCCGGCCGGCGCCCAGGAGCCGATCGGATTCCATCCCGACCGCGTCGAGGCGCAGCGCGAGATGGAGCAGCGGGCCGACGACTGGATCGTCGCCGACGAACTGCTCGAGTGGGACGAAGCCCAGGAGCAGATCGACATCGCCGCCGCCGTGCTGACGGTGTACGCTGAGCAGTTGGAACAGGTAGCCGGGCTGCGGGATCCGTAGAGCCGTAGCCCGGCCACCTGGGGGCCGGCGTCCGCGGGTCGACTTACGCGGCCGCCGTACGAACTGTTGCGCGCAGGAGGCTGTAGCCGCTCGCGTCCACCTGTCGGCGACTGGAAACGTCGCGCTCGATGTCCTGCGCCCATGCGGCCTCCCTGGCGCGCGGGCCTGCGACGAGGGAGAGGATTTCCGAACCGAAGCCGGAGCCGTACGAAAACGCGGCGACCTGTTCGCCGGCCTTCAGACCCTGGAGGGCGTTTGCGACCGCGATCCAGAGCGAGGCCGTGTACGAGTTGCCGGAGAGCCTGTTCCAGAGCATCGACGGTTCGACCTTGTCGTTGTAGATCTGCTGGATCCGCTCGGCGGACCAGCCGGCCACCTCGCCGACGAGGTGGAAGGCCTTCTTGACCATCTTCGGGAACGGGACATGGAAACAGATCGCTGAGAACCGTTCCATCACCTCGGCCGGGTTCCGGCCGTCGGCGAGTGCGTTGAAGCACTCCACGGCCGCCTTCTTGTAGCACTCGAGACTCAGTTTGCCGTCGACCGTCGGGTAGGACTCGCCCACCGGGCGGTAGAAGTCGAAGGCCGGCTCGCTCCAGGCGTGGGTGTCGAGACCCACCTGTGCGATCTCGGGCCGGTCGACCACGAAGGCCACGGCCCCGGCGCCCTGCGTCGGTTCTCCCGGGTCACCCTGTTCGTAGAGCGCGATGTCGGCGGCGACCACCAAGGCAGCCTTCTCCCGGGCCGCGCCCGACATGCGCCACTCGCAGGCCTGTCGGAGGGCCAGGGTGCCGCCGTAGCAGGCATGCTTGACTTCGTAGGAACGGATGTTCCCGACCAGGCCGAGCTCGTCGGCCACGAAGGCGGAGAGGGGCCGGCTCATGTCGACCGCGGTCTCCGTGCCGACGGCGATCATGCCGATGTCCTCCAGGTCGCCGTCCCAGCGGGAAAGGGCGCGCCGTGCGGCCTCGGAGGCCAGGTCGACGATGCTGAACTCCGGCGGGCAGAGGGAGATCTCGGAGCAGCCCAGCCCGATGCGGTACTTGTCCGGGTCGACGCCGCGGAGCGACGCGAGTTCTTCCACCGGCATGGCCAGTGGCGGCAGATGGAGTCCGATGGAAGCGATGCCCGTGTCGATCCTGGTCATTTCGTCCTTCCTCGCTGAACCTCGGGTCGTTTCCGGGCGCGCTGGCGACGGGTTCAAAGTGTCGTCGGTCCGGCCGGTACGAAAAGAAGAGAAACGGACGGTAGCACGGAAATGCGTTGCGTTGGAGATTTTTCTTTTTGAAATATGACTGAACTATTGGAACTTTCAGGAATCCGTGAAAGTCCCTGTGTGGGCGCACTCGTGCGCCGATCGTCGCCGCTTCGCGGCGCGTCGCCTTCTGCGGGTCAGAGGACCCGCGGCTACATGGTGCTGCGGGCGCAGCGGAAGCCGGTGTTGTCGAGACCGGAGTCGGGCGCCGACTGGTTCCGGTTCGCGTTCCGGTAGCCCTCGCAGTAGCTGGCGGCGCAGAGCCAGGAACCGCCCTTCAGGACCTTCTCGCCTCCGGCGCCGCCGGGCCGGTACCAGTCCTCGACCCACTCCCAGACGTTGCCGCCGAGGTCGAAGACGCCCAGCGCGTTCGGCGGGTAGGAGCCGACCGGCGCCAGGTAGGTGTGGCCGTCGGCCGCGTCGTCCCGGCGGGGAAAGTCGCCCTGCCAGACGTTCGCTACCCATTCGCCTCTCGGGGCGGGTTCGTCGCCCCAAGGATAGTGTGCCCCGCCTTCGCCGTCGTTCCCGGCGGCGGCGGCGAGGTCCCATTCCGCCTCGGTCGGCAGGCGCTTGCCGCGCCAGTCGCAATAGGCCCTGGCGTCTCCCCAGCTCACGTGCACGACCGGGAGATCGGCCTCCGCTTCGGAGCCGGTTCCGCGGGGATGACGCCAGTAGGCGCCTTCGACGGCCAGCCACCAGGGAGTCGTCGCTGCACGCTGCTCGAGATCCGGGTTCGGGGTCTCCTCGGGGTGGAAGACGAGGGACCAGCCCCAGCGCTCGGCTTCCGTCTCGAACCCGGTAGCGTCGACGAACGCGGCGAAGTCGCGGTTCGTCACTTCGTGGGTGTCGAGGTCGAAGGTCTCGACCCGTTGATCTTCACCGGAACGGGGAACGGCTCCCGCGGCCACGCGGACCATCCCTTCGGGCGGAGTCGCCTGGCCGGGAGTCGACGCTTCCGGGACGTCCTGTCCCGCGTCGCCGCATGCCGCGACGGTGAGCAGTGCGATCGCCAGCAGCCCGCCGTAGCGAGTTGAGAGCCGCGTTGCCCTCATGGTCTCCACCCGAAACGGTCCAGGTCGATGCGGCCCCGGCCGTCGAAGACGACGCCCTCTTCCTGGAGCAGGAAGCGCTGCTGTTCCACGCTCTCGAGCGGGTCGAGCCCACGTTCGCTGATCGAGCCCCTGACGTTGACCACGCGGTGCCAGGGCACACTCTCGTCGTTCAGACGGGCCAGCGCGTAGCCCACCTGCCGGGCGTTGCGCGGGCGGTTCGCCAGCGCGGCGATCTGGCCGTAGGTCGCCACGCGGCCCTCGGGAATAAGCCGGACGATGCGACGGAAGGTTTCGTGCACGCCGTTGGGGCCTTGGTCTCCGAGTGTCATCGTCGTCCGGCTGCGTGTTACCTTGAGGTCAGGCATGTCCTCCGCCGACCGAGGTCACAGCCGCCTCGACCGGCGGCGCAACTACGCCGCCCTCCTGGCCCACGGCCTGCTCGGGATGACGGGGTTCCGGCTGCTCCAGGCCCCGACCTTCCTGCCAACCTACATCAACCTCCTGACCGGCGCCAATGCCGCGGTGGGCCTGGCTTCCGCCTGTCAGAGCCTGGGCATGTTCGTGTCGCCGCTCCTGAGTGCCGCGTTCGTCGAGCACCGCAGCCACGTCAAGTGGGTGGCGTTGCTGTTCGGCGGCCTGATGCGGCTCCAGGTGCTGCTGCTGGCCCTGCTGGCGCTCTTCGCTCCGGTGGAGGTCGCGGTGTTCCTGGTCTGGCCCGTGCTGCTGATGTGGGGCCTCTCGAGCGGCATGCAGATGGTCGCGTTCAACCTGCTGTTCGCGAAGTCCGTACCCGTCGGTCGTCGCGGGCGGCTCCAGGGAACGCGAAACCTGGCCGCGGGCATCTCGGTGATCCTGCTCTCGGTGGCCGCGGGCCGGGTGCTCGACGAGTACGGTTTTCCCGGCGGCTACGGCCTGACCTTCCTGGGCGCCGCGCTGCTGGCGGCGACCGGGCTGGCGTTCATGGGTTTCATTCGCGAGCCCCCGGCCCTCGATGTCCACGACGCGGGACTCGACCTGCGCGCCCGGCTCGGCAAGTTGCCGGATCTCCTGCGCTCCGACCCCCACTACGCCCGCTTCCTTTCGGCGCGGCTGCTGACGGGCGCCGGCCGGGGCGCCCTGCCGTTCTACGTCCTACTGGTCGGCGAGCGGTTCGGCGTCAGCGGCGCGCGTCTGGCCGGTCTGACCGTCACCTTCGCGGCGGCGCAGTCCGTGGGCGCGCTGATGTGGGGCCTGCTGGGCGACCGCTCGGGGTATCGCGCCGTCTACGTGCTGGCGCTCGGTTCCTGGATTCTCGGCAGCCTGACCGTGCTCTGGGCGCCGGTGTTTCCGATCGCGTACGCGGTCTTCCTGCTGGTGGGGACGGGATTCTCCGGCGTGATGCTGGCGTCCCAAAACCTCGTCCTGGAGTTCGGCCGCGAGCGCGACCGTCCCATGCGAATCGCCGCCACCCACTCGCTGGCCGAGGCGAGCGGCGTAGCGGGGTTCCTGACTGCCGGCGTGGTCAGCCAAGTAGCCCCGATCGAGAGCGTCTTCCTGATGGCGATCGTCCTGCATCTGCTGGCGCTAAGGAAGTTGATCCGCATCGAGGACCCGCGGCGGGCGGCGCACGAAGGGGCTGTCTAGGCAGGCTTGGCACGACCCTTGCTTCCTTCCTGTGTGTCGGGATTGCAAGCGTCATCCCGAAGATGTGGAAACCATCGGAGGAGGTCCCCCCAAGCAGATTCCTTCCCCACCAGCGAGCGAACCGGCGGCGCGGCCGCGTGCTCGACACGCTTGGTCTGCCGTTTGCCATGCGCCCACATGCCGGTAGAGCCTCCTGCTCGGAACCTCCGACTCGCGCGTCAGGGACGCCGCGAGCCCTTCCAGAATCCCTCCAACCGGACCTCCTCCGCGCCACTTCCCCAGTTTGTTCTCCTGGTCGCCGTTGCCGCCATCAAAGTGGCGGCAACGGCGCACCGCGCCAGAATGGCACGCTTCAGAGGCTGAGCTCAGAGGCTGAGGCGCTCGTCCAGGTAGCGTGACACGGCATCGACCGACAGCCTTTCCTGGGCGCCCGTGTCGCGGTCACGGACGGTGACCGTCCGGTCCTCAAGGGTCTGGCCGTCGACGGTGAAGCAGTACGGGGTCCCGGCTTCGTCCATCCGCGCGTAGCGCTTGCCGATCGACTGTTTCGCGTCGTACTGGATGCGGTAGTGGCGGCGCAGCTCGAGGTAGAGAGACTCCGCGATCTCCGGCATGCCGCCCTTGTTGACCAGGGGGAAGACGCCGGCGTGGATGGGCGCCAGACGGTGGGGAAACCGCATCAGCTCGGAGGAAGGCCTGCTCTCGTCGACCGAGTAGGCCTCGCAGAGCAGGGCCAGTACGCCTCTCGTGAGGCCGGCGGCGGGCTCGATCACGTGCGGGGTGAACCGTTCCCGCGTCCGCGGGTCGAAGGTCTCGAGCTTGACGCCGCTCCATTGCTGGTGCTGCTCCAGGTCGAAGCTGCCGCGGTGGGCGACGCCTTCGAGCTCCCCGTAGTCCGGCTCGCTGAACGGATACCGGTACTCGACGTCGAACGTGCCCTCGCCGGTCTGGGCGTAGTGGGCGAGTTCGGACGCCTCGTGGCGGCGCAGGCGCAGGCGGTCGCCGGCGAGGCCGAGATCGCTCCACCAGTCCATGCGCTGCTGCGTCCAGAACTCGAACCAGACCTTCGCTTCGGACGGGTGGCAGAAGAACTCCATCTCCATCTGCTCGAACTCGCGGGTGCGGAACGTGTAGTTCCTGGGCGTGACCTCGTTGCGGAAGGCCTTGCCGATCTGCGCGATACCGAACGGCAGCCGCACCCGTGAGGTATCGAGCACGCCCTTGTAGTTGAGGAAGATGCCCTGGGCCGTCTCGGGGCGCAGGTAAGCCGTGTTCTCTTCGCCGGAGGCGGCGCCGACGAAGGTCCTGAACATCAGGTTGAAGTCGCGCGCGTCGGTCAGGGTTCCAGACTCCGAGGCGCCCGGGGCCCAGACGTGACCCCGTTCGGACTCCTTGAGTTCGGCAAGCGGCAGCGACTCGAAGTCCTCCAGCTTCGGCCGGCCGCGCATCGCCTTGCGCGCGGTCCGAAGCGCCGGTTCCGGTTCGCCCTCCAGGTAGGCGAAGTACGCGGGCGCCTCCGGTTCCCGCTTCGGCCGCAGCACGTGCAGATGGTCCGCCCGGAAGCGGGCCTTCGTCTCGCGGCAGTCGACCATCGGGTCGGAGAAACCGCCGACGTGGCCGCTCGCCTCCCAGGCTTTCGGGTTCTGGATGATCGAGGAGTCGATGCCGACGATCGACAGCGGCACGCCGTCGGGGCCGAGCGGCGGGCACTCGACCATGTCGCGCCACCAGGCGTCGCGGAGGTTGTTCTTGAGCTGGACGCCGAGCGGCCCGTAGTCCCAGAACCCGTTGATGCCGCCGTAGATCTCGGAGGCCGGGAACACGAATCCGCGGCGCTTCGCAAGCGCCACGATTCGTTCCATCCGTTCGCTGCCTGTGGGCTGGGACATCCGCTGCTCCTTTCGCCGGTCGGGCGGGACGGTAACAGCTTGCTACGATGCCTCCTTCCCTCTTCCCAATCTGGAGCAGAATCGATGGCAACAGCGCCCGCAACCGTGCCGGAAACGCAGCCGATGTCCCGCCCCCTCCGCCCCGAAGGCGACTGGCGCCATGTCTTCTCGTATCACCCGATGGATGTCGAGATCGAGCGCGCCGAAGGCGTGTACATCTACGACCGGGAAGGCAACCGCTACTTCGACGTCTCCGGCGGTCCGATGGCGGTCAACCTGCCGCACAACCATCCGCGGATGAAGCGCGCGATCGCGGCGCAGCTCGAGGACTATGCCTACACCCATCCCTCTTTCGCCAGCCCGAAGCGGGCCGAGTTCTGCCGCTTGCTTGCGGAGATCACACCGGCGGACCTGGATCACACCTACCTCGTCTCGGGCGGGTCCGAAGCGGTGGAAACCGCGATCAAGCTGGCCCGGCAGGCGCAGGTCGCGATGGGGAACCCGACCAAGTACAAGATCGTCAGCCACCGCGACTCGTACCACGGGATGACCCTCGCCACCCTCGGCGTCTCGCACAACCCCGCC
Organism: Candidatus Multivorans thiocomprendens; assembly: GCA_027493375.1. Taxonomy (GTDB): domain Bacteria; phylum Acidobacteriota; class Thermoanaerobaculia; order Multivoradales; family Multivoraceae; genus Multivorans; species Multivorans thiocomprendens. The sequence continues at coordinate 20,616 of JAPVWO010000125.1, read as the reverse complement.
AGCCAGTCGCGGTTCGAGCCGATGCTGCCGAAGTGGCCGGGAATCCGGCAGTACTCGGACTTCGATCGGCCGGAGGGGATGAGCCGGGAAGAGTGGGGCGTCGAGTGCGCCAAGGCGCTCGAGACCGCGATCCACTACGCCGGCCCCAAGACCGTGGCCGCCTTCCTCGCAACGCCCCACGGTTGCGGCGCGGACTACGCGTGCGTGCCTCCGGACAGCTACTGGCGCGCGATCCGGGGGATCTGCGACCGCCATGACGTGCTGATCATCGCCGACGAGGTCGTCACCGGATTCGGCCGCACCGGGAAGTGGTTCGCGATGGATCACTTCAGCGTCGATCCCGACATCATCACGATGGCCAAGGGCATCTCGAGTTGCTATGTGCCGTTCGGCGCGGTGTCGGTGTCCAGCAGGCTCAACGAGCCCTTCGAGAAGGGCTACTCCTTCGTGCATGGCTTCACCTTCGGCGGTCACCCCCTGGGCTGCGCGGCGGCTTGCGAGGCGATCAACATCATCCGGGACGAGAAGCTGGTCGAGAACTGCAACGAGCAGAGCCCGCGGCTCTTCTCCTACCGCGACGAGTTGCTGGCCCATCCGACGGTCGCGGACGTCCGGGGCTGGGGTCTGATGATGGCGATCGAGCTCGTCGCGGACAAGGAGACGATGGCGTTCTTCGACAAGAGCGTCGATGCCCAGACGCTCTTCCAGTCCCTGGCGCTCAAGAACGGTCTGGCGATGTACAGCTCGCTCTACGGCGCGGCTCGCCATCCCGCGATGGCGCGCGGCCTGCCGATCTGGGTCGCGCCGCCCCTCTCGATCAACTCAGGCCAGGTCGACGAAATGATGGGCAGGCTGCTGACGATGCTCTCCGAGTGGGAAAGCGCCGTTCTGTAGCGGCGTCGAAGGCACCCGTCGGCGGAGCGGCGCGAGGGGTCGGCCCCAGCTGCCGCTCGCGCTCTCTGAGCGAAGGGGAAGACGGCGCTCGCTCCACTCCACTCGCTCCGGCTCGGTGTCGGTTGGTGGACGGGCGTCGGGAGTCGCTCGTTCCGAGTCACCTGGGGACGACCCCTCGCGCCCCTCAGCCGGCTGGACGGCGCTGCATGCTGGCGATCAGTTTCCTTCGGCTCTCTCTTCCAGGCGGCTCTCCAGCTCCGCGAGCCGCTCCTTCAGGCTCTCGAGACGGTCTTCGAGCGCCTTCATGTCGGGGCGGCGCTCGTGGAGGAAGCGTTGCATGCGTTCATGGCGCTCCTGCCACTCGTCGCCGTTGAAGTACTCCTGGATCTTCCCCGGGAGATCATCGAGGTTGTCGGGGCCTATCAGGACATCGACCTCGCCGTCACCGTCGAGATCCTCGCGCCCGCGGAGGAAGTAGAAGGAGTTGGCCTCAAGACTCCGTCGCGGTCGTTCGTCGAGGGTCGTGCTGAGCGTCTCGACCTTGCCGTCGCGCCAGATCTCAAGGTCGGCCGGATCGCCGGCCTCCGCCTTCCGCACCATCGCGGTCAGCTTCCGTGAGGACGTTACGTCCTCGCCGTCGAAGCGGGTGATGATGTCTCCGACCTGCAAACCGGCGCGAGCCGCCGGGCTGGCGTCGACGATGTTCGAGACCATCACTCCACTGCCCTCGGGCACGCCGAAGTGAGCCCTCAGGGGCTCGTTCAGATTGACGAGTTCGACTCCGAGATACGCGCCGCCCCAGTGCATGGCGAGTGTCGGTCGGACTCGATCGGCGAACTCGCGGGCCGTCTGGGCCTTCTCCTGAGCCGAACCGGCGACCTTGACCGCCAGCATCCGGGTGCCTTGGCCGTTCTCAACGATTTCCACGTGCCCGTCCCCGAGCACCATGACCCGGACGGGTTGGTCCTCCTCTTCGGGTTCCTGTGCGAAGGCCGTGACGCCCGAGCCTGCCGCGAGGACCGCGGCCAGGGTCGTGACGAGAGTGAGTCGGGAGGGGAAACCGGGGAAGACGAAACTGCTCGTGGTCATGACCAAATGCTCCTATTGGATTCTGCGGCTTCCCGTCGACGCAAGGCTGACGGGAACCGGTTCGATGTCGCGGAGGTCGAAGAGAACCTCGGTCCGGGGATCGATGGAAACCGGTACGAAGGGCTGCGTGTCCTCGGCGAGTCGGTGGAGGGCTTCCAGTTCCTGGCTCAACTCCTCGTACTCGGACCTGAGTTGTTCAAGGCTTTCCGCGGTGACGGTCGCCGATTCGGCGGGCGTGGATTGCCGTGTCCACCAGGCGCCGGCGGCCGCGGAGACGACGACGACCGCGACGGCCGCCACGGCCAGTCTCAGGCGCGGTGCCGGCCGGGCTTCTTCGGTTCGCACCCGGCGCAGCACGTCTTCGGTGAAGCCGTCCGAAGCCTCCACACGGGGCAGGCGTTTCAGGTTGAGCTGGTCGGTCACTTCGATCCTCCGTTCCAGTACTCGTGGAGGTCTTCTCGCAGCAGATCCTTGGCGCGGTGGACCCGGGACTTGACGGTTCCTTCCCGACAGCCGAGCGCCTCGGCGATCCGGGCATAGGGCCAGCCCTCGATCTCGCGGAGCACCACGGGCGCCCGGTAGTGGAGGGGCAGGCGGCCGATCGCCCTGGTGACGGCGTCGACCGCCTCGTCGCACAATGCCGCGCCCTGCGGTGACGGCGCCGGCGGCCGGAGCCGCTGCTCGGCCACGAGCGACGGCAGCAACCCCCGCCAGCGAGCGGCGCGGCGCTCTTCGCTGCGCAGTTGATTCGTGGCGATCCGGAACAGGAACGCCTGGAACTGACCCCGTTCGCGGTATCGGTCCGCCGAGCGGTAGACGCGCACGAACGCTTCCTGCGCCAGGTCTTCGGCGCGCTCGCGGCTGCGGGTCATCCGGGTCAGGTAGTTCACGAGGAGGTCCTTGTAGCGGTTCACCAGGTCGGCGAAGGCCTGCTCGTCACCCTCCTTGACGCGGGCCATGAGCGCTTCGTCCTCCAGCGCGCGATCCACCCGTACCGCCTCTGGCGTGGCGGTCATCTGCGCCGGGGCGCGTCGGAGACTCGTCGGCGCCGCCAGCGGATCGGGCCTCAGCGCGGCCACCGGCATCTCATTCCTTGTAACGCCTGAGCGCGTGAACTGTTCCACGCTGGGTGCGACGGGCTAAACTCCGGCCCTTCCCTTGAAGATCAGGAAACTGGAGGAGCCCGAATGACCGTAGCCGAGATGAAGACCGCCCCCGAGCCGGAGTTCAAGGTCGATGTTCAGGACCGCGTCGCCCTGTTGACGTTCAACCGTCCCAAGAAGCTGAACGCGCTGTCCGCCGAGATCACCGCCGGTCTCCAGGAAGAAGTGCCGCGACTGGCGGCCGACCCCGACGTCGGCGTGATCGTTCTCACCGGCGAGGGCCGCGCCTTCTGCGCCGGCGGCGACGTTTCGGGCATGGGTGGGTCGAGCGGCGCGCCAACCACCCTCGAGGAACGCATCGACAGTCTGCGGCGCGGCCAGGAAGCCGCCTGGCTCGTTCACTCGGTACCCAAGGTGACGATCGCCATGGTCAACGGCTTCGCGATGGGCGCCGGCCTCGGTCTGGCGGCAAGCTGCGACATGCGCCTGGCCTCAAGCGCGGCGAAGTTCGGAACCGCCTACTCCAAGGTCGGCTTCGGCGGCGACTGGGGTACGACCTGGCAACTGAGCCGACTCGTCGGGCCGGCGCTGGCCAAGGAGCTCTTCTTCACCGCGGACATCATCGACGCCGAGGAGGCGCGCCGCATCGGGCTCGTCAACCGCATCTACGACGCGGAGACCTTCCGGGATGAGGCGATGGAGTTCGCTTCGCGGCTCGCTCATGGTCCGATGGTGAGCTACCGCTGGATGAAGGAGAACGTCAACCTCGCGGTCAACTCGGACTTCCGGTCCATCCTCGACCGCGAGGCCATCTCACACATCCGCTGCGGCCAGACCGACGACCACAAGGAAGGCGTCACCGCGTTCATGGAGAAGCGAGCACCGAAGTTCACGGGCCGCTGACGCGGAAACGCCCGGAGCTCAGAGGAGCTTCGGGCGCCACACCCTGGGCGCGCCTGGGACTTTCCTAGAAGGAGAAGCCGATTCCGGCGAGGAAATCGACCGGCTGCTCAGGCAGCGCGTCGTCGTCCAGTGCGTCGACGTAGCTGACGAACGCCGACCACGCGCCGCCGGAGAGACCGAACGTCACGTTGCCGTCGTACATGCCTCCTGAGACTCCGCCGTAGGCGGCGGCGAAGTCGTCGCCGGCGAAGCCGGCCGAGACGTCGACGCTCCAGGCCAGGGCGTCGCTCACGTCGCCGCCGAACGAGACGCCGACGTTGGCGTAGAAGTCCTCGACCTCGTCGATGTCGTAGTACACGGAAACGCTGGGGGACGCGGCAACGTCGAAGCCGAGGCTCAGGTAGAGCTCGCGGGTCCCGGCGAAGGACGTGTTCGGGAACAGGTACTCGATGAACCCGACCTCGGCGGAAACGGCGTCCGAGCCGAAACCGTAGGAAGCCGTGAGGTCGATCTCGTTGAACTCGCCGCTCATGTCGTTCGCGTCGTCGATGTCGAGGTTGCCCCAGACGTTGATCGCGAAGCCGCTGTCGTTCGAGGCCGTGACCGAAGGCTGCCACACGGCCCCGTCAGTGAAGGTGATGCCCCGCCACACGTAGGCGGACGCGAAGTCGAGGCTGTACGAGGTATCGGCAGACGCCGGCGCGGCCGCCAGGCCAAGCGCGGCTACGGTCAGAAGAATGGCTGATTTCCGGAACATTGGGGTCGAACCTCCTTGAAAGGGCAAATTGCCGGTTACGCGGCTTGAGTAGCAACACAGGTGCCAACGATGCGCTTCCAGCCCATCCTCTGCCGGCAACCTGTTTCCACTCAGGGTTTTGTCTTCCGTGTAGTGCCTCCCCGAGGGTCTCACGCGAAGCAGATCAGCTACAAATTTGTATCAACACCGGTAACGGCCGACAAACGTGAGCCTGAAGTCGTCCAGTCGGCAGAGGCGCCCGGAGGGGGGAGGGTCCCAGCGGGCTAGAGGCGAGCGACTCCCCATGCCCTTCCAGTTGCCGAGGCCGTACCGGAGCGAAGCCGACCGAAGCGAACCCCCATCCCTACACCCACCAAGCGGGGTGAGCGTCCGCTGGGACCCTCCCCCCTCCGGGTACCGTCGCCGACGGCACCTCAGTTGGCGTAACGGCTGGGGTCGATGCCGTACTTCTTGATCTTGTAGCCGGTGATCCGGGGCGTCGTGCGCAGCTTGCGCGAGGCGGCGGCGATGTTGCCGCGGGCGCTCTTCAGCGCGTCGCGCAACAGGTCCCGCTCGTAGTTCTCGACCAGGTACTGGAAGCTCCCGGTGGGTTCGGTGCCCGAACTCTCCGCGGTCTGGAGGGTCGGCGGCAGATGGTGCGGATGGATGACATCGTCCCTCGCCACGAGAACGGCGCGCTCGATGCAGCTCTCCAGCTCGCGGACGTTGCCGGGCCAGTGGTAGCTCATCAGCATGTCGATCACGGCGCTCGACAGCCGGCGCACGTTGCCGCCGTTCACGCGGGCATAGCGCTCGAGAAAGAAGTCGGCCAACTGGACGATGTCCGACTTGCGCTTGCGCAACGGCGGCACGTGGACCGGGAAGACGTTCAGGCGGTAGAACAGGTCCTCGCGGAACGCGCCGTTCGCGGTCATCGCGGACAGGTCCTTGTTCGTGGCGGCGATGATCCGCACGTCCGCCCGCAGCGTCCGCGTGCCGCCGACCCGCTCGAACTCGCGTTCCTGCAGCACGCGCAACATCTTGATCTGGATCAGGAGCGGCACGTCGCCGACTTCGTCGAGGAAGATCGTGCCCGTGTGGGCGAGTTCGAAGCGGCCCTTGCGCTGCTGGATCGCGCCGGTGAAGGCGCCGCGTTCGTGCCCGAACAGCTCGCTCTCGATCACGCTCTCGGGCAGCGCGGCGCAGTGGACCTTGACGAAGGGGCGGTCCGAACGGGCGCTGTTGTAGTGGATGGCCTGGGCGACGAGTTCCTTGCCGGTGCCGGTCTCACCGGTGATCAGGACGCTCGTGTTGCTGCTCGAGACGGTGGCGATCTGGTCGTAGACCTCCTGCATCTCGTGCGAGTTGCCAACGATGTTGGCGGGCCGGAAGCGGTCGCGGAGCTGGGCCCGCAGACGCTCGTTCTCCTCCTCGAGCTGCTCCCTCTCTTCCTCGGCGGTGCGACGGAGTTTGACCGCCTGGGCGATCAGCGAGCCGGCGATCAGGAGCAGGCGAACGTCGTCGTTCAGGTCGTGGTCCGGATCGTAGGTCCGGTCGACGCTCAGCGCGCCGTACGTCTCGTTGCCGGTGCGGATGGGGACGCAGAGGAAGGAGACTTCCGCGCTCTTGCCGCGCCGGGTGCGGTCGAGGAACGTCTCGGACTCGCTGGTCTTCGGGATCACCCGGGCCTCGCCCGTCTCGATCACCTGGCCGGTCACGCCTTCGCCGAGACGGTAACGGGCCTCCGCGATCTGCTCGCCGCTCAGTCCGTGCGCGACCTCGATCGTGATCTCGCCGGTCTTCCGGTTGAGCAGCGTGATCGTGCCGTGCTTGAGGTTCAGGTGTTCGGCCAGGGTCTCGAGCGCGGGCCGGGTGACATCGCGCAGTTCAAGGCTCTCGCCGAGGGTCTGACTCAGGCGGTAGAGGAGTTCGAGTTCCCTGGGTTCGCGTGAGTTCACAACGGGCCAGCCGAGGGATCCTGTCACAGCCCAAGTCCGGTCGGTCATGAAAGCCGTTTGCAGCAAGAATCGGGCCGGAGCGTGGCGGCATGCGTCCCGGCTGCCGCGATAGCTTGGGGCTGGCTTCATGAACGAACGACCCCCCATGCCTCCGGGCGAAGCGCGGCGCGCGACGGAGTTCAGCGACGGAGAGGGACTGGAACCGCTCGCGCCGCTCGATCTGAGTGCCGTCGGTTCCTTCTCCGACCTGCTCGCGGCGATGAAGTCGACCTCCTTCGGGGGCCGTCAGCTGGGCGAGGCGGCGGACGTACTCCAGGAGATGGCGGTCGATCCGGATTGCCTGGTCGTCGGCACGTTCACCGGCGCCATGACCGCGGCCAAACAGGGGCTGGTCCTGTGCGACATGATCGACCACGGGTTGCTCGACGCGATCGTCTGCACCGGGGCACTGATGGTCCACGGCTTCGTCGAGTCGGCCGGGATGGTCCACTTCAAGGCGCCGGCGGGCAAGCTCGACGATCGCACCGCCTACTACTCCGGCTACGACCGGATCTACGACACGCTGGAACTGGAGAGCAACCTGGACCGCGTCGAGCTGATCGTCCACTCGGTCCTGGAGCAATGGCCCGAAGGCGACGTCGCCTGCTCGCGCTTGCTCAACGAGGCGTTCGGACGGTGGCTGGACGAGGCGGAGGGAGCCTCGGCGCCGGCGGACCCGAAGGGAAGTATCGCACCGGTCCGCGGCGTGCTGTCTTCGGCCTGGCGGCGCGGCGTCCCGGTCTACGTGCCCGCGTTCACCGACTCGGAGATCGGCCTCGACTTCGCGCTCTTCAACCGGGCGAGAGGGCGTCAGGATCAGGCGCCGATCCGGTTCGACCCGTTCCTCGACCTGGAGCACTACACGGAACTCGTCGCCGGGGCGAAACGGCTCGGCATCTTCACCGTCGGCGGCGGCGTGCCGCGGAACTGGGCGCAGCAGGTGGCGCCGTACCTGGAGGCGGCGGCGCGCCGGGAGGGCAAAGACGCGCCGCCCAGGCGGTTTCGCTACGGCGTGCGGATCTGCCCCGAGCCGGAGCACTGGGGCGGCCTCTCCGGCTGCGGCTACAGCGAGGGTGTGTCGTGGGGCAAGTTCGTCCCGGTCGAAGAGGGCGGCCGCTTCGCGGAGGTCCCGGCGGACGCGACGCTCGTGTGGCCGCTGCTCGTGGCAGGCGTGCTGGAGCGGATGGACCTGCGCTAACGGCGCTGCAGAGACTGGGTGCGCCGGCGTCCCCGCCGGCATCCGGCGCGTAGCGCCGGCTTCTGGACTTCTCCCGCGCCTAACGGCGCTGCAGTTTCACTGCGGTCCCGACCGCCAGCAGCTCCGCGGCGCCGCTGGTGATCACCGACGTCGTGAACCGCACCGCGACCACGGCGTCGGCGCCGAGGCTCTCCGCCTCCGCGACCATGCGGTCGAGCGCCTGCTCGCGGCTCTCGGCGACCATCTTCGTGTACTCCGTGACCTCGCCGCCGACGAGGTTGCGGAGTGCCGCCGTGATGTCCCTGCCGACGTGGCGGGCGCGGATCGTGTTGCCGCGTACCAGCCCCAGCGTCTGTGTGATGTCGTGTCCGGCGATCGTCTCGGTGGTCGCTATCAGCATTCAGGGGCCCTCATCGCTGCACGTCCTTGTACTTGTCCGTCTTCCGGGCGATCAACTGCTGCCGGAGCACCGACAGCAGCAGGAGCGCAAGACCGCCGTAGAGAGCGACGACGCCCAGCTTGATGTAGAGCGGCGCCTCGTCGTCGACGGCCAGGGCGTAGATCGCGAAGCCGACCAGCGCCAGGACGCCGGCGAGGAAGAGCAGCCAGCCGAGGCCGCCGGTGATGCCCGCAGTCCTGTCCGCCATCTCTCTCCTCCTTCCAGTCCTCAGACCGCCTGCCGCGCCGGCGCCTCGAGTCCGGTCTGGCAGGCCACCCCGGTGCCGTCCAGGCCGCAGTAGCCGGCGGGGTTCTTTGCCAGGTACTGCTGGTGGTAATCCTCGGCGAAGTAGAAGTCGGGCGCGTCGAGGACCTCCGTCGTGATCGGCCCGTAACCGGCGGCGATGAGCCGCTGCTGGTAGGCCGCGAGAGAGGCCTTCGCCGCCCGTCGCTGCGCTTTGGAGCAGGCGTAGATCCCGGAGCGGTACTGGGTGCCGACGTCGTTCCCCTGGCGCATGCCCTGGGTCGGGTCGTGGCTTTCCCAGAAAATGCGGAGCAGATCGTCGTACGAGATGCGTTCGGGGTCGAAGACGACCCGGACCACCTCGTTGTGGCCGGTCAGCCCGCTGCAGACCTCCTGGTAGGTCGGGTTCGGGGTGGCGCCCGCGGCGTAGCCGACCGCGGTCGTGATGACCCCGGGGGCCTCCCAGAACTTGCGCTCGGCGCCCCAGAAGCAGCCGAGGCCGAACATCGCCAGCTCGCTGCCGTCCGGGTGGGGCGGCGCGATCGGCGCGTCGAGAACGTAGTGGCGCGGAGCGACCGGCATCGCCTCGGCGCGGCCGGGAAGCGCCTCGCCCGGCTCCGGCATGCGGGCCTTGCTGAAGAACCAGCTCATGGAACGGATTGTATCGCCGGTCCGCCGACCGCCTGGCGATGGCGCTCGATCGCACTCTCGATCCGTTCGACGATCTCCGGGTGCTCGCCGGCGATGTCGAAGCGTTCTCCCAGGTCGGTGCTGAGGTCGAACAGCAGCGGGGGATCGTGGACCTGCTCGTTGTCGAAGCCGCGCCAGGCGAGTTCGCCTTCCCCGCCCAGGGACTCCCAGGACTCGAGCACCAGCTTGTGGTCGCCGACCCGGTAGGCGCACAGCCGGCCGCGGGTGCCGTAGTAGAACCACTCGTTCCGCGGACTGGGCTCGCCCCTAAGCACGGTATCGGAGAGGTCGATCGAGTCGAGGTCGCGGTCCGGCGGTTCGGCGCCGGTGATGGCGGCGAGGGTCGCCATCAGGTCGACCTGGACGCCGATGTCGTCGATCGTCGCGGGCTCGACCGTGCCCGGCCACCAGAAGATGCCGGGCACGCGAAAGCCGCCTTCCCAGGCGGTGTGCTTGCCGTCCCGGAACGGGCCGGGCGAGCCGCCCAGGTCGTAGTAGGTGAGCCAGGGGCCGTTGTCGCTCGAGAACACGACCAGGGTGTCGCCGGCGACGCCTGCTGCCTCCAGTGTGGCGACCACTTCGCCGACCGACCAGTCCAGCTCCTCGATCACGTCGCCGTAGAGCCCGGCCTTGCTGTGGCCCTCGAACTCGGGCGAACGGAAGATCGGCACATGCGGCATGGTGTGGCCGAGGTAGAGAAAGAACGGCGAACCGGCCTCGATCTCCCGTTCCAGCCACGCCACGGACTCCTCCGTGTAGCGCCGCGTCAGGGTCGGCTGGTGGGTCGGCGTTTCGATGACTTCCTTCTGCCGGAACAGCGAGAAGACGAAGTCCTCGCTGGTCGCTTTCTTCATCCCTTCGTAAGTGTGGGGGATCTCCGGCCGCCGGCCGCCGTCGTTGAAGTCCTCGACGCCGTAGAAGTAGTCGAAGCCCGCGTCGTTGGGGTGCACCCCGCCGTCCGCGAAGCGGCCCGACATGCCCCACTTGCCGATGTAGGCGGTGGCGTAGCCGGCGGTCTGGAACATGTCGCCCATGGTCGTCTCGTCCGGCGGCAGGTTCGACCAGCGGTTCAGCTCGCCTCCCTGGATGCGAATCGGCATCCGGCCGGTCGCCAGCGCGATGCGGCTCGGGTTGCAGAGCGGGCTCGAGGCGTAGAACGACGTCCAGCGCTGGCCTTCGGCCGCCAGCCGGTCGACGTGGGGCGTGCGAATGAGCGGGTGGCCGTAGGAAGACAGGTCGCCGTATCCCATGTCGTCGGTCAGGATGATGACGACGTTGGGTGGAGCAGGCGACGACGGTCCGCCTGGCTCCGCGTTCGGCCCGCACGCGCCGCACACGAGGAGTAACACGGCCGCGGCTACAGCGGTTCGGCGTCGCTTTCCGATCGTCATTCCGTGGCCGGTCTGCCCGCTCCCACTGGGTGCGCCGGCGCCCTCGCCGGCCCCAGGCGCGATGCCGCGAAGCGGCGAGCCCGAGTTCAGGTTGCTGCGCTGAGAGTAGCGAAGTCAAGAACTCTCCAGCCGGCGTGCTGGTAGCGTTCAGGTGCGTTGCAGCCGAGGGGGAGGTCAGGATGAGAGGACGGATGCGGGGCATTCACGAGTTCTTCGCCGCCGATCCGGAGCGGGCCGACTGGGAAGTCTGGGGCCGGCAGGTCGATTCCCGTACGCGGCGGGGCTTCCTCCAGGGCCTCGGCGCGATGACTGCCCTGGTCGGCGCGAAGATCGTCTTCTCCGACTTCATGCCGGCCGGCCTGATTCCGGCTGCGTACGCGAATCAGGCCGAGCCGTTCACGATCGAGGGCAAGGACGGCCTGATCGTGCTGAACGACCGGCCGCTCTGCGCCGAGACTCCCGCGCACCTGCTGAACGACGACATCACGCCCGCAAGCCGGCTGTTCGTCCGCAATAACGGCCTTCCGCCGGAGGACGTGGACGCCATGGGCTGGACCCTGACGGTCGACGGCGAGTCGGCGGCTCGCACGAAGACCTACACACTGGCGGACCTGAAGCAGCGCTTCGAGAACGTCAGCCGTCAACTCGTCATGGAGTGTGGCGGCAACGGTCGCTCGGAGTACGACCCGCCGGCCTCCGGCAACCAGTGGACGGTGGGCGCGGTGGGCTGTCCGCGCTGGGACGGCATCCGCTTGCGCGACGTCCTCGAGGACTGCGGCTACAGGGACGACGCGGTACACGTGGCCTACTACGGCACGGACAGAACAGCCGACGGCGGCGTGCCGATCTCCAGGGGCGTGCCGATGGCCAAGGCACTCGAGGCCGAGTCGATGATCGCCTGGGGGATGAACGGCGAGCCGCTCCACGCGATGAACGGCCATCCGCTGCGCCTCGTGTTCGGCGGCTGGCCGGGTTCCACTTCGGGCAAGTGGCTGCGGCGGATCGCCATCCGAAACATCGTCCACGACGGACCGAAGATGACCGGAATGTCCTACAAGGTGCCGCGTGAACCGGTCGCGCCGGGCACCGAAGTCGATCCCAAGGAGATGCGCATCATCGAGGCGATGCCGGTGAAGTCCTTGATTACCAATCCGCAAAGCGGCTTTCAGCATCCGCTTGGTGAGGCGCTGCCTCTCCACGGGCACGCCTGGACCGGCGACAATCGGGTCGAACGTCTGGACGTCTCGATCGACTTCGGCCGCAGCTGGACGCGGGCCGACCTGCAGCCGCCGGCGAATCGCCTCGCCTGGCAGAACTGGGACCTCGACCTCACGTTCCCCGCAGCGGGCTACTACGAAGTCTGGGCAAGGGCCGCCGACGCGAACGGCGACGTGCAGCCGGTGGTCCTGCCCGGCTGGAATCCGCGGGGTTACCTGAACAACGCCTGTCACCGGGTCGCCGTGTATGTGGCTTAGCTTGTTCAAAACGAGTCTGCTCGGTCTGGTCTTGTTGGCCGGCGGGGTCGGCGCCCAGAAGCCGGCCCAGCCACTGGACACCGAGACCGGCCTGATCAAGGACGCCGCCGGCGTTTGGCAAACCGCCCGCGACCACTGCATCGAATGCCACTCCGCGACGCTGCTGCAGCAGAACCGGACCGACCGCGACGGCTGGATCCGGACGATCCGCCGCATGGAGAGGGACGAAGGCCTCGAGCCGCTCGGCGACCTGGAGAAGCCGATCCTCGACTACCTCGCCGCGAACTACGGCGTGCAGGTCAAGCCCACCGAACTCAGGCGGCGCCGGGCGCCGTTGCGCCAGCCACCGGTCGCTGACGGAGAGTAGCCAGCGCGTGCCGGAGTCCCTCGATCGGCGCGTGCAAGCGCTCGAGGCGCGAGTCCGTGAGCTACAGGAGGAGGTCGCCACTCTCCGAGGCGACGGTGAAGGCGAGCAAGCTGTGGTGCCGTCCAGCCCGGAAGCACCCGAGTCCGCGCCGGCTTCGGTCGAGCCGAGCCCTCAGCCCGTCGCGACCGCCACGGTGGGCCGCAAACCCAGGCGCGCCGCCTGGCGGGACATCGACTTCGAGTCGCTGATCGGCGGCCGCTGGCTGAACCGGATCGGCATCCTCACGCTCCTGATCGCGGCCGCGTTCTTCCTGCGCCACGCGTTCGAGAACGAGTGGATCGGGCCGACGGGGCGCGTCCTGATCGGGCTCGTGAGTGGCCTCGCACTCGCCGGCTACGGCGAGTGGCTCGCCGCACGGAAGATGCGCTACTTCGCCGAAGGGATGTCGGCGCTCGGCGCCGGCGTCGTCTACCTTTCGGGCTACGCGGCCTGGGACTTCTACGCCCTCGTTCCGCAGCCGGCGGCGTTCGCGTTCCTCGCCCTCGTCACCGCGGCGGTCATCGGCCTGTCCGTACGGCGCGACTCGCAGCGGCTGGCAGCCCTGGCGCTCGCCGGAGGCTTCCTGACGCCGGCGCTGCTCAGCACCGGCACGGACGCCCAGGTCGTCCTCTTCAGCTATCTCGCCCTGCTCAGCGCCAGCCTGCTCGCGCTGGCCCTTTTGCGCGGTTTCCGCGTCCTGGCGCCGGCCGCCCTGGTCGCGACCGCTGGCTACTTCATCGCCTGGTACGTCGAGTTCTACGAGGGCGAGCGGCTCCTCTCGACCGCTCTCTTCGGCACGCTCTTCTACGCCATCTACTTCGCTCTTCCTCTGGCCCGGGTGCGTCAGGCCCGGCGGCTGCGCCCGACCGAGCTCGGCGTGCTGGTTCTGGCGCTCGGCTTCTTCGTTCTGCTGCTGCAGCAGCTTCTCTACGAGGAACACAGGTGGTTGCTGACCGGCGCCGTCCTGGTCCTGGCGGCCGTCCACCTGGCCGTGTCCCGCGCGCTTGGGAGCTGGAGCGCCGGGGAAGAGCGGCGAAGCCGCCAACTCCAGGACCTGTTCGCCGTCCTCGCCGCGCTGCTGGCCACGACCGCCTTCCCGATCCGGCTCGAGGGCGACTGGATCACCCTGGCGTGGACCGCGGAGGCCGTCGCGCTGGCGATTGCCGGAACGCGGCTGCCGTCGATCTGGATGCGCATCTTCTCGGTTGCCCTCTTCGGCGTCGTACTGCTGATGACGCCGGCGGCGTTCGGCGGGCGGCGCGACCTCCTTTTCATCAACCTGCGCTTCCTGACCCTGGCCGGGGTGGCGGCCGGACTGGTCGTCGCCGCGGCCTACGTGCGGGGCCGGCTGAAGACCAGGGTGCGGATGGAGGCGCCTGTCTGGGCCGTGGCGCTCGTTGTCGCCAACGTCGTCGCGCTCGTCGCCGTGTCGACGGAATCGTGGGACCTGGTCCAGGGGCTCAACATCGACCTCGACCTCGACCTGGCCGCCCAGGTCGTTCTGTCGGCCGTCTGGCTCCTGTGGGCGGCGGCCTTCATCGCCGCGGGCATCCGCCGCAACGCCCCCGGCCTGCGCTGGCAGGGCCTGGCGCTGCTGCTCGTCGTGGTCGGCAAGACGTTCCTCATCGACCTGTCCTTTCTCGAGCAGGGCTACCGGATCCTGGCCTTCCTGATCGTCGGCGCGCTGCTGGTGGCGGTGTCGTTCCTGTACCAGCGAAGTCGGCGCTAATCGCGACTACGGCCTCACATTCCACGCCGCCTCCAGATCACCGAATTCCGTGCCGAGCAGGCGATCCGCGAGGCGGAAAGCTCGCGCGGCCTGCGGCGCCGATGGTGGCCCGGGCTCGTTGGCAGCGGGATTCAGGGTGAAGCGCAGGAACCCGCCGATGGGGCCGGGTCCGAACAGAAGCGTCGCCTCGGGTTCCTCACCGGGCTCGGCCTCGCGGTAGTCGTCGCCGTCTCGCACCAGATCGTACGTTCCGGCCGGTAGTCGAGTTCTTCGCCTTCGGCGATGGCCAGACAGAGCAGGATGAGAGGAAAGTCGCCCAGCGCGCCGGCGAGGGTGCTCACTCCGGCTGCCCAGACGGTGCCGTGGCCTCGGTCCAGCGCGTTGGCGGCGGTTCGGAGAGCCTTGTGTCTGGCCGGAACCACCTGAGACGGCGCGCGCGGCACGCCGACCGTGTCCCAGAAGGCGTCGATGACGACCTTGTCTTCGAGGCCGGTCCATGCCGAGGATCGAGCGGCGTAGGCCGCTCGTCCGGCCACCGGCCGGGGCTCGGCCAGCGGGTCCGTGTGCAGGGTCCGGGCCCAGCCGTCCGGATCCCAGGCGTCGACCGCATCCCGCACTGCGGACGGAAGGTCGGCCAGCGCGCGCTGGACGTTGCGGTTGTGCTCCAGCGGATCCGTGCCGCGAACGTCGAGCACGCGCAGCTCCGCGTCTTCCCGGGGCGGCAGCGGTCCCGTTCCGTGGCTCCCGGCGACCACGAAGGGCCGCGCAGCGCCAAGTCCGCAGAGGTCGAGGGCCACGTTGCCGAGCCCCACCGCGATGTTGCCGGGCAGCACGAACCTGCGGCCCTTGAAGACGGGCCGCAGGAGGGCCTTGTAGTAGGCCCTCGCTTCTTCCAGAAGCGCTGACGTCGAAGTGTCGCTCACGATGATGTTCCTCGGTGCCGGACCGGCTACGGCGGAGGAGTCATCTGCGACGGCCCCTCCGGCAGCGGAGAGGTCCGTCGGTCTGTGGGTTCAGAGTGTCGGACGGTGGCCGACGGGACGGACCTCTCCACGAGCGCCGCGCATCAGCGCGCCGCAGGTAGTCAGGTTCCGCGTCGAACAGGTCCGAGCCATGGGCGGCGGACCATAGCACGGGCTACGGGGCGCCGACGTCTTCCCGCCAGCGTTCGAGCGCCGCCATCATCGCTTCGACCCGCTGCGGTTCATCGACGGCGAGGTCGGTCGTCTCGCCGAGGTCGGCTTCCAGATCGAAGAGCATGGGCAGCGGATCGGTGATCTCCTCGCCTTCTGCCGCGGCGGCTCGCTGCGTCCGGCGGTCGATGACCAGCTTGTAGCGGCCGTCCCGAACGGCGGCGCCGCGCCAGAACTGGGCCGGGCTGCTCCAGAAGAGTTGGCGGGGCGGCGGATCTTCGCCGTCGAAGAGAACCGGGCCGATGTCGGTGCCGTCGAAGGGCAGGTCGGGATGCGCGGCGCCGCCGGCCATTGCCAGGACGGTCGGCATCACGTCTAGTGTCGACGTGATCGCGGTGGACGTCGACCCGGCAGCGATTCTGCCGGGCATGGTCGCTAGCGAGGGGACACGGTGGCCGCCCTCCCAGTAGCTGGCCTTGAAGCCGCGCAGCGCTCCGTTGGACCCCTCGCGAGTCGCCCCGTTGTCGGAGAAGAACCAGACCAGCGTGTTCTCAAACAGGCCCTGCTCTTCGAGCGCGTCGAGGACGCGGCCGATACTCGCGTCCATCGACTCGACCATCTCGCGGTAGGCGCGCTTCCTATCGGTCACCGCGCCGACGCCCGGAAACGTGTCTTCGCCTGCGTAGCGCTCAGCCGGGTCGCCCGGACCCTGGTACGGGTAGTGCGGAGCGTGGTGTGCCAGATAGAGGAAGAACGGTTCGTCCCGGTGCCCGGCGATGAACCGCTCGGCGTGGTCGCCGATCAGGTCGATGCCCTGGTGGTAGAGCGGACTGTCCGAGTTCGCGACCAGGACGGCGGGAACGCCCGCCCGGTGCTGATAACGGCCCGTGACCAGGCCGGCGCGGGTTGGCGAGCACACCGCGCCGCTGGTGTGGAAGTCGGTCAGCAGCATGCCGGCGGCGGCCAGGCGATCCAGGTGCGGCGTCTCGATCCAGCCGTCATAGGGACTGATGTCGCCGTAGCCGAGGTCGTCCGCCATGATGAGGACGATGTTCGGCGGTCGACCGTCCTCGCCGCCCGCGGCCGAATCCACTTCGCCTGGCGGCGTGCCGCAGCCGACCGCGCAGGCGGCCACGGCGCAGGCCAGTGCGGCGGCTCGGGTGCCGTGGTTCGCCTTCATTGCCGTTAGCCCTCGTCGCCGTCTCCGCGTCCCGGATCGTATACTCGGCGTCCGGCTCTCATGCGCAAGACGCTCATGGCACAGGGCTGACCAGCGTGCGCGAACAGACGCTCTACCCGCCGGTCAAGGCGTTTCTCGAGGGACAGGGCTACGCCGTCAAGGGAGAGGTCAACGGTTGCGACCTCGTCGCGGTGCGGGGCGAGGAGCCGCCCTTGATCGTCGAGTTGAAGACGAGTTTCTCCCTGCCCCTGGTGTTCCAGGGAGTCGCACGACAGGCTCTCTCCGACAACGTCTACCTCGCCGTTCCACCGTTCTCGGGACGGACGAATCGAAAGAAGGACGCCCTTGGGCTGTGCCGCCGCCTCGGGCTCGGTCTGCTGACGGTGAGGCTCGAGCCGACGCCCTTCGTGGAGGCGCTGGCCGACCCGGCGCCGTACCGGCCGCGCCAGCGGAAGCACACGATCGGACGGTTGCTGCGGGAGTTCCAGCGGCGGGTGGGCGATCCGAACCAGGGTGGCTCGACCGGCCGCCCGATCATGACCGCCTACCGGCAGGACGCGCTGCGCTGCGCCGTCCATCTCCGTCTGCACGGTCCGACGAAGGCTGCCGTCGCCGCCAGGGGAACGGGAGTTGCCCGGGCCAGGGCGCCGAACGGATGCGCCCGGCCACGTTCGACGAGTTCGTCGGCCAGCAGCACATCCTGGGCGAGGACAAGGTGCTGCGCCGGTCGATCGAGGCGGACCGGGTGCCGTCGCTCCTGTTCTGGGGTCCGCCCGGGTCCGGCAAGACGACCCTGGCGCGGCTGATCGCGACCTCGACCCGGGCCCACTTCGAACCGGTAAGCGCCGTCTCGGCCGGTGTGGCGGATCTGCGCCGCGCGGTGAAGGGCGCGCAGGACCTTCGATCCCTCTACGGCCGGCCCACGATCCTGTTCGTCGACGAGATCCACCGCTTCAACAAGGCTCAGCAGGACGTGATCCTGCCCCACGTCGAAGACGGCACGATCACCTTCATCGGAGCGACGACGGAGAACCCCTCCTTCGAAGTCAACGCGCCGCTCCTGTCCCGCTGCCGGGTGTTCACCCTGCACGCCCTGGACGAAGGAGCGATGACCGGCATCGTCGAGCGCGCGTTGTCGGACGAGGGCCGCGGTCTGGGCCTGCTGGCCCCGGAACTGGAGCCGGACGCGGTGGCGCACCTCGTGAACATCGCGAACGGGGACGCCCGGGTCGCCCTGAACGCCCTGGAGATGGCCGTCGTTGCGGCCGAGCCGGGCGAGGACGGCGTGCGCCGCATCGACATGGAAGCCATCTCCGACGCCCTGCAGCGACGCACGCCCCAGTACGACAAGGCCGGCGACAGCCACTACGACACGATCTCGGCGTTCATCAAGTCCGTGCGGGGCTCCTCGCCCGACGGCGCCCTCTACTGGCTGGCCCGGATGCTTGAAGCCGGCGAGGACCCCCTGTTCATCGCCCGCCGGCTGGTCATCCTGGCCGCCGAGGACGTCGGGCTGGCGAACCCGGGCGCCCTGCCCGTCGCGGTGGCCGCCCAGCAGGCGGTCCACTTCATCGGCCTGCCCGAAGGCCGCATCCCGCTCGCCGAGGCTACGGTCTACCTCGCGGCCTCGCCCAAGAGCAACGCCGCCTACGTCGCCCTCGGCCGCGCGATGGCGGACGTGCGGGATTCACCGCACGAACCAGTGCCCTTGCATCTACGCAACGCGGTCACGGGCCTCATGCGCGGCATGGGCTACGGCAAGGACTACAAGTACGGCCACGACGTCGAGGGGCACTTCGAGGAGCAGGAGTACCTGCCGCCCGGCCTATCCGGCCGCCGCTACTACGAGCCGTCAGACCAGGGCTCGGAAGCCGCGATCGCCGAACGGCTGCGCCGCTGGTGGGGCGACGAGGACAAGTAGCCCGCTACCGAATCACCAACACCCGCGCCTGCGGCGGATGCAGCCACTCGATCCCGCGTTCCGTGATCAACGCGTTCTCCTCGACGTTGATCGGGATCTTGTTGCCGTCCCACTCCTCGGCCGGCATGAAGACGATGTACTCGAGAGAGATGATCGAGTTGGGGCGGACGACGTACTTCGTGCGTTCCGGGTAGATCTCGAACAGGCTCGCGGCCATCTCGTGGCCGATGTTGCCGGCCCCGTGCATGCCGACGTTGACCTCGATGCCGGGGGCGTCCTGGGCGGCCACTTCCAGCTCGGTGTAGACGTAGCCGGCGTCCCGGATGATCTGCTTCAGTTCGTCGAGCTGCTCGCGGCCGGTGCGGCCCGAGCGGACGTGCTTGCGGATGATCTCCTGCACCTTCTTCGATTCGGCGAACGTGTTCAGCACACCGGCGGGTGGCTCGGTCTCGCCCTCGCGCAGGACGTAGGCGTAACGCTTGATGTCGGTCGAGAAGTTGTTCCGGCCGGTGCCCCAGTCGATCTGCAGGACATCGCCGCGCTGGATCACGCGCTCGGTGCCGCCGATCTCGCTGCCGTCCGGGAGGTGGGTGTAGACGGTCGGAAACCAGCCGCGCTGCAGGTCGTGGTCGTGCAGCTTCTGCTCCAGCCAGCGGGCGACGTCGTTGTGCGTCGTCTTGCCCGGGGTGATGACCTCGTTGGACAATGCCCGCTCCAGGAGCCGCCGGGTGAGGTCGCCGACCTTCGCGAACTCGACGATCTCGCCGGCGACCCGCTCTCCGCGAAAGTCGGCGATCAGGTGCTGGGCGGACGTGAAGCGGGCCGCGTACTTCTCACCGAGTTCGCTCGTCAGGAACTTGAAGTCGGTGTGCGTGAGTCCGTCCGCTACGTGGAGGCCTTCGGCTCTGTAGGGGATCGCGAGGTAGTTGAGACCGATGGTCTGAGGATCGCGCTCCTCGACGATCGACCGCAGCTCTTCGAAGCCTCCGAACCGGTCGTAGGCGCCGCATTCCGCAGCCAGATCGTTCTCGCGGCCGAGCTGGATCCGTTCGATGCGGTCGCCGCCACGGTCGGTGAAGATGAAGAAGCTCTGACCGTTGACGGTCGAGATGCCGAAGTCGCGCGTCATCGGCTGAGTGCCGCGGCCACGGTCGGTCACGATCCACATGTCGATGTCGTTGCGCCGCATGGCGCCCGGCAGGACGTAGTCGAACTTGTCGTGCCGGATCATGCAGGAGGTTTCCCACCTGGAGCGCACGTCGTCGGGTTCGGCGCTCGAAGCGGGCGCGGCGATGGCCGTGAAGGCCAGGGCAGCGGCGAGAACGGTCGGCAGCGAAGGCTTCATCTTCGTTCTCCTTCTGGAGTGAGTTGAAGTCACTATAGAGGGCGATAGCGTCGGGCGCCGACCTCGGATGGTCGGTTTCCCCTATTCCCCAGCCCTGGAGAACTGAATGAGATCCGAGCCGATCCGCTTCTTGCTGCCGCTCCTCGTGTTCGCCGCGCCCGCCTGGGCGGCGCCGGGCGCCGAGGGGACCACGGACGGCGCCGTTCGAGGCGGTACCGTCTCGCGCACCGAAGACCGGCCCGCCTGCCTCGACGCCACGCCGCTCCGCCAGGCGCTGTTCGGCGACCTCCACGTTCACACCAGCTTCTCGTTCGACGCGGCGGCGATCAGCACCGGCGCCACGCCGGCGGACGCCTACCGCTTCGCGAAGGGCGAGGCGATCCCGTTCTGGCCGATCGGGCCGGACGGCGCGCCGGCGGGCAGCATCACGATCGACCGGCCGCTCGACTTCGTGGCGGTGACCGACCACGGGGAGTTCCTCGGCGAGCGCCGCCTGTGCCGGGATCCCGAGTCTCCCCGCTACGGCTCGGAGTTCTGCACCACGTTCCGCTCGGACCAGCGCGTGGGGATGCAGATGCTCGGCGCCGTCATCACGACCGAGACGCCGAGCAGGACCGAGGAGATGTGCGGTGAGGACGGGGCGCTGTGCCGGGAATGGGCGATGAGCCCGTGGCAGGAGATCATCGAAGCGGCGGAGGATGCCTACGACCGGACGGAGGCATGCAGCTTCACTTCCTTCGTCGG
>JAPVWO010000124.1 GCA_027493375.1 Candidatus Multivorans thiocomprendens | reverse complement strand
TCGATGCGCGTGCCGCCGCAGGGAATCATCGCTACCCGTACCCCCTCGTGCTCGACCACCTCGATCGCGGCGATTTCCAGGCCCAGCTTCTCGTAGAACGCTCTCGCCTCTTCGATCGAAGGGACGGCGATCGCGACGTGGTCCAGACCCGTGATCATCAGCTATACGCCTCGGTGTTGCCGGAATCCGCCTACGAACTCGCCGACCAACCGGTCCGCCAGTTCGTAGGGGTCGACCGGATCAAAGGGATCGCCGGCCGGCCCGGCTTCCAGCGGCGCCCGATTCTGCTGCGAATCGGCCTCCCCGTCCAGACCGACAGCTCCGCCTGGCGGCGTCTCTGTCGGTGCGCCGGCCCTCTGGCCGGCACCCGGCGTCGTCGCGCTGGCGGCGAGGAGCGCCCGCGCGAACCGGTCGTCGTCGACCGAGCCCATGGCGAGCCGGAGGACCTCGGCGCGGTACAGGTCCAGCACCCGGCGCCGCAGGCGGGCCGCCCGCCGGGCGCGGATCTCGCCTCCGGCCCGCAGCCATTCGAAACGCGCGGACACCGCGTCCAGGACTTCCGCCGCGCCCTCGCCCGTCCGCGCCACGGTCGGCAGCACGGCCGGCGGCTCACCGCCGACTCCGTCCGCCAGGTCGAGCATCTCCACGATCGACCGGCGAGCGGCGGCGGCGCCCGGCAGATCGCTCTTGTTGACGACGAACACGTCCGCGATCTCCATCGTCCCGCTCTTGATCGCCTGAACGCCGTCGCCCAGGCCGGGCGCCGTCACCAGGACGACCAGGTCCGAGTTCCGGCGAATGGCGGTCTGCGCCTGACCGCTGCCCACCGTCTCGACCAGGATCCAGGGAAAGCCCGCGGCATCGAGCAGGTCGGTCGCCGCCGCGGCGGCCTGCGCCAGTCCGCCGCCGGCGCCCCGCGAGGCCATCGACCGGATGAAGACGCCCGGATCGGTTTCCAGGTCGGACATCCGCACTCGGTCGCCGAGCACGGCGCCGCCGGTCAGCGGGCTGGTCGGGTCGAAGGCGAGAACCGCCACCGGCTCCCCCCGTCGCCGGAGCTCCTGGGCCAGAGCGGCCGTCAACGTGCTCTTGCCGACCCCGGGCGGTCCGGTCAGACCGATCGTCATCGCGCGCCCGGCCCGCCGCCAGGCCGCCCTGGCGAGAGCCTGCGTCGCGCCGCCGCCCTCGATGGCGGTCAACGCCCGGCCCAGACGTCTGGTCTCGCGCCAGGGCTCGGGGTCGTCCAGCCAGGCGTCGGCAGTCCGGTCGACGCTCAAGATGCGAACTCGCCGATCTCGACCGCGCCGTAGTAGTGCCAGAGGATCTCGCGGTAGGTCAGACCGCGTTGCGCCATGAGATACGCGCCGACCTGGCACATGCCGACGCCGTGGCCCCGGCCGCGGCCGGCGAAGCGCCAGCCGGGAACGGCACCCTCTCCCGCTTCGGCGGCCAGCCGGACGAGGTGTTCGGGAATGTCGAGCAGCCAGCGGATCGCCAGACCCTGCAACTCGACCGAACTCCGCTCACCGACCAGGTCGAGCCGCGCCACCCGACCCGAGACGCCGCGCTCCAGCACTCTCATGGACCTGAGTCCCAGGCCGGGAAAGCGCTTCTCGACCGCGGCGCGCAGGGAAGCGTGCGACCGCCAGAGCGACCACGTCTCCGCTTTCGGTTGATCTCCAGTTCGCGGCGTCTCGTGAACGAGCAGGACCACCTGGCCGCGGACCAGGTAGACGCGCAGCCGGTCGCCCGGCGCGGCCGTCACGGACGGCGCAGGCACGCCGAGGTCGCCAGGGCGGGTCCCCGGCGGAACCTTGGTCACCAACAGCGCCGACCCGGAGGCCAACGGCACCAGCCGGCGGCGACCCTGCTGGCGCAGGTCGAGCCAGCCGCCGTCGAGACCGCCCAGGCTCCCATGGACAACTTCCAGATCGCCGCCGGAACGGGCGCGGTCGAGTCGCTCATCGACCCGTCTCTCGCGCACCCCGCGAGCGCCGATGGACCTCAGCAGGTGCCTGGCGGGCGAGCCCTCGGCGCCGCCCGCCAGGGTCACGACTCCCCCTTCGACACAGGCCGTTGCCAGGGGGCCTCCGCCCGCCAGAAGAGGGAAGACGTGATCGACGAGTTCGGTACTGCCGCCGCAACTCGCCGTGAACAGTGCCTCCTGGAGCGCGCCGTCACGAAGCAGGATCTCGCCGCCGGTCGCCGCGATCGCGCGGTCCGAGACAGGGTGCTCCACGTCCAGACCGCCGTAGACCTGGCATAGCGGCGTGGCGCAGAGGTCGTACCCCTCCCCCTCGAACTCGCCCAGGCGCTTTGCCGCATAGGTGCGCGCGGCCACGGCCTGCGCCTTGATCGCCTCAGGCTCCGGGTACAGCTCCGGTCCCAGCTCGACCGGCACGACGCCGCGCAGGTAGTCCTCGAGCGGCGCCGCGTTGACGACATTCAGTCCGGACCGGTCGCTCACGAAGACCTCGAGCGCCCCCCGGTAGCGGCGGCCCAGGATGTGGACGACACCGTCCCGCGACTCGAGCCGCAGCCTCCGTCCCGCGACCCAGCCGACTCCATCCACCTCGAATCCCGGATGCTCCAGAACCTGGCCCTCGATGGTGATCCAGACGTCGTCGAAACCCTCGACATGAAGCCGGCCACGAGCCTTCTCCGCCGCCTCCCGGTCACCGAAGCGGCCCACGCGGACCCGGTACAGGCCGGTGCCCGCGTCGAGCACCGAGTCCGCCTGCTGATCGAGCAGACTCGCCAGCCGGCCGGCCAGCTTCTCCGCCTGCGCCCGATCCCGCAACGCCGCCACCTGCAGACGATGGACTCCCGGGCTCGCCGTCCCCGGCGCCGCCAGCACCTCGAAGGAGCCGGCAACCTCGTGCCGCCGGCCGGTCTCGTCCACAAGCCACGAAGGGCCATCGCAGCAGGCAACCTCGACCCGCTCAAGGTCCGTGGCCAGCCCCAGCCGAATCTCCTCCGGCAGAACGATCGACGGAGGAGACGTCGCCGCACCGGGATGCACTGCCGGCGCCGTCGCCAGCAGCAGACAGGCCGCAACGCCCAGACCCAAGTCGGTCATCCACCGCTCAACCCTCTGTGATCCGCTCACTCCCATCGCCCGTTCCATACGTTATTGAAAGTACGCCAAAGCGGCGGTTTCTTCGAAAGGTGCCGGCCTGGCGGCCGGAGGGGGGAGGGTGTTACCGATGCTGGTGCGCCTGCAACTCGTGCCGGTAGTCGCCGACGG
Organism: Candidatus Multivorans thiocomprendens; assembly: GCA_027493375.1. Classification (GTDB taxonomy): domain Bacteria; phylum Acidobacteriota; class Thermoanaerobaculia; order Multivoradales; family Multivoraceae; genus Multivorans; species Multivorans thiocomprendens. The sequence continues at coordinate 9,660 of JAPVWO010000124.1, read as the reverse complement.
CGTCGATGAGGATCGGCTTCGCCATCTGGTGGAGGCGGCTGATCAGGCTGGCGGGGACGCGGCCGGCCAGGGTCCGGGCAGCATCGGCGGGGTCGCCGTCGGCTTCGGACGTCAGGTAGTAGTTGCTGGTGAACAGGGTCGGCCGGCGGGCCATGTAGCGGCCGTTGATCAGCAGATACAGGGTGTCGGAGACGAAGGCCGAGGGCCGCCGCGCGCCGAGCTCGTCGACGACGACCACCTCCGCCTCCTGGAGCGGACGCAGCAGATCGGCCTGGTTGCGCGGAGCGTCGGGCTGGAACGTCGCCTGGATGTCGGCGACCAGACTGGTGAAGTCGACGAAGCGGCCGCCGACGCCGTACTGCTCGGCCAGTTCGATCAGCACGGCCACGGCAAGGTGCGTCTTGCCCCGGCCGCTCGGGCCGATGAACACCAGTCCGGTTTCGTTCAGCGATCCGTCGAGCTCCATGAACTCCTCGATGTACTGGTCGCAGTCGCGGCGCGCGGTGAGGAGCTGGTCGCCCACGTCTCCCGCGAGCCGGAAGTTGGTAAGCCGGCAACCCTGGTACTTGGGCGGAATTCCCAGGTCGTCGAGGCGGCGGCCGCGGACGCGGGTCGAGTGGCAGGTGCAGCGTCGCGCCTGGTTCGTCGCGAGGTCCACGATCCAACCGCGCCCGCCACAGAGTTCGCAGCCTTCCTCGTTCACTCCTCGTCCTCGACCTTGACCAGCGCGCCGCTCCGCACCCAGACCAGGGCGTGCCGCCGCCGGACACCCCGGCGGCGGTCCGCCGCGTCGCGCTCGACGATCGAGAGTAGCCGGTCCCGCTCGGCTTCGAGCCGCGCCAGCCGTTCCTGCAGCGTGAGGATGACCTCGACTCCCGCCAGGTTGACCCCCATGTCCCGGGTCAGGGTCAGGATCGACTCCAGCCGGTTCAGGGAGTCCTGATCGTAGAGGCGAGTGTTGCCGTCGCTCCGTTGCGGCTCCAGAAGGCCCTCCCGCTCGTACAGCCGGAGCGTCTGGGGATGGATGTCGTAGCGCTCGGCGACCTTGCTGATCATCACGTAACGACCGCCCCCCACCCGCCGACGGCGGGACGGGGGACGGCGCTCACGCGACGACCGCGACGGCGCCACCTAGTTCGCCCCTTTGTCCCCGGACGTGCTGTCGTCCCCGGAGGTCTCGTCAACATCGACGAAGTCCGCGTCGATCACATCGTCATCGGCGGCCTGGGAATCGCCGTCCCCGGGGCCGCCCGCGCCCGGAGGCGCGTCGGGCGCCGCCTGGGCGCTGGTCTGTTCGTAGATGACCTGCGCCAGCTTGTGTGAGGCCTCGGTCAACCGCGCGGATGCGCCCTCCATGGCGGCGGCGTCTTCGCCCTCCATGCTCTTCTTCGCGTCCTCGATCGCGGACTCGAGGTCAGTGCGGTCGCTCTCGGACAGCTTGTCCCGGTGCTCGGCGAGGTTCTTCTCCGTGCCGTAGACCAGGGAGTCGAGCTGGTTGCGGGCGTCGATGGCCTCGCGACGCTTCCTGTCCTCGTCGCTGTGGGCCTGGGCGTCCGCCACCATGCGCTCGATCTCGTCCTTCTCGATGCCGCCCGAGCCCGTGATCGTGATCTTCTGCTCCTTGCCGGTGCCCTTGTCCCTGGCCGACACGTTGACGATGCCGTTGGCGTCGATGTCGAAGGTGACCTCGATCTGCGGCAGGCCGCGAGGCGCCGGCGGAATGCCCACCAGGTGGAAGCGGCCGAGCGTCCGGTTGTCGCCGGCGATCTCGCGCTCCCCCTGCAACACATGGACCTCGACCGACGTCTGGTTGTCGCCGGCGGTCGAGAAGACCTCGCTCTTGCGGGTGGGAATCGTCGTGTTGCGATCGATCAGCTTGGTGAACACGCCGCCCAGCGTCTCGATGCCAAGCGAGAGCGGCGTGACGTCCAGCAGCAGGACGTCCGTGACGTCCCCGGCCAGCACGCCGCCTTGGATCGCGGCGCCGATCGCGACCACCTCGTCCGGATTCACCCCGCGGTGGGGCTCCCGTCCGAAGAACTCCTTGACCGTTTCCTGCACCGCCGGCATCCGGGTCTGGCCGCCCACCAGGACGATCTCCTCGATGTCGCTGGTGCCGAGGCCGGCGTCCCTGAGCGCCTGGCGGCAGGGTTCGAGCGTGCTCCTGATCAGGTCCTCGGTGAGCTGCTCCAGCTTGCTCCGGGAGAGCTTGACGTTCAGGTGCTTCGGCCCCGAAGCGTCGGCGGTCACGAAGGGGAGGTTGATCTCGGTCTCCTGCACGCCCGACAGCTCGATCTTCGCTTTCTCGCCGGCCTCCTTGAGCCGCTGCATGGCCATCGGATCCTGGCCGAGATCGATGCCCTGGTCCTTCCTGAACTCCTCCAGCAGCCAGTCGATGATCCGCTGATCGATGTTGTCGCCGCCCAGGTGGGTGTCGCCGTTCGTCGCCTTGACCTCGACCACGCCCTCGCCCACCTCGAGAATCGAGATGTCGAAGGTGCCGCCACCGAAGTCGTAGACGGCGATCGTGCGGTCGCCCTCCTTGTCCAGGCCATAGGCAAGCGCCGCCGCGGTCGGCTCGTTGACCAGCCGCTCGACGGTCAGTCCGGCGATCTGGCCGGCATCCCGCGTGGCCTGACGCTGGGCGTCGTTGAAGTAGGCGGGGACCGTGATCACGGCGCGCTCGACCGGACCCCCGAGATAGTCCTCGGCCGCCTGCTTCAGCTTCTGCAGCACCATCGCCGAGATCTGGGGCGGCGTGTAGGTCTTGCCCGCGGCTCCGATCTGCACGTCGTCGCCGGCGCTCGAGACCGTGTAGGGGACCATCTTCTGTTCTTCCGAGACCTCGCCCAGGCGCCGCCCCATGAAGCGCTTGATCGAGAAGACCGTGTTCTCCGGGTTGGTTACCGCCTGTCGCTTGGCGACCTGGCCGACGAGCCGCTCGCCCTTCTCCGTGAAGCCGACGATCGACGGCGTGGTCCGGCTTCCCTCCGAGTTCGGAACCACCTTCGGGTCCGAACCCTCCATCACGGCGACGACGCTGTTCGTCGTCCCCAGGTCGATGCCAATGATCTTGCTCAAGACTCTCTCTCCTGAATCGTCCGCCCAGTGAGCGGGAACGGGTCGGTTCTCTGTTTGCGGCGCTTCGGACGGGTGCGGCGTCAACCGCCTGCCTGGCCCGATGCGACGTGAACACTAAGACCTAAGCGATCCGTTGTCAAGTCCCGGGAGGCGGCGATCTCACTGCTAAACGCTCAGATTACGGACAGGCATCGTCGTCGAGCCTGCCGGGATCGGCCGGCAATCAGTTCCGGCTCTTCTCGACGTACCGCATCCGGAGCTGCGCGAGAAGATCCTCGAGCACGGCCGTCTCCTGCTCGGGGACGTTGCCCCGCGTCTTCTCCTGCAGCACCGCCAGCAGGTCGATGTGGAGCCGGGCCCGCGGCAGATCCTGGGCGCTTTGACCGTCCGGCAACTGGGCATCGCCGAGCAGGAAGGCGATCGGCTCGGCCAGAACGGCGACCAGGTCCATGAAGCCCGGAGACTGCGCCCCGCCCGGCGGCATCCGCGGAGCCTCGGCGGCTCCGGCGCCCTGGGGCGGCGTCGCGGATGCGGCCTGTCCAGCCCCGCCGGCCGGCGACTCGCTCGCACGAGGCGCGTTGTCCTGGCCAGCGACCGGGGGCGGCTGTTCCGCGGCCGGCGCGGCTCCCCCGGCCTTCTGCTGCTCGAGGAAGCGGTACTCTTCGCGCAGTTCGCCGTCGTCCGTGAACATCCTTCTGTCGGTTACCTTCACTTCCGACCTCCGCTCCCAACGAATGCAAGATCGTAACAAAGGCGACGGCGCGGGAACCGACTCCTGCTCGCTCGCTCCGATCGCCGAGCTGATCGACCGGCTGCGCATCGACTGCCCCTGGGACCGTGAGCTGTCACTGGCGGATCTTCGGGCCTATCTGATCGAGGAAGCCCACGAACTGGCCGCGGCGATCGACGAACGCGATCCCGCCGCGATCAACGAGGAACTGGGCGATCTGCTGTTCGAGGCGGTGTACGTCGCCCGGCTGGCCGGCGCCGAACTGGAGGAGATACCCCTCGGCGGAGCGATCCGCACCGTGATCGACAAGATGGTCGTGCGCCACCCTCACGTCTTCGGCGACGAGAAGGACCAGGCAGGGCCGGGTTCCGCGGCCGAAGTCGCGGCGATGTGGGAACAGCGCAAGCGGAACTCCGGCGGCGAGCGTTCCGCGCTGGACGGCGTCCCGATCTCCCTGCCGGCCCTGGTCGGCGCCTACCGTCTCGGCCAGAAAGCGGCCGGTATCGGTTTCGACTGGGACTCGACCGAAGCCGTGCGCGCCAAGGTGGCCGAGGAACTCGGCGAGCTGGACCGCGAGACGGCCGGCGACCGGGCCAGCCGATCCGCCGGGGCAAAGGCGCGGGTCGAAGAGGAACTGGGCGACGTGCTGTTCGCGGTCGCCAACCTCGCCCGCCACCTGGACGTGGACCCGGAACGCGCGCTGGCGGCGGCGAACCGGAAGTTCCGCCGCCGTTTCGCGGCCATGGAGGCGGAGCTCAAGCCCGGCGGCGACTACCGGATGGAGGAACTGGAACGGCTGTGGGAGCGGGCGAAGCGGGCTACAACTGCGCGGGCTCGGCGGGAGCTTCGAGGATGAGCTCCAGGGCGCCCTCCAGCATCGGATCCGATCCCTCGTCCCTCTCGCCGAAGAAGAGCGTGCTCAGGCGGTCTTCGTTGGCGACGCGGATACGGCCGTTCAGCCGTTCACCTTCCGGGTCCGTGTAGAAGGCCGCGGTCGTTTCCAGCAGGCCGCCGCCGTTCGGCAGCTCGATCTGCCGCAGCGTTCCGGCGTAGCCGAAGGTCGACTCGCCGTAGTGGTCCGCGTCGACCGACTGACGCAGGACGGCGGTCAGGATCTCGGCCGGCCCCTGGGAACTGCGATCGGTCAGGACGCCGATATCGCCCGAGTACAGGCCCCCCGCGCCCTGGAAGGTCGCGAGCTTCCGGCCGTCCCGGTCGATCAGGCTGCCCAGCTCGCCCTCCGCGAACAGGCCCGCTACCGCGTAGGCAGCCTCCGCGGAACCCCCCGCCACGCCGCGGAGATCGATCAGCAGGGAGTCGCCGGCGTAGCCGTCGAGCAACGCCTCCACCTGTGCGACCGTGCCGGAACCGAAGCTCGGGATCCTCAGCAGGCCGACACCGTCGACCTCTTCAAACTCGGGTTGCAGCGGTTCGTACTCGTCCAGGGTCAGGCTCGCTTCCACGCTGTTGCCGCGCCGCACCAGTTCCAGGTCCAGTTCGGAACCGACCGGGCCGGCGAGCTGACGCCGCAGTTCCCACAGGGGCATCGCGCGGGACGAGCGACCGTTGATACCGGCGACGATGTCGTTCCGCTCCAGACCCGCGGCCTCGGCCGGGCTGCCGCCGTCGACCGCGACCACATAGGCGGTGCCGCGCTCCTTCAGCACCAGGACGCCCGAATGCCGGCGGCCTACCTCACGCGCTGCCCGGTACGACTCGACTTCGCCCGGCGGCACGTAGACCGAGAAGGGATCGAGGGCATCCGTCACCCCATCCATGGCGCCCGCCGTCAGGCTGCGTCCGTCGGTCTCCTCGACATACGAGCCCCGGATCAGCCGAAGTACCTCTTCCCACAGCGTGAGGTACTTGTAGATCGAGTCCCGTCCGCCGTCTTCCGCGTCGTCGCTGGCGCCCAGCCAGGCGCCGCCGGCGAGACCAAGAACCAGGAGCAGGGACAGCCAGACGACAGCCTGACGGACGCCGCCGACCCCGTGGCGGCGATGCTCCCGCGACCGCCCCCTGCCTTCCGCGTTCACCGCTCTCTCAGGCGAGCGAAGCGACGGCCTCGGCCTCGTCCTCCAGGATGTCCAGGACGGTGATCAACTGGGTGATCTCGAGCACGCCCAAAACCCTCTTCGGCATGGAGAACAGACGCAGCTTGCCGCCCCGGTTGGTGACCGTGGTGTAGGCGGCAACCAGTTCACCGACGCCGGAGGAGTCGATGGAGCGCACGCGCCCCATGTTGAGCAGGATGTTCGTCGCGCCTTCGCCGACCGCCGCGAGGACAGCCTCTCTCAAGGCAACGTCGCCCTCGCCGATCGTGATCCTGCCCTGGAGATCGAGAATCGTCGCTCCATCCCGCTGGCGCTTGTCAATCTTCATTCGCTCCTCCCTGGTTTGCTTCGGCGCTGCCGGCCGGGGCGTCGAACTTCTTGTGAAGCCGAACCTTCGTGCCGCCGCCGGCGCCGAAATCGTAGTCGATCTTATCCATGAACTTCCGCATGTAGAAGATGCCTCTGCCTTCCGTCTTGAGCAGGTTGTCGGGCGCCAGCGGGTCCGCCACGGCGCCAGGATCGAAGCCGCTGCCCTGGTCCTCGACGGTGATGTCGATCCCGCTCTCGCCCACCGCGAGACACACGTCCACCTTCTTCTCGGGATCCAGCGCGTTGCCGTGCTTGATCGCGTTGGTCAGTGCTTCCCGCAACGCGATGCCCATCCAGTAGCCGGTCTCTTCGTCGATCGGCAGGGACTCGAGCGTTTCGTCCAGCACGGCCTTGACCAGTTCGATGTTCTCGTACCGGCTGCCGATGGAGAGCCGAATCGTCTGGTGAACAGGTTCCGGCACGCCCGCCTCCGCCTCAGGAGCGGGCGCGGGTCGCGCCGCGCTGGTGCTGGTACCGGCTTCCAGCGCCCGGTTCGCCGTAGGCGGTCCGCGGCTCCGACTCCATCGCGATGAAGATGAGCTGGGCGATCCGGCGGCCCGCGTCGAGCACGAAGGGCACCGGGCCCAGGTTCTGCAGCTCCAGGGTGATGTTCCCCTCGAATCCCGGGTCGCACCAGCCGGCCAGCGAGTGGTTGATCCACAACCGGCCCAGCGTCGACTTGAGCTTCAGGTCGCAGGCCACCGAACGCGGAATGCGCACGAACTCGAGGGTGGTGGCGAGCACGACCTCGTTCGGGAACAGCTTGATCCGGTCGCCGTGGAACTCCTCCGGGTCGCGGGTGGGGCAGATCCAGTGGTCGCCGACACGGACGTCGTAGCTGGCCGCGTTCACCTGGTCCGGTTCGAAGGGGTCGACGCCGCCCGCCTCGCCCCAGGCACGGATCCAGTGGTCCGGCTTGATCACGGCCGCTCCGTCACGGTGCCGTCCACGTTCCCCATCTCAGTAGAAGTAGACGGGACCGCCGTCCTCGCCACGGTGAATCGTCTCGACAAAGCGAATGACGCCCTCCCTGAGCGACATGGTCAACGTCGACGTCCGGAAGCCGTCGCCAAAGAAGCGGACGCCCCGGAGCAGGTCGCCGCCGGTAACGCCGGTGCAGCAGAAGAGGATGTCGTCCCCCGGCGCAAGCTCTTCGGTGGTGTAGACGCGGTCGGGATCCTCGATGTCGAACTGGGCGAGCCGCCGCTTCTGCTCGTCCGAGAGCGCCGACAACCGTCCCTGGATCTCCCCGCCGAGGCAACGCATCGCCGCCGCGGTGATCACGCCCTCCGGCGCGCCGCCGGCGCCGATCACCGCGTGGACCCCGGTGCCGCGGACGGCCGCCGCGATCGCGGTCGACAGGTCCCCGTCGCCGATCAGTTTGATGCGCGCTCCGGCGGTCCGGATGTCGTCGATCAGGCCCCGGTGCCGGTCCCGGTCGAGAACGACCACGGTCAGGGCGCTGACGGCGCAGTCGAACGCGCTGGCGATCGCCTTCAGGTTGTCCTCTACCGGAGCGTCCAGGTCGACCTTCCCGCGAGCGGTCGGGCCGACGACGATCTTGTCCATGTAGATGTCGGGGGCGTGGAGCAGGCCGCCGCGCTCGGAGGCGGCGAGCACCGCCATCGCGTCCGAAGCCCCGGTGGCGCAGAGATTCGTCCCCTCCAGGGGGTCGACCGCGAAGTCCACCTGCAGATCGCCCGCCGCCCTGCGGCCGACTTCCTCGCCGACGTAGAGCATGGGCGCCTTGTCCCGCTCCCCCTCGCCGATCACCACCCGGCCGTCGATCGCCATGTCCGCCAGGACCCCGCGCATCGCCTCGACGGCGACGTGGTCCGAGTGGTGGCGGTCGCCGTATCCCATCGTCTGGGCCGCCGCGACCGCGGCGGCCTCGGTGACGGCGACGAAATCGCGGTCGCGGAGTTCCCCGGTCACGAGCCGGCCCCCGCGGCGGCAGCGGCCGGCGCCGGCCGGTCGACGGCCTCGCGCGCCTGCTCGCGGCTCATCGGCGGGTTGAAGGAGGGAATGCCGGTGATCGCCTGGCCGATCACGAGACCGTGGATGTCGTGCGTCCCCTCGTAGGTGTAGACGGACTCGATGTTCAGCATGTGGCGGACCACCGGGTACTCGTCGGAAATGCCGTTGGCGCCCAGGATCTCGCGCGCCAGCTTCGCGCATTCACGCGCCACCCAGACGTTGTTCCGCTTGCACATCGAGACGTGCCGCGGCTCCATCGTCCCCGCCGTCTTCAGCCCCGCCAACTGGTAGACGAGGAACTGTCCCTTGGTGATCTCGGTGATCATCCAGGCCAGCTTCTCCTGGACGAGCTGGTGGCTGGCGATCGGCTGACCGGCGAACTGCACTCGTTGCCGGGCGTACTCGAGCGCCGTGTGGTAGCACTCCATCGCCGATCCGAGGCCGCCCCAGCAGATGCCGTAGCGCGCCTGGTTCAGGGTCTGCAGCGCTGAGCCGACGCCCCGGGTGCCCGGCAGGATGTTGCCTTTCGGAATCCGGCAGTTCTGAAACGAGAGTTCGCCCGTCGCCGAGGCCCGCAACGAGAACTTGCCGTGCATCTCGGCGCTGGTGAAGCCCTCCGTCCCCTTCTCGACGAGAAAGCCCCGGATCCCCTCGTCGGTGCGCGCCCAGACGACGGCCACATCGGCGATGTTGCCGTTCGTGATCCACTGCTTGGCGCCGTTCAGCACCCAGCAGTCCCCGTCCGGCCGCGCCCGCGTGCGCATCGCCGACGGGTTCGAACCGAAGTCCGGCTCGGTGAGCCCGAAGCAGCCGATCATCCGGCCGCTCGCGAGCCCGGGAATGAAGCGGTCCTTCTGCTCTCGGGAGCCGAAGGTGAGGATCGGGTACATCACCAGGGAACTCTGAACCGAGACCATGCTGCGGACGCCCGAGTCCCCGCGCTCCAGCTCCTGCATGACGAGGCCGTACGCGACATCGCCCAGGCCCGGCAGCCCGTACTCGGTGAAGTTCGCCCCGAAGAGGTTCAGATCGCCCAGTTCGGGAGCGAGTTCCATCGGCGCCTTCGCCTCGCGGTGGCACTGCTCGATGATGGGCTTCACGCGTTCGTCGACGAACTGCCGGACGGTGTCCCGCATGAGTCGTTCCTCGCCGCTGAGCAGCGAGTCGAAGTTCATGAAATCAACGCCTGGAAATCGGTCCAAAGGCCTCTCCCGGGTGGTTCGCGGCAGCGCCGAACCCTACCAGTAGGATGCCGGCCGTGACCCTGCTCCGTTTCGCGCTTCCCCTGGCGGCCGGCGTCGCCTGCGCCTGGTGGATCGACCGCTCGACGGCGGCGCGAGGGCTCCTGCCGCCGCGCTTCGCCGACCCCGCGTGGGGAGACGTTCGCCGCCTCGCCGCGATCGCCTTGCTCGCCGTGGTGCTCTGGGTCGGCGTGTTCGCCGCCGCCGG
>JAPVWO010000123.1 GCA_027493375.1 Candidatus Multivorans thiocomprendens | reverse complement strand
GCCCGAGCTTCACCGGCGGAGCAAGGCCAGTCATCTGCTTTCACGATCACACAACCATAGTCGAAAGACGATGTGTAGTGGCGTGCGAAAACGTGTAGCCGGATCGGCTAGGCGCCGTCCGGGATCAGCCCCCTTTTTCGAGCCCGCCTGACCGCTTCCGAAACGGCCTCCATTTCCCTCCAGCTCCGGGACGCCAGATCCACGCAACCCGCGAACCCGTCGGCGCGCTCGCTGCCGTCGTCCCCCGTGCGTTCCATGCCGTTCCGTGCAACGCGCAGTGCGACCGGCCATCCGGCCGAGCGGTCGACTTCCTTCGCCAGGCCGCGACGCGAGAGGCGCGGGCCGAAGAATCTGCCGACCTCCGGTCGGGAGAACCGCAAGTGCTCCGTCCCCAGCGCCTCGGCGTGACCGCTCAGCAGGGGGCTGGCCACGTCCAGTCCGTCCGGGACTTCCCGGCCCGCGAACGCCAGATGCAAGTTGGAGGGGCCGCGCGGCCGGGCCGCCAGCGTCAGGGCCCTGGCTACTGGCACGGAAACGCCGTGATGTCCGACTTCGTGGCGGCGGTCGCGCCCTGCGGGTTGCCGTGCTCCCAGCGACTGCCGTCGGGTCCGGTGATCCACAGGTTGAAGTCCAGCGTGGTTACCGGCGCCACGAACGCCCAGCGGTAGCCGTTGACTCCGCAGCCGTCGAGCACCTTGACGAGAACCTCGGGGTTGTTGCGGCCAAAGAACCACAGAACACCTGCCTCGCTGGACCAGGCTTCGCCCCTGACCGGGCCTGATTCGCCCTCTGGCGTGACGTAGCACATGCTGACCTCGAAGCCACCGTCGAAGCGGAGCGTCGGCGTCGTGGGCGTACAGGTCCCGACGGGGTCCGGGGCCGGCGTCGGATCCGGATCCGGATCCGGGTCCGGTCCGGGCCGCGGCGGGCTGGAGCCCCGCCCGGCGAAACCGTCCTTGATCCAGTCGAAGACCTTCGTGTTGAACACGGTGCCCCGCACGTTTTCGGCCGTACGGCCGACGGCGTAGATCGCCACGTCCTCCCCGGCGTGCGTCTCCAGCCCCAGCGGGACCGTTGCCTCCTGCCGGTAGGCGGTGTGGCTGGTGCCTGTAGGAACGGCGCCGCCGTGGCCGGGTGTCCTGTCGGTGTTCGGATTGACGCGCGAACCGCTGCGATGCCCGGGTCCGTTGGCGTAGCCCAGGATGGTGTAGGGAATGCCGCTCGAGTCTCCGCTCTCCGAGATCGTGCCGGCGGTGTTGATCTCGTGGACCGTTCCCAGGATGCCGTTGTGCGGTTGGTTCCGGAACGAGGCGGGCACCGAGCGGGGGTTGTAGCGCAGGTCGCCGAGCGGCCGCATCGGGTAGCCGGCGACCGTGAAGACGTGGCTGTGGTCGGCCGTCGCGAGGATCAGCGTCCTGTTGAGGTTGACGCTCCGCTGCGCGGCGCTGAGCGCGCGGTCGAACATCCGGGTGTCGATGAAGGCGCGATAGGCGTTCCCCTCGTGGTGCGCATGGTCGATTCGTCCCCCTTCAACCATCAGGAAGTACGGCTTTCGCGTAGCGCCGAGAATCTGGATCGCCTTCCTCGTCATCTCCTCCAGGCTCGGCTGGCCGCTGCCGCGGTCCGCTTCGTAGTCCAGGTGGCTCGACGCGAACAGGCCGACCGCACGTCCGGAACCGCCGAGCGCGTTGAGCCCCTGGCGGTTCGAGGCGTAGCGATAGCCGAGTTGCCGTAGCTCGCCCAGCAGGTCGCGGCCGTCGGTCCGTCGTCCCGGAAGTCCTTCGTCGTCTGATGCCGAGGTCGGGAGGAAGTGCCGCCTGCCGCCGCCGAAGATCACGTGGAGCCCATCCCCGAGTCGGGTGTTGAAGCCGGCTCCACCCGGCACCATCTGCGCGGCGATCTCGTTCTCGAGGTTGCGGTTGTTGACGTGCGCGAACACGGCCGCCGGCGTCGCGTGGGTGACGCGCGTCGTCGTCACGATGCCGACCGCATAGCCCATCGAGATGGCCAGCTCGCCGATGTTCGTCAGGCGCGCGCCGTCTCCGTTGCCGTTGAAGTCGGCATACTCGGTGGTCGGGCCGAAGCCGATCACGCCGGTGTTCGTGTTGACGCCGGTCATCATCGCCGACATCGTGGCCGCGCTGTCAGGAGTGATGTAGTCGGCCGACGCCGTCCGCGAGATGGCGGTGTAGGGCATGCGGTCCATTGCCAGTTGCCCGTCCACGCCGACCATCGCAATGCGGGTGGAGGTGACGGTCGACACCCCCATGCCGTCGCCGACGAACAGGATGACGTTGTTCTTCTGGGCGGAGGCGGGTAGCGCCGCGCCCAGCAGGAGCGCGAGCGTCGAGAGAGTGCTCAGCGACGCGGCGAGACTCCCGCGCGCGCTTCGGAACGGGACGAGACGGCTCTTCATGGCCTTGGACCCTCCTTCGTTGATGTCCAGCCCCGGCAAGGGGCTTCGTTGTCGGGACCGTCCCCTTTCCGGGATCCGATGCCGACTCTTCCAACGATAGTAGTCGGCTTGGCCTAGGGCGCTACGCGCGTGGAGGGAATCTCGCGGCTCTCTCTACCTCTCGTTCCATGAGCGCTGAGATGCGAAGAGCCGCGGTGCCGGTGTCGCCCGTCAGCAAGGTGTTCCATTGAGTCCCCTCTTCCAAGAAGAGTGGCCTGCGAGACGACCGCGGCCCTATCTGGCGTCGCCCCGGCTCGATGTAGCCCTTGACCCTGACGTTCCTGACGGACCGGTTGGCCGTGACGCTCCCGGCGATGGTCGTGTCCCATGTGCTGCCGGCGGTCCGATTGCCCTCGCATGCCGTGACGCGGACGCTCAAGGCATCGCTGGACGCTGCTGCATGGGCGGCCGCCTTGGCGGATTCCGTGTCACCGGCGGCGGCTTTGACGAACACTGTGCTCGCTGCGGCATGTAAAGGATCTTCCCAGGCAAGAAGGTCCCCCGGCCCCTGCTGAGCGGCCGATGGCGCCGACACGGCCATGGCCAACGCCGTCAACGCCAGCCGGACGGCGGGTCGTGCAAGGCAAGCTCCTTCGATCCTGTTCCTTTCCTGTCGATTCCCGATCCTTTGGAGATTCTCATACTCGTCAGCCTACGACGGACGCGGCTTGTAGTGCCGAGAAGAAACGTGTAGCTGGTCGCGGCGGCCAGTCAGGAGTCGTCCGGGATCAGTCCCATGTCCCAGGCCCGCCGGACGGCCTCCGCCCGATCGCCGGCGCCGAGCTTGGCGAAGAGGCTTCGCAGGTGGTACCTCACGCCATGCGTGCTCAGGCCCAGTTCAGCCGCGATCTCCTTGTCCCGGCGGCCCGGCAACCGGTGCAGCACCTCGAGTTCGCGCTCGCTGAGCGACGGCGCCGAACCGCTGTCCGCGTCGCACATCGCCAGGAGCGAGCACGCGGCTTGCCGGTGGGATGCGTCCGCGCCGAGGTCGAGGTACATCCGCAACGCGTTCGCGCAGGTTGCCCGGTCCCGCACCAGGGGCCAAGCGTAGGGCGCCTCCGCGAACAGCCTCAGGTACTCCGTCAGATGCCGCAGGCTCGCTTGGGTGTGGCCAGCCTGCTGTTCCAGCGAGACGAACAACGCGAGGGCGCGCATCTCGACGGTGCGGATGCCCAGCTCGGCCGCAACCGAGCGCAGCCGGCGCAGCAACGAGCGCCCTTCCTTCCACCGTCGGCGCGCGATCGACAGGCGAGCGCGCGCTTCCGAAACGGCCTCCATTTCCCTCCAACTCTGAGCCGTCAGATCGACGCAGTCCGCCGGCGCCTCCGGCAACGCGTCCCGCCTCCACGCGCGTTCGGCCTCGGTCACTCGGCCGGCGATCACCAGCACCGATACCCGGAGCGCCACGATCAATCTCAGAAAGGCGGTCGATCCGGCACTGCGCGAACGAAACACCAACTTGTCCGCCACGGCGAGCGCCTTGTCGACCCGGCCGGACCGCAATCTGGCGCCGATCAACACGTTGCTGGCCGTTGCGAAGTACGAGAAGGGAACGCCGTGGCCCGTCAACGCGCTCAGCACGCCGGGCGGGTCCGCGGCGGCCGAAGCGGGGTTGCATTCCAGGGCGATTTCGTGCTGGACGACATCGCAGCTCGTCATCGCCGTGGGATCGAGCAGAAAGCACTTTCCGGCAACCCGCCGTGCTCTGCGGAAGTGCGTCCGGGCGTCCTCCAGCCGGCCTCTCACGAAGTCGATCTGGCCATGCAGGATTCCGCCGTAGAGCGCGATGTAGTCGGTGCCGGAAGACTCGAGTGCCGCGGTGAGCCGGTCGAGCGCGGCATCGAACTCCCCCTTCAGAAAGTGGAGGATGCATAGGCCGTACTCGATCCCGCCGCGCTTGGCCGGATTCAGATCCGCCGCCGCCGTCAGCCGGGCGGCGTCGCAAGCCAAGGTCTCCGACCAGTTCGAGCCGACTGGAGACACCCCGTACAGCGCCAGGCCGAGACGAACGGTGAGATCCTCCAGGGGGTAGCGGAAGTCGCCGTAGCCGTCGCTGGACGGGATCGATCGGGGACAGGTCCGATAGAGAGCCTGGGCCTCGTTGCCCCGCCCGGCAAGCGCCAGCGCCATGCTCCTGAGGAGTTTCAGGCGCGGCGATTCGGCGACGACATCCTCGGTCAAGAGACGATTCGCCCGCTGTAGTTCCGGGACACCGTTGCGGATCCAGAGGCGTACGCCACCCGCCTGCTCAAGGATCCGGCCGGCGAGGAACGGATCGCGGCCCTCGATTGCGTGGCGCATGGCCGCTATCGTCTCGCGGCGTTTCGCCAGGGCGGCGGCGATGCGCCGATGGATGGCGGCGAAGCGCTCCGGGTCTTCGCGAAGCCGTTGCCCAGCGCAGTGCTCCCGCACCAGCGGATGCAGCCGCCAGCGCCGGGTTCCGCCGTCGCTCAGCGGCTCGAGCAGCCCCGTCAGCGCGGCCATCGACTCGAAGCGGCGCATCGAGTCGTTTCGTTGCAGGACTTCGTCCAACAGCGCCGCGTCGATCCAGTCGGGCAGGGAGATGTCCAGAACGAAGTCCCGCTCGCCGCGTCCAAGAGTTGCGAACAGGCGGGACTCGATCCAGTTTCCGAGGAAGCCGTACGCACTGTCGCCGTCGTCGTGCGCTTCGTGTTCCATGCCGTTCCGGGCAATGCGCAGCGCGACCGGCCATCCAGCCGAACGGTCGACCTCTCTCGCCAGGGCTCGGCGCGAGAGACGGAGACCGAAGAACCTGGCTACCTCCGCTCGGGAGAACCTCAAGTCTTCGGTGTCCACTGCCTCCGCGTGACCCGCGAGCAGGGGACTGGCCACGTCGAGGCCGTCCGGGATCTCCCGCCCCGCCAACGCCAGGTGCAGGTTGGAAGGGGCGCGTCGCAGGAGCAACGCCAGTAAGGGGACGGAGGCGGGGCTCACACGCTCCAACTCGTCGAACGCGATGACGAAGGGCCTTCCGAGGGACTCGATTCCTCGCAGAACCGTGCCGATCCGGCTCGCCAGTCCAGGGCGCGTTTCCCTCACGGGCGGCACGTTGTCCAGGTTCAAGCCGGCCTCGGCGCAGGCGAAGGCGATGTAGACGTCGAGTACGCCGGGCTCGTCGTTCTCGTCCAGCGAGATCCAGGCCGTGGCGACGCCGTTCCGGCGGAGCCTGCGGCAGCACTCCGCCATCAGGGTTGTCTTGCCGAACCCGCCCGAGGCTCTCAGCACCGAGAGCTTGCGACGCGTGGGCAGCGCCCGCTTCTCAAGTTCCGGCCGACTGAGGTAGCCGGCGACCCGGTCCGGGATCGTGACCTTCTGCCGCAACAGCCAAGGGAACGCGCGCGCGGGGAAGGACTCCGCGGGCATTCCTCAGGGCGCTCCGGTCACCGGGCGATCTTACCGGAGCGCCAACTGCTACATTCCTGCGCCCATGAGCGACTGGCATCACGCGGACATTCTCGAAGCGATCGCCGAGCACCGGCCGGAGGCCCCGGCGCAGGCGTTCATCGATCCCCTGGGCGGCGCCCCGAGCCGCCGATACTCGCAGGCGGAGATGCACCGCCGGGCGAACGGCGTGGCGGCCACGCTGATCGGACGCGGAGCGAAGCACCAGGACAAGGTGGCGCAGTACCTCTACAACGCGCCCGAGTACATGGAGTCGGTGCTGGCCTGCTTCAAGGCGTCCCTGGTTCCGGTCAACACGAACTACCGGTACGTCGAGGGAGAGTTGCTCTACCTGTGGGACAACGCCGACGTCGTGGCCGTGATCTTCCACGGCTGCTTTGCGTCGCGGATCGCGGATCTCCGGCCGAAGACGCCGGCGATTCACACCTGGTTGTGGGTCGACGACGGCTCGGGTCCGTGCCCGGAGTGGGCGATCCCCTACGAAGAGGCGGCCGGGTCCGCGCCGGATTCAGGCGGCTTGCCTGGCGGCTCGCTGGCCTTCGACGCGCCCTGGCCGCGCAGCGGCGACGACCTGTGGCTGCTCTACACGGGCGGCACGACCGGCATGCCCAAGGGCGTGATGTGGCGGTTGGACGATCTCTGGCACATCAGCAACGACGGCCGCCTGGATCCTTTCGACCTGTCGGGCGGCATCGAGGGCCTGAAGACCCAGTTCGACGAACTCCTGATGCGGCGGGTTTCGCTGCCTTCGTGTCCCCTGATGCACGGAACCGGCTTTCTCACCGCGCTGGGGGGCATGCTGAACGGCGGCTGCGTGATCACTCTCGCCAACCGCCGGTTCGACGCGGTCGCCACGCTCGAGGCGATCACCAGGGAAGGGATCAATGCGATGGCCATCGTCGGCGACGCGTTCGCCCGGCCGATGGTCCTGGCGCTCGAGGAGGAGCCCGCCCACTTCGATCTGTCGAGCCTTGAGGTCGTGGTTTCGTCCGGCGCCATGTGGAGCGCCGAGGTCAAGCGCGACTTCCTGCGCCACTGTCCGCCGGAGACCATCCTGACCGACAGCCTGGGGTCGTCCGAGTCGATCGGCATGGGCCGCTCGGATTCGACTGCCGGCGAGGCAAGCGAAACGGCCTCCTTCGTGCTGGGCGACAACGCCTGTGTGCTCGACGACGACGGCCGGAAGGTCGAACCCGGCTCGGGCGTGCTCGGCCGGATCGCCGTGACCGGGCACATCCCGCTCGGCTACTACAAGGATCCGGAGAAGACGGCCGCCACGTTCGTCGAGGTGGACGGCGTCCGCTACTCCATGGCCGGCGACTATGCGACGGTCGAGGCGGACGGTTCGCTCAGGCTCTACGGCCGAGGCTCCGTGTGCATCAACAGCGGCGGCGAGAAGATCTTCCCCGAAGAGGTCGAGGAGGTGCTGAAGACCCATCCCACCGTGCGCGATGCGGTCTGTGTCGGCGTACCGCACGAACGGTTTGGCCAGGCGGTCACCGCAGTGGTGGAACTCGACGACCCGACGGGTTTCAGCGAGCCGGACGTGATCGGCTGGGTCAAGCGGGAGCTGGCCTCGTACAAGGCGCCGAAGCGCATCCTGGTGCGGGACAGCGTTGGGCGAGCGGCGAACGGCAAAGCCGACTACAACGGCCTGCGGGACTGGGCGGTGGCCGAACTCGGTTCGCGGGAGGCGGCCCAGTGAATCAGCCCGTGAATCGGCCCGTCAGGCAGAAAGTCGTCGTTCAACTGCCGGGCATCGCCAAGGCGTCTGACATCCGATCGCCCGAGGACGGGCGCTCGGACCGTGACGCTCTTGGCGCGAGGACGCGCCACGAGGGTGCCGTCGATACGCGGTACTCCTTCGAGCTGGAGGCGCTCCTGTCCGTGGCGGAACTGGTCGAGGTGGCGGCAACGTCGGAAGAGGAGTTCCTGGCCGAAGCCTCGGACGCGCAAGCCATCATCACCTCCTGGGGCTTCCGCATCAGCCGCTCGGCGATCGCCGGGCTCGATGAGTGCATCGTGATCGGTGTGGGCAGCGTCGGCGTCGACATGGTCGACGTCGAGGCGGCGACGGAAGCCGGCATCGTGGTGACCAACGTGCCGGACGTGTTCATCGAGGAGGTGGCCGACCATACGATGGCGCTGCTTCTCGCCGGCGCCCGGCGGATGCGCGAGATGGACTCGATGGTCCGCCGCGGCGACTGGTTCAAGGGCCGGCCCCTGCTCAACGAGGTGCCGCGGCTATGGGGCCAGACCCTCGGGCTCGTCTCGTTCGGCAACGTGGCGCGGGCGGTCGCGCGGCGGGCGAGACCCTTCGGCATGCACGTCGTCGCGCACGACCCCTACGTCAGCGAGCTGAAGATGACGGGAGAAGGAGTCGAACCGGTCAGCTTCGGTGAGCTGCTGGAACGATCCGACTACCTGTCGATGCATCCGCCGCTCAACCGGGAGACGCGCCACATGCTCTCGGATCCCCAGTTCGCGGCGATGAAGAAGACCGCGGTGCTGATCAATGCCGGCCGCGGGCCAACGGTCGACGAGGCGGCACTGATCGAGGCGCTGGACACGGGCCAGATCGCCGCCGCGGCGCTCGACGTGCTGGAACGGGAACCGCCGGCCGCGGACAACCCCCTGCTGGCGATGGACAACGTGATCCTCACGCCGCACGTCGCCTCGGCCACCACCCGCATGCGGCCCGAGACGCGACGGCGAGTCGGTCGGGAGGTCGCCCTGGCGCTCTCCGGCCGCTGGCCGATGAGTTGCGTGAATCCGACCGTGCTCCCGAGAGTGGAACTCGAACGCTGGCAGCCGGTGCCGATGGAGCGAGGTCCGAATCGTTAGGCGGACCAGTCGCCGGACCGCGGCGTGCTGAACCAGGCCAGCCGGCCACGGTAGGGCTCGACGTCGCTCCATGAAGCGATGTCGAGGTGCACGCAGGCCACCGCGGCGGTGACGAAGCGGGGTGGATCGTCGCCGGTCAGCCGGCGGACGAGTTCCGCGCAGGTGGGCTGGTGGCCGACGATCATGAGCGAGTGCGCGCCGTCGGACTGGTGGCGCAGGAGGTCGACGACGCTGCCGGGGGAGGCGAGGTAGAGGGCCGGCTCCAGAATCGTCGTGCGGTTCCAGTTGCCGGCCGCGACCGCCAGTTCGATCGTTTGCCGCGTGCGCACGGCGGACGAACAGAGGATCCGGTCGGGCAGGGCCTGCCGGTCGGCGAGTCTCCGGCCCATCGCCTGGGCGGCTTTGAGGCCCCGGGCGTTCAGGGGCCGCTCGTGGTCGACTCCGCCGTAAGCAGCGCTCCAGTCCGATTTCGCGTGCCGCAGCACGTAGAGGACGCGCACGGCGGACGACGCTAGCACCGCGCCGCTTCGGCGTCGGCGTCCCGGCAGGAAGGGCCTGTAGCATTCGCGACCATGCGGGGTGCGGATCGATGGTGCAGAGCAGTGTGTCTCGTCCTTCTCGGCTTCGCGATAGCGACTGCGGGCGAGGCGCAGGCGACGGGTCAGCCGGCCGGGCCGTCGGCAGACCTCAACGTCGAGACGTTCGACTTCGCCTGGCGGAAGATCGCCGACACGTTCTGGGACCAGTCGATGGGCGGCGTCGACTGGCGGGCGGTCGGCGATGAGCTGCGGCCCCGTGCCCGGGTCGCGGCGAACAACGCCGAACTGCGGCTCGTCCTGCAGGACATGCTCTCGCGGTTGGGCCAGTCCCACTTCGGCGTTCTGCCGGGGCCGGGTTCGGTCGAGAGTCCGTCGCCGGTGGACGACTCGGGCGACTCGGGCGGATGCACGCGGGCGTTGATGCGCGCGGTGGCGGGCGCCGGCGGCTCCGCCGCGTCGGACGCGGGTCCGGGATTCGATGTCCGCCATATCGACTCCACGCTCATCGTGAGCCGGGTCGAACCCGGCTCGTCGGCGGACCGTCAGGGGCTTCGCACCGGCCTCGAGCTCGTTCGCGTCGAGAACCAGGACCTCGCGCCGCTCGCGGCCTGCCTCGAACTGGAGTCCCTCGATCCCTGGGTCGCGGGAATGGTGCGGCTGCGGGCCGTCGAGGGCCTGCTCCATGGAGACGCGGGCGATCCGGTCGCGGTGGAGTTCGCGGACCAGACGGGCGATCGGTCCATGTTCGAACTCGAACGAGCCCACCATCCCGACGCGGTGGAGCTCGGATTCGGCAACCTGCCCAAGATGCAGTACCTGTTCGAAACCGAGGTCCTGGAGACCGGCGCCGGTCGCGTGCTGGCGGTGCGCTTCAACGTCTGGTTGATCCCCGTGATCGAGGCGTTCGAAGCGGCACTGTACGGTGAACCCGCCGAAGGCGCGCCGGCCGTCGACGGCGTTCTGATCGACCTTCGGGGCAATCCCGGCGGTGTCGCCGGGACCGCTGTTGGCGTCGCCGGCTACCTGCTCGGGGACCGGGTCCTTCTGGGCAAGATGAAGAACCGGAACACGGAGCTGAATCTGAACGTCTATCCGCGCCAGGTGTCGAGCGCCGGCAAGAGGATCGAGCGATTCGCGGGACCGGTCGCCGTGCTGATCGACGGCGCCAGCGCCAGCACCAGCGAGATCTTCGCCGCCGGCCTCCAGGACCATGGTCGGGCGTGGCTGTTCGGAGAGCCGACCGCCGCCGCGGCCCTGCCGTCGGTGATCGAGAGCATGCCGAACGGCGACCTGCTGATGCACGCGATCGCCGACTTCGAGCGGCCCAACGGCGAACGGGTCGAGGGCAGGCCGGTGGAGCCCGAGTCGCCTGTGTTGCTCACTCGCGAGGGGCTTCTCGCCGGAAGGGACGAGCCACGCGAGGCGGCGCTGGCCTGGATCGTCTCGGAACTCGAAGGGGATGGCTGGTGAACGTCAGCCTCTGGAGTGAGGGAGTCAGTCTCGGCCGCTTCGGTAGCGAGGGTGCTCTCGGCCCGCCCTGGCTGTGGGTGGTCGCGGGCCTGCTGCTGCTCTTCCTGGGGCGCCAGCTCTACACGGCGTTGATCGGTCTCGTCGGTTTCTTCGTCGTCTACGGCGTTCCGCAGGATCTGCTGCCCCTGGCGAGCGAGATGCGGCTGATGGTGGCGGTCGGCGTCGGCGTGCTCGCCGCGCTGCTTGCCTTCATCGTGCGCAAGGTCGCGGTAGCCCTGGCGGGCGCCCTGCTGGGCGCCGGGGCGGCGCTGTGGGCGATCAGCTTCTTCGGCGTCAGCTGGGACATCCTGTGGTGGATCGTGATCGCGGCGGCCGCGGTACTCGGCGCGTGGGTGCTTCGCGTCGTCTTCGAGACGGCGCTGATCGTCGTCTCGTCGTTCATCGGCGCCCTGCTCATCATGGCGGCGGTCGGCCTCGAAGGGCTGGCCGCGCATGCCGGTGTCGCGGTGCTGATCGTGGTCGGGGTGGCGTTCCAGATGGGACGCCGGCGCAAGGCGGAGCGGACCGCGAAGAAAGCGTCCTCCGGCTAGGGTTCCTGGCGGTTCGGCATCGTCAGAGCGACCGTCCCCGTGCCGGTCGCGGTGACGGCGGTCGCGGACGCGCTCAGCAGTGCCGCCTGCCCGGGGAGTAGCCGCTCCGCGCCGGCGGCGTTGAGCACCTCGACTTCGCCGTCGAGGGCGAGGACGATTCGCACACTGTCGTCGCCGGCGAGCGGGACGGGGGAGCGGCCGGCCAGGTTCAGAACCTCCAGCCGGAAGTCCTCGGCCGGCGGCGTGAAGTTGGTGCGGCTACCCCAGGGGAACTCCTCGACTTCGGGCTCCAGGTTGGCGTCACCCGCGGCCTCGTAGA
Organism: Candidatus Multivorans thiocomprendens; assembly: GCA_027493375.1. GTDB lineage: Bacteria > Acidobacteriota > Thermoanaerobaculia > Multivoradales > Multivoraceae > Multivorans > Multivorans thiocomprendens. The sequence continues at coordinate 3,713 of JAPVWO010000123.1, read as the reverse complement.
CGAGGATCTCGAGAAGTTCGCCGGCGTCGACCCGCTTGGACGTCAGCCCGAGGCGCAGGACATTGTCGGAGTTCGCCATGACCTCGACCCCCGAGCCCTCCAGGTAGCTGTGAGGCACGCCGGGTCCGGTGAAGAGCGCCTGGCCCGGGTCGAGATGAACCAACCGCAGGATCAAGGGTGCGATGACCAGCGGATCCTTGGGATGGTGCGCGGCGATCCGGTCGATCCAGCGCGTTGCTTCGCTCAGTTCCGGGTCGGCGTCCTCCGCCGCGCGCCGGGCGGCGTCAACGGCTCTGGCGGCCATGTCGGTGCCCGCGAGGCCGCGGAGCGCTTCGAGCAACGGCCGGTAGGCGGCCACTCCCTCCGACATGAGGCGCTCAACGTGAGGTTCGAGTTCCTCCACACCGAGCGCCGCGAGCAGCCCGGTCGCTTCCACGGGCGGCCGGAAGCCGGAGAGGGCGGAGAATGGGGTCAGCGCGTAGAGCAGCTCCGGTTTGTGGTTCGGATCCCGATAGTCGGGAGCCTCGTCGCCGCGCTGGGTCCCGTCTCCGGATTCGGCCGCGAAGCCGCGGGCGGCCTGCTCGCGGCTCGGATGCGCCTGGATCGACAGCGGCCTGCCGGCCGAAAGGACCTTGGTCAGGAAAGGCAAGTCGGCGCCGCGGCCGAGCACCTCGATCGGGCGGTTCGCGATCAACCGGTCAAGAGGAATCGAGCCGGCTTCGCTTGACCCGAGGACGACATCGGCCGGTGCGTCCGGGTGGGCGCCGAACCAGAGTTCGGCTTCTGGACGGCCGGTGGGTTCGCGGCCGCGGAGACGGGGGATGAAGTCGAGCGTGCCCCAGTCGTAGTTCCGGACCCGCGGCAGCAGCCGCAGTGGACGGTCGAGCGGCGTCACGGGCTGCCGGACCTTTCGAGCCACGACCGGGCCTCGGCCTCCGTGTCGATGTCGATCAGCGGCAGTTCCGAGTCGAGCTCCAGCTCCCGGACGCGCGCGGCCAGTTCGCGCAGCAGGGGACGAGCGCCCTCGTCGCCTTGCAGGCCTTCCAGGCGGGCGAACCAGTCGCGGCCGAAGGTGACCGGTGCGCCGCGGCGCCCCCGGAAGGTCGGCACGACGATCGAGTCGGGTCCGTCGAATACGTTGAGCAACCGGTCGATGACGGTCGCGTCGAGACCGGGTTGGTCGATCGGCAGGAACATGGCGCCCTCGGCGGCATCGGAGACGGCGGCCAGGCCGCAACGTACCGAGCCGCTCTGGCCGTCGGCGTAGGACGGATTGTGGACCGTTCGCAGGTCGGGGTCGGCGACCTCCGACCGCACGCTCCCGGCCGCGTGGCCGGTAACGAGGATCACTTCCCCGAGAGCGGACGCAAGCGCCGCCCGGCAGGCTCGACGGACCAGGCTCTCGCCGCCGACCCGGTAGAGCTGCTTCGGCTTGTCCGCGCCGGCATCGAACCGGGTCGAGAGCCCGGCGGCGAGGACGACGCCGGAGACCGGGCCGGTCATCGCTTCCCGGCAGCCTGCCTGCCGTTCCGCACCGCGACCAGTTCGGCGGCGACCGCCATCGCGATCTCCTCGGGCCTGCGGCCGCCGAGGTCGAGGCCGACCGGCGCGTGGATCCGGTCGATCAACTCCTGCCCCAGGCCGCTTTCGAGAAGTGCCGCGACCCGCTTCCCGTGGGTGCGCGAGGAGCCCAGGGCGCCGACGTAGCGGACCCCGGCCTCGAGAGCGACCTGGAGCGCCGGGTTGTCCAGCTTCTCGTCGTGCGTGAGGAAGACGCAGTAGGTGTTGGCGTGGAGCGGCACCCGGGCCAGGTAGTCCGCCGGCCACTCGACGACGAGCTCGTCGGCGTGGGGGAAGCGCTCGGCGGTGGCGAAGGCCGAGCGGGCGTCGACGACGACGGTGCGGAAGCCGAGACGGCGCGCGAAGTGAACCAGGTGGATCGCGACGTGGACGGCGCCGACGATGAACAACCGCGGCAGCGGCTCGAAGGTCTCGACGAACACCTCGACGCCCTCGATCTCGCGCAGTCCCGTGGCCGGCAGGTCGTCCGCCGTGGCGAGACCCAGGGCCGTTCGGTCGAGTTCGGCCGCGCGGAGCGTGCCTTCCGACCGGCCGTCCGGCCAAACGAGCAGGCGTGCTCCGAGTTCGCCACCTTCGGCGCGGGTGAAGGCGACCACCCGTTCGCCCGCGAGCAGGGACCGGCGGAGGGAGTCGAAACCCATCGGGCAGGCCCCGACCTCAGCCGTCGATGCGTTCGACCAGCACCTCGACCTCGCCGCCGCAGGTCAGGCCGACGGACCACGCAAGCTCGTCCGAGATGCCGTAGCTGAGTCGCTTCGGCCGGCCGTCCTCCAGCACCGACCGGGCCTCCTCGACCACCGCGCCCTCGATGCACCCGCCGCTGACCGAACCGGCGATGCCGCCGTCGTCGGACACGGCCATCTTCGAGCCGAGCGGCCGGGGCGATGAGCCGACGGTGCGAATCACGGTGGCGACGGCCACGCGTTGGCCGTCCGCGCGCCAGCGGTCCACGTCGGAGAGGATGTCCAGCACGGGCCGGATTCTAGCCGGGTAGCGGTTCCCCTGGGGCTATAGTGGCTTGAAGGAGGTGCGGAGCGATGAAGATGGGCCGATCGGTGATGACGTCGTGGCTGGCTTCGGCCCTGCTCCTGGCTGGTTGCGCGGTGCGCATCGGCGAAGGAGCGCCGGAGCCCGAACCCGAACCGGTCACCGCCCGCAACCAGCCCGGCACCGGCATGGGGCTCTACGAGCCGGAGCAGCACGAACTGTACGACGGCCGCTTCGTCATCGTGGGCAGCGACGTACACCAGGTCGGCCGCCTGGACGACGAGTCGCCCTGGGACCACATGGGCGACGACGCGAGCAACGTGGCGCCCGTCGGCGGCGAGATCCTGATCGACGTTGACGAGATCGCGAACACGGGGACCTTTCGGGCCGAGTTGCAGCTTCCGGAAGGGGAGTACGTCGTCGAACTGGACCGCTTCCACGAGTTCTCGCCGTGCCAGGACGGCGGCATCGCTGCCTACCTGTTCGAACACGGCGATGCCGGCTGCGGCGACTCGAACTGGCCAAAGAGCCTGCTGTACATCGCCGGCTGGGGCTACGGCCGCGCCACGCTGAACGGCGAAGAGCTGTACAGCGACTACCAGATCCACTTCATGGTGACGCAGGGAATGCGCGACCGCGAGACGCTTCAGGTGCGGCTCGAGCCGACCGACGGCCCCGCGGGAGCAGTGAACCCCGCGGCCCAGCAACTCGACTTCTACATCCGCAGCCCCGAGAACAACGACGCGAACCACCCCAACCGCGAGGTTTTCGACCACTTCTTCGCCATGGCGGTGACCTGGAAGTAACGGCGGCGACGGCTGCGGCAGCGAGACGGCGGCGATTGTGGCCGCCGGGCCGGAGAGCGGAGGGGAGGGTCCCAGCGGACGCTTGCGCTCTCTGATTGGAGGTGACGTCGGCGCTCGCTTCGGTCGGCTGCGTTTCACCTCGGCGTTGGTTGATGGAAGGTCGGTGGGCGTCACTTGCCTCCAGCCCGCTGGGACCCTCCCCTCCGCTCCCCGGCCCGGCTGGACGTCGTCGGCTGTCGTTCCACACTGGGACTCCCCACCATTTTGCAAGTGGGGTAATCGCCGTCGGTTGTCGCGGTGCGGTGTTCGGTTTTCCACAGTCACGTCGAGGGTTCAGTC
>JAPVWO010000122.1 GCA_027493375.1 Candidatus Multivorans thiocomprendens | reverse complement strand
GCAGACGTTGTCGAGGAAGCGGTGGTCGTGGGAGACGACGACCACGACCCCCTTGAAGTCGGTCAGGAACTTCTCGAGCCAGCGGATCGACAGGATGTCCAGGTGGTTCGTCGGCTCGTCCAGCAGCAGGACGTCCGGTGCCGCGGCCAGGGTCTGTGCCAGCAGCACGCGGAGCTTGAAGCCGCCGGAGAGGATCGAGAGCGGCTCCCGGTGGACCTCCGTGTCGATTCCCAGCCCCTCCAGGATCTCGGCCGCGCGCGACTCCAGGGAGTAGCCGTCCCAGCGCATCACGACCTCCTCGAGGTCGGCGTAGCGGTCGCCGTCGAAGTGCTCGTCGGCCCGCTCGAGCAGACGGTCCTTTTCGACCATCGCGTCCCAGAGTTCGGCGTTGCCCATCATGACGACGTCGAGGATGGGCACCGTCTCGTACTCGAAGTGGTCCTGCTTCAGCACGCCCAGCCGGCAGCGCTTGGGGATGGAGATGGAACCCTCGCTGGCCGGTTCCTCGTCGCTCAGGATGCGCAGCAGGGTCGACTTTCCCGACCCGTTGGATCCCACGATGCCGTACCGCTCCCCCTTGGCGAAACGGACGGTCGCGCCCTCGAACAGGGTCTGCTCGCCGAAGCTCTTGGCGAGGTTGGAGATGGAAATCATGGGTTAGGCTGCGCGGCTGGAAGGCGGCGCGGCGGCGCCGGAATGTCGGGGCGTGGGATGCCGTTGTTCCCGCAACGGAGGCTCGATCTGGCCGCTCGCCGAGCCCCGGTCAGAATAGCAACGCATGAACATCAGACGGACGCGAGACGACCATGTCGAGTGAGCTGCGCCGCAAGACCCGGGCGGCCGCGCCGGGCGGGGCGTTCGACTCCGTGCTCCCCGTCGTCGGCTGGGCCGGAGGCGCCTTTCTGGGCGCCGTGCTGGTGTTCGGAGGAGTCGTCAAGGCGCTCGACCCGCAGGCGTTCGTCAAGCTGATCGAGATCGAGGGGCTCGACTTCCTGCTGCCGGCCGTCGCGGTCACCGCGATCGCGCTGGCGCTCGAGATGGGCCTCGGCAGCGCGCTGATCCTGGGGCTTCGCCGGACGTGGGTGCTCGGGCCGTCGGCGCTCCTCGTCGCCTTCTTCCTGTTTCTCACCGGTCGCGCCTACTACCGCGACCTGCGGGGCATCGCGACGGAGGACGAAGCCGGCTGCGGCTGCTTCGGCAATCTGGTCGAGCGGACGCCGGCGGAGGCGTTCTGGCAGGACCTGGCGCTCATGGTGCCGGCTCTGGCGCTGGCGTTCCTTGGCCGGCGCGCGGCCGGCGGCGCTCCCTGGATCCGGCTCGCCGTCGTCGGCGCCCTGACCGTGGGGCTGCTCGCCTTCGCCCGCGCCGCGCCGGACCTCCCGCTCGACAACGTCGCGACGCGGCTCAAACCCGACCTCGCGATCGACGAGATCTGCAGCGGCGCCGGCGACAGCCGGCTCTGCCTGAGCACGGTCGTGCCGGAATTGGAGGAAGGCGAGCACTGGCTGGTCATCGCCGACCTGAACGAGGACCTCGGCAAGGCCGTCGACGGCCTGAACCAGCACGTCTTCGCCGGCGGCCGGATGTGGATCCTCAGCTCCGCTACGCCGGACGAGAACCGTGCGTTCTTCTGGTCGTACGGCCCCGCCTTCGAGATCCGCGAAGCGCCGCCGACGTTCCTGAGCCCCCTGTACCGCACGCTGCCTCGCTCGTTCCGGGTCGAGGACGGCGTCGTGGTCGAGACGGTGTCGGGGCTGCCGCCCGAGCCGTAGGAGCGGCTACTCCGCCAGACGTCGGAAGGCGCTGGCGTAGCGATCCTGCAAGCGATTCAGGCCGCGCTGGAGTTTCGATTCGCGGTTGGTGCTGCCTGCGAACTCGGCGGCGAGATCGATGCCGTCGTTTCGCCAGGTGGCGTCGGTGGTCTGGAGTGCGCCGGCTGGGGCGAAGCGGGAGACTCCGGCTTCGAGGAAGGCCTCATGGACCGCTGGAGGCAGGTCGCCCGCGACGGCGAGGCCCTGGAGCCGGCCGTGCCACTCGTGGAGCGGCGGGACGTCGGCGGCAGGATGAATGCGGACGGTGCGGAGGCCGGGTGAGGGGCTTGTCCGCACGTCGTTCTCCAGGATGACCGTGCCGTCGTCGAGGGCCTTGCCGTACCAGGTCAGGCCGCGGAGATCGGCATCCTCGCGGGCGAGGCGGACGCCGGCGCGGTCGGCGGGGTCGGTGCGGCCGGGAGGCAGTTCGGTCGCGAGTTCGTTGAGGGCGCTGGCCAGGGCGGTGGCGAACGCGGAGGCTGCGGCCGGGGCGACGAAGACGGCTTGAACGGAGAGGCAACCGCGCTGGTCGAAGGTGGCGATGTCGAACGCCATGCCGCGGGCGGCCTCCTCCAGGTCGGCGCCGGGGCCGAGCCAGCCGAGGCTGAGCCTCGGGCCGAAGACAACGCACCGGCCGGGAGCGGCGGCTTGCACCGCGCTGGCGGTTTCTTCGCTGCCGTATGCGACGACGAGGCGGGCCGAGGCGTGGAGCGGCGCCTCGACTTCCGGGTCGCCGCCGGTCCAGGTGGCGACGGCGTAGGCGTGGAGGAGCGGCGGCAGGCGGTGGCCCAGGGCAGTGAGCAAGGCTGGTGCGAAGTGGGGCTCTGCACGGGAGGACTTGAACAGGGCGGGAGCGCGGGCCGCGAGTGCGGGCAGGAGCGACTGGAGGATCAGGCCGGGGGGCTCGGCGGGCAGGACGACCAGGCTGAATCCGTCTTCGTTCTGGCGGTGCGGGCGCCGAAGTTCGGCTGCGGCGGACTCTCCGAGCATGCCGGCGCCGATGGTGCGAAGGCCGTGGTCCAGGCCAGCCGGCGAGAGGCCGGTGGACTGCAGCAGGTCGGGGTCGAGTGCTCGGCGTTCGGGGCTTTGCGGGTCGAGGAAGGCTGTCAGGGTGTCGTTCCAGGCGGCGAGGAGGTCATCGTCCGGGATGGCGCGCAGCGTGCGAGCAACCGCGGCGAGGCCTTGCGCGGTGGCGTGAGGCGTACTCATGCCGGACCGGCGCCGCGCGCCGGATGCGGCCGGCAACCCGCCCCCAGCTCCTCCGCCGTCAGTGAACAACCGCGAAGCTCGGCGCCGCTGGCGCGGCCGAGTAGTCGGAAGCCGTCGCCCTCGCGGACGCCGAGGTCCTCGGTGAGGACGTGGCATACGGAGCCGAGGTTGGCGAGGTCGAAGAAGGCGAGAAGGCCGGTCTCGCCTTCCTCGACCTCTGCGAGCGAGTCCGGATCGAGAACGCGGAACGGCATCCACGGCGGCGTGCGCAGCCGCTCGCCGCCGGGGCGGGAGTAGGCCTGGCTGGTCAGTTCGGTCATGCCGTACTCGCGCACGATGGCGTCCGGGGCGAGGCCGAGCAGGGTGCGGGCGCGTCGCCGGACGGCCTCGGGCGTTGTTTCCAGCCGCTTGCCCTTGAAGCCGCCGGTTTCGAAGACGCGGCTGCCCGGCGGCAGCCGAATCGCGCACCCCGATTCGCCTTCGAGGCGGTCGAGCAGCAGGACGAGGGCCAGGGCGGTGGCGAGGACGAGGACGGGTTCGCCCTCGGCCCGCGCGTGGAGCCAGCGGCAGGCGAGGTCGAGATCGAAGCCGCTCTCCGAGGCTGCCCAGGCGCTGCCGTGCGCGGCGTGGCGCTTGAAGAGGTGGGCCGCCATGAACGACAGGCTCGAGTCGGGGGCGGTGGCGCGGTCCGGGATGAGGGAGAGGATCGGAAGACGTCCGGAGCCGGCCGGCAGGCAGGCGGCGGAGAAGGTGGCGTCGATCACCGTCCGGTAGAGATCGGGGTAGGGGTGGTAGTGAACGCTCCGCCGTTCCGCGCCGCGGGTGGTGCCGCTGCTCCTGAAGATCTCGCGGGGTTCGGCGGCGGCGAACCGCAGCGACTTGAAGGCGGAAGTGGGCACGGCCGGGGCGAGGCGCCAGTCTTCGAGCGCCTCCGGCGTGATGCCTCGCCGGTCGCAGAGGCGGCGGTACGGCTCGACCCGCTCGTAGCCGAAGCGGGCCGCGGCCGCGGCGAGTCCGTCGAAGGCGCCGTCGGCCCCGACGATGAAGCACTCGATCCGGTGGAGGAGCTGTGTCATGAGAAGAAAGCGGCGGCGGCGGTGGCCGGATGGCCGGCGAGATCGACTTCCTCGTCGTCCACCGAATCGGGCCACCACTCGGCCGGAAGGTGGCGCCGGTACGGGCGCTGCAGGAACCGGCGGTCGAAGAGGGCGACCACGCCGCGGTCCTCGGCGGAGCGGATCAGGCGGCCGGCGGCCTGGACCACGCGGGTCATCCCGGGGACGACGAAGGCGTACTCGAAGCCGCGCTCGAAGCGCTCGTCGTAGTAGGCCTGAAGCAGCTTCTGCTCCATCGTCACCGCGGGCAGGCAGGGGCCGACCACGGCCACGGCCAGCAGCGCGTCACCCGGGTAGTCGACGCCCTCCGAGAACACGCCGCCCGCCACGGCCAGGAGCAGGGTGTCGCCGGCGAGCGGACTGGTCAGCGTGTCGAGCACTTCCTGACGCCGCGCTTCGCTGGTCGTCTGCTGCTGGACGACAACGTTGCGGCCGCAGTCGGGCAGCCGTTCCTGGACTTCGGCGAGGAACCGGTAGCTGGGGAAGATCGCCATCGAGTTGCCGGGAACGGAGCGGGCGAACTCGGCCAACCGCTCGGCGATCGGGCCGTAGTTCCGGTCGCGGACCCGGTACCTGGTGGTGACCGAGGTGTCGACGACGACCCGCCGGTTCTCGGCCGGGAACGCGCTCGGCACCTCGAGGGTCGAGGTGCGGTCCGGGTCGAGGCCGAGCAGGTCGCGGTAGAACTCGAACGGCTGCAGGGTCGCGGACAGGCCGATCGTCGAGCGGCAGCGGTTGATCGTGGCCCCGAGGAAGGCGCTCGCGTCCTTGCAAAGGATGGCCAGGCTGGGCTCCCGGTCGATCCGCCGGAACAGGAAGCTGAAGGACTCCGCGCGCTTCGGCTGCGAGGCGAGCTGAAGCGTGTTCAGGAACCGCAGCAACTCGAAGTAGAGCTCGACGAAAGCGTCGTTCGCCGCGAAGGAACGGGTGTCGCGGCGAAACTCCAGGTAGTCCACGAAGCCCCGGTCGAAGGCGGGCCGAAGGCGCCAGAGCTGCTCCTCCGGCGCCGCGCCCTCCGCCACGGCGTTGCGGTCGGGTCCGTCTACTGCCAAGTCGACCTCGCCCTGGATCAGTTCTTCCAGGGCGGCGCAGAGTTCCTGGAGACGCTCCGTCGGTCCGCCCTCCGTGCCGCGACCGGCCCGGCGCAGACCCGCCCGGGCCGCCCGGCAGCTTGCCGCCGAGAGCTCCGGGCTGTAGTAGCCGCGGCCCCGGTCGATCAGGTTGTGGATCTCGTCGATGATCAGGACGGTGCCGGAGAGGTCGGCGTCGCCCTGAAACTCGGTCAGCTTGACGAAGGGGTCGAGGGCGTAGTTGTAGTCGCCGACCACGACCTGCACGCGCCGGCCGAGTTCGAGGCTGATCTCGAACGGGCAGGCGCGGACCCCCTTCGAGACGTCGAAGATCGTGTCCGGTTCCAGCAGGCCGTGCCCCTCGAGCAGTCGTGGGATGACCTGGCTCCGCTGGAGTTTGACGTAGTAGTCGCGGGCGTACTGGCAGTAGTCCTCGTGGCAGATGATCTCGTCGTTCGCGCACATCCGCGCCTTGGCGCGGAGGTGCAGGGCGTGGAAGGCGCGTTCCCGGTTCAACAGGTCGATCACCCGGTTGGCCATCGCGGCTTGAGTGTTCTTCGCCGTGAGCACGAACACCCGCAGGTCGTTCGCCAGCGCCTCGCGGAGCACCGGGAACAGGACGGCGGCGGTCTTGCCCAGCCCGGTCGGCGCCTGGACCAGCAGGTGCTCGCGCTGCTCGACGGCGAGGCCGGAGCGGTCGATGATCTCCTGCTGGCCGGGCCGGGGCTGGTGGAAGGGGAACTCGAGCCGTTCGGCGGCCAGCTCGCGGCGCTGGCGCTCCGCTCTCTCCGACTCGTACTCGCGGACGAGCCGGTTGAGTCGCAGCCGGATGTCGGAGTCGAGCTCCTTGAAGTCGAGTTCCACGTCGAGCCGGTCGATCCCGGCGGTGCCGATCTCGATCAGCACGAGTTCGGCGCGCACCGGCAGTGCGGCGGCGACGCCCGAGCGATGGACGATCCAGGCGTAGATGGCGGCCTGGCGGCGGTAGGTGGCAAGGAGCGCCGGGGAAGGGTCGGCGTTGGGCCGCACGGACTTGATCTCCTCGATCGCCAGCCGCCCGTCCGCGTCGCGGTAGAGCCCGTCGGCCCGGCCGGTCAGGATCACCCGCCAGCCCCGGTGCTCGAACTCGAACGAGAGCTCGACCTCGCGCCGGTAGCTCGGCTCGCGCTCCATCGCCTTCTCCTGGTAGCGGCTGTGGATCGCCTGGCCCACCCAGAGGCGCTCGAAGCCGCCCCGGTTGGCGAACCCCAGGTGCCTCGCGGCGCTGTGTTCGAGCAGGTCCGCCACGGACAGCCGGAGCGTTCTCCCGTCGTCGTCGAAACGCGGCGGCATAGGTGGTGAGACTACCGCTCCGCCGGTTGTCTTCCGTGGGCCGATGGCATAGCCTCGTTGGCTATGTCTGACAAGTTCCCCGGCGCCGACAGCCCTCTCGATCTCGGCAACGTGACCAAGGCGCTGCGCGAGCGCCTGGGCGGCCTGAAGATCATCGCCGTGGTGGTGGTGGCCGGCCTCCTGGCCCTGTCCAGCGTGTACACGGTGCAGCCCGAGGAGGTGGGGGTCATCCTTCGGCTCGGCAAGTACGCCGGCACGACCGAGCCCGGCCTGCGCTTCAAGATCCCGCTGGTCGATCAGTTGACCAAGGTGCCGGTCAGGCGCCAGTTGAAGCAGGAATTCGGCTTCAGCAGCGAGAGCGTGGGGGTGCGAAGCGCCTTCGTGGCCAACCCGGACGAGGCGAACATGCTGACCGGCGACCTCAACGCCGCGGTCGTCGAGTGGGTGGTCCAGTACCGGGTCGTCGACCCGTACCAGTATCTCTTCCGGGTTCGCAACCTGGACGAGACCTTCCGCGACATGAGCGAAGCGGTGATGCGCAAGGTGGTCGGGGACCGCACGGTGAACGAAGTGCTGACCGTCGGCCGGGCCGAGATCGAGGGCGCGGTGAAGGTCGAGCTGCAGGAGTTGTGCAACCAGTACGAGACCGGGATCGCCATCGACCAGGTGGTGCTCCAGAGCAACAACCCGCCCGAGCCGGTCAAGCCGTCCTTCAACGCGGTCAACCAGGCCGAGCAGGAGCTCGAGCGGCTGGTCAACGAAGCCGAGGCTGAGTACAACCGGGTCATTCCCCGAGCCGAGGGTCAGGCGCTGCAGACGATCCAGCAGGCGGAGGGCTACGCGCTCGACCGGGTGAACCGGGCCCAGGGCGACGCGACCCGTTTCAACGCCCTCTACGAGGAGTTCCGCCAGGCGCCGGAGGTAACGCGCAAGCGGCTGTTCATCGAGACGATGGAGCGGGTGCTGCCGAAGGTGGGCCGGAAGATCGTCGTCGACGAGGACGTCGACGGTCTGACGCCGATCATGAGCTTCGAGGGAGTCAGCGCCGCGAGAACGTCGCGGCAGGTCGCGGCCCAGCAGGCCGGGGAGGGAACGCCGTGAAGGTCCTCACCATCCTCCTGGTCCTGGTTCTGCTGCTCGTCGCGAGCAACGCGCTGTTCATCGTGCCCGAGGATCGCCAGGCGATCATCACGCAGTTCGGCGCTCCGGTCGGCGAGGCGATCGAGAACCCCGGGCTGAAGTTCAAGCTGCCCTTCATCCAGAAGGCCCACTACTTCGACCGCCGCTTCCTGGAATGGCAGGGCTCCGCCGAGGAACTGCCGACGCGCGACAAGGTGTTCATCTTCGTCGACACCTACGCCCGGTGGCGGATCTCCGACCCCCTGCTGTTCTTCCAGCGCCTGCGCGACGAGCTGGGCGCGCAGTCGCGGCTCGACGACATCCTGGACGGCGAGACCCGCAACGCGATCGCCAACCACGACCTGATCGAGGTGATCCGCAGTTCGAACCGCGAGGCCGCGGCGGACGAGTCGTACCCGGACGCCGGCGGCGGCCTCGACGAGGACGGAGGCGGCGGCCTCGAGGAGATCGTCACCGGCCGCGACAAGATCCGCCAGGACATCCTGGCCGCGGCACAGGACCGGACCGCGGATCTGGGCATCGAGGTGCTGGACGTGCAGTTCAGGCGCATCAACTACGGCCAGCAGGTCGAGCCGGACGTGTTCAACCGGATGATCTCGGAACGGCAGCGGATCGCCGACCGGTTCCGCTCCCAGGGCCAGGGTCAGGCCTCGGAGATTCTCGGCAACATGGACCGCGACCTGAAGCGGATCGAGTCGGAGGCCTACCGTCAGGCGACCGAGATCCGTGGCCGGGCCGACGCGGAGGCGACCGAGATCTACGCCTCGGCGTACAACCAGTCGGTCCAGTCGAGGAACTTCTACGAGTTCCTGCGCACGATGGAGGCCTTCGAGAAGACGATCGACCCGAACACCTGGTTGGTCGTGTCGACCGACAGCGACTACTTCAGCTTCCTGAAGGCGAGCGGCCCATAGCTGCCGGTTCGGCGGTCAGTCGATAGATGACCGGTCTGATTGGACTCCTGGTCATCCCGGGCATCGCCTGGCTGCTCTCCACGAACCGCTTCGGGGTCCGCTGGCGGACGGTGGTCACGGGCATCGCGATCCAGTTTGTCCTTGCCCTGCTGATTCTGAAGACGGCCCCTGGTCGAGCCTTCTTCGCCGGCGCGACGGAAGTCGTGACGGGTTTCCTCGAGTTTGCCGACGAGGGCTCGCGGTTCGTCTTCGGCCAGGGGTTCGACCTCGTTCCCTTCGCCTTCCGGGTGCTGCCGACGATCATCTTCTTCTCGAGCGTGGTCGCGGTCCTCTACCACCTCGGCGTCATTCAGCGGGTGGTCAAGGTCTTCGCCGTGGTGATGACGAAGGTGATGGGCACTTCCGGCCCCGAGTCGCTGTCCGCCTCGGCGAACATCTTCGTCGGCCAGACGGAAGCGCCGCTTCTCATTCGCTCCTACGTCGGCAAGATGACCCGCTCGGAGCTGATGGCGGTGATGACCGGCGGCTTCGCGACGGTCGCCGGCGGCGTTCTTGCCGCCTACGTCGGGATGGGCATCTCGGCCGGCCACCTGATCGCGGCCAGCGTCATGTCGGCGCCGGCGGCGCTCGTGATGGCCAAGCTGATGGTCCCGGAAACGGAGACGGACCGGGTCTCGGCGGATACCGACTTCAAGGTCAGGACGCCCTGGGCCAACATGATCGACGCCGCCGCCCAGGGCGCCGGCGACGGTTTGAAGCTGGCGCTCAACGTCGGGGCCATGCTGCTCGCCTTCATCGCGCTCGTGGCGCTGGTCAACGGCCTCCTCGGACCGGTGGGGGGCTGGATCGGCCTTCCCGGTCTGAACCTGGAGATGATCCTCGGCTTCCTGTTCCGGCCTCTGGCCTGGGTCATGGGGGTGCCGTGGGCTGAAGCGGACGCGGTTGGAACGCTCCTGGGTCTCAAGACCGCGGCCAACGAGTTCGTCGCCTACTCCCGCTTCGAGGACATCTCGGCCGATAACCAGTTGTCGGAGAAGTCCCGGGTCATCGCCACCTACGCCCTGTGCGGCTTCTCGAACTTCTCGTCGATCGCGATCCAGATCGGCGGCATCGGCGGCATCGCCCCGGAGCGCAAGAGCGAACTGGCCAGCCTCGGGCTCCGCGCCATGATCGCGGGCACCCTCGCCTGCCTGCAGACGGCGACGATCGCCGGCCTGCTGCTCTGAGCCACCCGCCCGTGGCGAGATCGGGGAGAGGGTCCCAGCGGACGCTCGCCCCCACTTGCTGGATGTGGGGTTGGGGGCTCGCTTCGGTCGACTGCGCTTCACGCCGGCCTGGGTTGATGTGAGGGTCTCGACAGGCGCTTGTCTCCAGCCCGCTGGGACCCTCTCCCCGATCTCGCCACGGACTGGACGGCGTCACGGCCGGGCGTCACGCTGCGGTGCAGGCTACGGTGCGTTCCCGGCTGAGCTGGCGGCTGAGGGCACGAGGATGAGCAACTGGATCGCGTCGAAGAGGAAGTGGGCCGCGATGGCGGGCCAGATGTTGCCTCGCCAGATGGTGAGGTAGCTGAAGGCGACGGAGAGGAGGGCGACGCCGAGAAGGAGGAACGGCTGCTCGTAGTTCAGGTGGGCAAGCACGAAAAGGACGTTCGACGTCGCGAAGCCGGCTCTCGGCATCAGGAAGCCGCGAAAGAAGATCTCCTCGACGACGCCCGCGGAGAGGCTGACCATGAGTCGGATCAGCACGGGGAGACTGCCCATCCAGAGAACCATGCCCGGCGCCTCGTTCGGCAGGTTCTCGAAGCCGCCGGCGGCGCCGACGGCGAGTGCGGCGATCAGCACGACGAACAGGACGCTGGCCCAGAGGACGACGCCGGCGCCGAGACCGATTCCGACCTCGACCGGCACGCTCTGGCCGGTCCGGGTGCGCAGACCGAGCTGGCTCAGCACGACCGTGCGGGCGTCGTGCCCGCAGCGCCAGTAGCCGAGGAACAGCCAGAGTGCCAGCGTCACGACCAGGAGGGCGTGCATCAGGAACAGGTTCACGGGAGAAAGGCGCTCGAAGTCGATCTCGTCGACGCGGGACGGCAGGCCGATTTGCCCGGCGGCGGCGAACACGCCGACCCAGAGCACCACGGCGAGCAAGGCGATCGCGGCGAGGCGGCGAACGTCTCCCCACGCGGGGTCGGCGAAGCGCGGC
>JAPVWO010000121.1 GCA_027493375.1 Candidatus Multivorans thiocomprendens | reverse complement strand
GCGCCTTCGCCTCGGCCGCGCCCAGCACGTTCTCGAGCGCCGTGCGGCCCACCACCTCCCAGACCTTCTCCAGGTACGCGGGCAGGCCGACCTCACTGCCGTCTGCCATCTCGACTCGGGAGTAGCGGCTGAAGATCTCCAGGGCAGGTCCGATGCAGGCGAAGACCAGGTCCGCGCCACGAATGCCCTCGCCCTGCAGGCGCTCCATCCAGTCGCCGACGCGTACGGGCAACTCTCGGAGCACCTCAGCCCAGTCGCCGACCAGGGCGTCCGCGGGTCGCGGGCGACAGACTAGAAAGAAGTCGGAGAGGTCCGAACAGGGGATTGCGTCGTAGTAGGGCGGGTCGGTGAACCAAACGCCGGCGGTTTCGTCAGGGAGAGGGTGGTTGGTCGCGTCGGCCGCCTGGACTTGGCCAGGCTCTGGGGTACAGGCGGCGTCGACTACGTCACTGGGCAGCCGGTAGGCGCTCTCCCAGTTTCCGGGTCCCGGGGCCGTGACGACTACTTCGGCGAAGTCCCAAACAATAGGCAGTGCTTGCCGCCCGAACGTGTGCTGCATCTTCTCTGCGACGGCGTTCCATCGGGTACAGGACATGTTGCTCATGGCAACACGACTAAAGGAGCAGGCTAGTAATCGTTCCTGATCAGAGCACTCGGTTCCCAGCAGCAAGTCGACGAGTCCAGTCAGCGCGGCCTTCTGCCGCGCCGTGAACAGGTCGCCCCACCGCGCCATGCCGTAGCGCTGCACGCGGAAGCCCAACGCTCCGACTGGCGGCAGCGGCTCATCCGGCACCGGGCACAGCTCCTGGCTACTGTCGCGCTCCCACTCGCGCAGCGAAGCCGCCACCAGCTCCTGCGCCCGCTGCACGGCGGCTTAGTCTTCCTCGGTAGGCAGACGGTAGTACCGCCCCCTTTCTTCCGGCCGCACCGTGACGACCGCCGTCATCCGCGCGCCGCCGACACGGTTCCCCGTTCCGTCGAAGACTGCATCGGCCCCGCCCCTTTGGCCTGACAACTGCGTTCTCACCCGGTCGGGAGGAAGCACCGATTGACAGCAGAGGCAGGTCGCCTTCGCCCGCGCCACGGTCCCAGGTTGCACGTCGTTCTCGGTTTCGGGCTGGAAGATCTCGAACTCGACGCAGGGCGGCCCGTCGTTGCGGTTCCCACAGTTCCGTGTCTAACGGGACGGACTGGGCTCGCAGGGCGTCGGGCTGGGTCTCATGCACGTGGGGCAGATAGTCCGCGGGAGAGGACTTGCGGATCTCCAGGGGGGCCTTCCGGGTCAGGAGAACGCGGTTCGCCACAGCGTTGATGCGCCGGCTGTCCGTCATGCCGGCCTGCTCCAGGACCTTCTTCGGGAAGACGTGGTGTCGTTCCCCGCCGGCGCTCCGACCTGTAGCGCGGTCGTAGACGTGGAGACCGGTGAACCAGTCGCGGGCGTTTCGGTGCCGTGCGACTATGCGCACCAGATAGGCGACGGCGGAAATGACAGTCGCCCGGTCGAGGTCGCCCTCTTCCAGGACGACGCGGCCGCGCTCGCGAAGGATGGCCGCCTCCAGTTCGGGGACCGGATCCGGGTCACCGTTTGCGACCAGGGCCACGTCCTGCTGGAGCTTGGTCTCGGCAGAGCCGGAGTAGCGGGCCCACAGGGCGGCGAGGAGCATCCAACGGATGAACCGGCGACGGATGGTCTCGTTGGGAAACCGACCGTCCTGCCGCGCGAGATAGACGGTCGCTGGTATCAGCATGGTTGTTGTCGGCAGGTCGCGCGGGCTGGAAACCAGCGCTTCGTGGCGCAGCACGCCCACCAGTTGCTCGAGCGCGGGCTGAAGCCGTGCCCAACCGTCCTGGAGCGTTTCGGCTGGGGTTCGAAGAAAGGAACCTTCAAGAAGAACGGACCCGGTCGCCACCCCGGCCAGGCAGCGGACGAGAAAGTCGAGGTCGAACGGGAAGCCGTTGTCTCCCGGTTTCGCGCTGAAAGCGCGGAACTCGCCACGCGCCTCGGGCCACAGGCTGCAGATATGCGCTATCGCCAGGTCCGCCTTGGTCAGCGACGTTCCGGCGCTGTTCACGCGGTTGAAGATGCCGACGATTTCCTCGACGGTGTAGTCATCGTCGAAGACATGGTCGACGGCGTAGGTGTAGTTGCGAATGCCATCGAGGTCGGCGAGCCGTGCCAAGTTCGGTTCCAGCGTTTCCCGGCGTTCCTTCGCCATGGTGTGAAGGCCGCTGACGAAGGTCCCAAGGCCCTGTCCCAGAAAGTCGTGAACGCTGACCCAGGCCGGATTGTTGAGCATCTGTGACTTCTGGTAGAAGCGAAACTCTTGGGTCTGCACGTTGAAGTGGAGGTCGAAGAAGAGGGACTCGCCCTCGTAGAACGGCGGTGGCTTGCCTTCGAAGAGGGTGTAGAGCGAGGTCAGCCGCTGCTGGCCGTCGAGCAGTAGAAGGGAACTTCCTTCCTCTGACGCCTTGGCGCCGCGCACCTTGGACGGCTTGTAGGTCTTCCAGATCAACAGATGCCCGGTCGGGTGCCGCCGGTACATGGACTGCACCAGCCCGCGAACCTGGTCGCGTCGCCAGACGTAGCCGCGCTGGAACTCGGGCAGGAGGATCTCGCCGCGGTCGACCTGTGCCAGCAGCTCGTGGACTTGTCTCGTGTCAGGCATTCGGATCTCCATCCACCGGCGGCATGGGCTTCGGTGTGACGAATCTCGCGCCCGGGGATCGACTCACCGGTCGCTCCGTTGGTCGGGCGCGGCGCTCAGCTTCTCAACGTCGAGATAGTAGTGCCGCACCTTCTTTACCTCGACCCACGGTTTCCGCGCCGGGTTCCGTACCGGGTCCCGGAGAACCGGCGTGGTAGCGCAGTCGGTGACGACGTACAGCCAGTAGCAATCCGGACGGTCCTCGGCTACGCGGCGCTCGTTCGGCGTCAGCAGGATGGTGCCGCTTCTGGCGGCCAAGCCTTTGACCTCGATGAGGCGTAGATCGCCGGAGTTCGGGTCGAGGCTGGTGACGTCGTAGCCGAGGTTCTTCGCGCTCACGTCTTCCGTGCGCCGCCCCTCGGCCGCTTCGTGCTCCATCACCACGCGCATGGCGGTCATCTCGGTTGCCGGATCCGGCCGATGACGCTTGACGTCGGCAGCGCCACGTTCCGGGTGCGGCAGAACGAGCACGCTGGTGATCCGCTCCACGCCCTGGAGGGTGAGGGAGCGCTGGCGTTCCAGTTCTTCGAGCCGGCGCGCGCGGCGGGAGGACAGTTCGTCGTGCCGGAGTTCGGCTCTCTTCAACCGGCCCTCCGCGCCGCGGCGTCCGGCCTCCACCTCGAGCGCGGCGCGGCCAATCTCGTCGTCCGCCCGATTCAGGAGCTCGCGAAGGAGCAGGCCGAACATGATGGTCTTGCCGGCGCCGGCGTCGTCGGCTAGCAGGAAGCGCACCCGCGCCGGCTTGAGCAGGTGGTCGTACACGGCTTCGAGTTGGTGGGGCAGCGGGTCGACCCTGGACACCGACAGTCCGAAGTACGGATCGAACTCCCAGGCGATGCCGAGCGCGTGGGCGTCGAGGCCGAGCCGGAGGAGCTCGCCGTCGGCGTCGTAGCGGAAGGCACGGGCGGCAGGGCCGGGTTCATCGGAAGCGGCACATCGTACGCCCTTGGTTGTGCGGCGCGGCGGCTACACTCGCGCGATGCCTGATCGACGCGCGCACGTGGCTTCTCTCGCCGTTCTCGCCGTTCTGCTTGCCGTTCCCGCAACGGCCGAAGAACTCACGTACTACCTGCCGGACGCCGGGAGTCCTTCAGCCTACGACCCGGACGTGCCCCGGCCGTCCGCGGTGCTGGGCTACGAGGTCGGCGAGTGGCACGTTCGTCCCGATCAGCTCAACGCCTACATGCGGGCCGTCGCTGAGTCCTCGGCGCGGGTGGCGATCTCGGTGCAGGGACACACGCATGAACAGCGTCCCCAGCCCCTGCTGACGATCACGTCGCCGGAGAACCACGCCCGGCTCGACGAGATCCGCGAACAGCGGCGCGGCCTCGTCGATCCCAGGCAGCCACTGTCGGAGCTCGAGGACCTGCCGGTCGTCATCTGGCTCGGTTACAGCATCCACGGCAACGAGCCGAGCGGCGCGAACGCCTCGATGCTGCTCGCCTACCACCTGGCCGCGTCGCTCTCCGACGTGGTCGCCGAGCAACTGGAGCAGGCCGTCATTCTCGTCGACCCGAGCCTGAATCCGGACGGGATCGGCCGCTTCGCCCATTGGGCGAACACGAACCGCGGCATGGTGCTGAATGCCGATCCTGCCCACCGGGAGCACCGCGAACCGTGGCCGGGTGGCCGCACGAATCACTACTGGTTCGACCTGAACCGGGACTGGCTGCTGCTGCAGCACCCCGAGTCGCGGAACCGCATGGCGACCTGGAAGGCCTGGCAGCCGAACCTGGTCGGCGATTTCCACGAGATGGGCTCCGACGCCACGTTCTTCTTTCAGCCCGGCGTCCCGAGCCGGCGCAATCCCCTGATTCCCGAGCGCAACGTGGAGCTGACGGAGGCGATCGCGGCCCACCACGCCGCCGTGTTCGACGGCGCGGGCCGGCTCTACTACACCCGGGAGGGTTTCGACGACTTCTACCTCGGCAAGGGCTCGACCTACCCGGACGCTCACGGCGCGGTCGGTTTCCTGTTCGAGCAGGCGAGGGCGGCGGGGCGCCGGCTGGAGACGGCGAACGGCGAACTGGCGTTCGTGTTCGGGATCAAGAACCAGTTGCTGGCCTCGCTGTCGATGGTCGAGGGCGGCGTGGCGAAGCGCCTGGAACTCCTCGAGCATCAGCGGGACTTCTTCCGCGGCGCCCTCGCCGCGGCCGAGGCCGAACCCTCGGCCTACGTGTTCCACCTCGACGGCGACCGGGGCCGCGCTCACCGGATGCTCGACCTGCTGTTGAGGCACGAGGTCGAGGTCTATGGAACGACGGAGGAGATGGCCGTCTCCGGTCGCGTCTACCCGCCTGGCACGTCGTGGCTGGTGCCGCTGGCGCAACCCCAGTCGACGCTCGTCCGCTCCTTCTTCGAGACCGTGACCGAGTTCAACGACTCCGTGTTCTACGACGTTTCGGCATGGACCCTGCCGCTCGCCTTCGGTGCCGAGTACGACCTGCTCGAGGGCGGCGCCTACCGGCCCGAGTTGCTCGGGACGGCGGTCACCGACGCCGCGGTCGAGCCGGGCGCGTTCCGCGTGCCCCCCAGGGAGACGTCGACGTACGCCTACGCCTTCTCCTGGGACGGCTACTTCTCGGCCCGCACCCTCAACCGCCTGCAGCGCGCGGGGGCGCGGGCCCGGGCCGCTACGGCTTCGTTCACCGCCGAGACACCCGACGGCCCTCGGGCTTTCGAACCGGGCGCGATCGTGGTGCCGGTCGGCCGGGACGCCGAGCCGGGCGCCAATGCCCGGGTCGCGCTGGAGGCGCTGTTCGCGGAGGCGGCGGCCGCGGACGGCGTCGACGTCCATCGCCTGATCAGCGGTCAGGCGGCGGCCGGGATCGACATCGGCAGTCCGAGTCTGCGGCCTCTGGTCGCGCCGCGCCCCCTGCTCGTGACCGGCCGCGGCGTTCCGGCGTACCGGGCCGGCGAGGCCTGGCACGTGCTCGACGAACGCTTCGGCGTCGAGGCCTCCCTGGTCGACCTGGGAGCGCTCGGCAGCGTGGACCTTGACCGCTACACGCATGTCGTGCTGACCCTTGGCGGCTTCGGCGGCGGGGCGCCCCGGGACGACGTTCGGGATCGCCTCCGGAACTGGGTGCGGAGCGGCGGCGCGGTGGTGGCCATCGGTGCGGCCAGCCGCTGGGCGGGCGTCGATCTCCTGGGCCGCGAAGCGGAGGTCGACGAGACGGCCGCCGAGAGTGAGGACGCGGGCGCGTCCGAAGCGCCGGAGCGCCATCGCTACGCCGACTACCGGGACCAGCGAGCCGAGCAGCTCATGGCCGGCACGATCGTCGGCGCCGAACTCGATCTGACGCATCCCCTGGCCTACGGCTACAAGCGGCCGGCCCTCGCCGTGATCCGCACCGGCGAGTGGATCCTGCCGCCCAGCTCCGATCCCTTCGAGAACGTCGCCCTGTACCAGGACCCGCCGCGCCTCTCCGGCTGGATTTCGCCGGAGAACCAGCGTCGCCTGGCCGGCAAACCTGCCGTCATCGCCAGTCGCATGGGCCGCGGCGTCGTGATTCAGCTTCTCGACAACCCGAACTTCCGCGCCTACTTCTACGGTTCCAACCGGCTGTTCCTGAACTCGATCTTTCTCTCCGGCCTGATCGACTCGACCTCCGCGCCGGATACCTGGTAGGCCGCCAGTCCTGGGTCAGCTCGCAATCTGGCCGGGAATCTTGCGCTCCCTTGCGAGGTTGTGCTGAGATCCTGCGTCGAAGACCGGTGTCCACTGTTCACGGAGGAAGTCGAGAGTGACCGAAACCGACCACCCCGACTCCGTCTCGCCCACGGTAGCGGCGGAGACCGGGGCCGCGCCGCCCGAGGCCGCCGCGCCCGGCGAAGTCCTGATCTCCGTCGCCGACCTGACCAAGCACTACGGTGCGATCCGTGCCGTCGACGGCATCAGCTTCGAGGTGCGCCGCGGCGACGTGCTCGGCTTCCTGGGGCCGAACGGCGCCGGCAAGACGACGGCGATGAAGATGATCACCGGCTTTCTGGAACCGGACCGGGGTTCCATCGAGGTCGCCGGCATCGATGTCGCCGCCGACCGCTTGGCCGTCAGCCGGCGGATCGGCTACCTGCCGGAGGACGCCCCCGCCTACGGCGAGATGACCGTCGAGGCTTTCCTGCGCTTCATCGCCGAGGCGCGGGAGCTCGAGGCGGCGGACGAGGCGATCGACAGGGTGCTCGAGACGGCCCACCTGCGGAGCGTGCGGGGCCAGACGATCGAGACCCTGTCGAAGGGCTACAAGCGCCGCGTCGGCCTCGCGCAAGCGCTGATCCACGATCCGGACGTGCTGATCCTGGACGAGCCGACGGACGGCCTCGACCCGAACCAGAAGGCGGTGGTCCAGGACCTGATCTCCAGCCTCTCCGCGAATCGCTGCATCGTCCTCTCGACCCACATCCTCGACGAGGCCGAGCGGGTGTGCAACCGCGCGGTCATCCTCTCCGAAGGGCGCATCCTGGTGGACTCGACGCCGGACGCCCTGGTCGCCCAGGCGCCGGGCCACAACGCCGTCCGCTTCCGGGTGACCGAGGGCGACGCCGCCGAGGTGGCGGCGATCCTGTCCGCCGCCGACTGGTGCGCCGGCGCCCGCGTGTTGCCGGGTGGCGAGGTCGAGGCGGAGCCCAGGGACGGCCAGAACCGCCTGAACGACGTGCTGGCGGCGGTCGGCGAACACCGGGTCGCCGACGTCAGGGTGAGGGAAGGCCGGCTCGACGAGCTGTTTCGCGACGTGACCAGGGGGGTGGCGGCATGAGCGGCTTTGCACGCCGGTTCACCGGCATGAGAGCGGTGCTGCGCCGGGAGTTCCACGGTTACTTCGCCTCGCCGCTGGGCTACATCTTCATCGTCATCTTCCTGATCGCCAGCGGCTATCTCATGGTGTCGCGCGACTTCGGCCGCTTCCTGGAGCTGCGCGAGGCGAATCTGGACGCGCTGTTCAGCTACTTGCCGTGGATCTTCGTCGTGCTGGTGCCGGCGGTGGCGATGCGGCTCTGGGCGGAGGAGCGCCGGTCCGGCACGGTCGAGCTGCTGCTCACCCTGCCGATCACCCTCGAGGGTTCCTATCTCGGCAAGTTCCTGGCCGGCTGGGCCTTCCTCGCCGTCTCCGTGTTCCTGACTTGGCCGGCGGTGTTCCAGGTGGCCCGGCTCGGCGATCCGGACTGGGGCGCGATCTTCGCGAGCTACGTGGCGACGCTGCTGGCGGCGGGGGTGCTCCTGGCGATCGGCCTCCTGTTCTCGGCGCTGTCGAAGAACCAGGTCGTCGCGTTCATCCTGGCGGTGGCGGCGTCCGTCGGCTTCCTGCTGATCGGCGTGCCGCAGACCCAGGAGTTCGTGGGCAAGTGGTTCGGCGGCTACGTCGAGCGGGTGGTTTCCTCGCTGAGCCTGCTCGATCACTTCGAGACGCTGACGCGGGGTCTCTTGCAGTTGAACTCGTTGCTGTTCTTCGTGTTGTTTACCGTCGGCTGGCTGGTCTGCGGCATGTTGGTGCTCGGCCAGACGAAGACGAACTGAGGGTGTGGGCGGATGACTGACGAACCGAGGACGAAGCAGAGCCGCGTGCTGACGCTGGCACTGATCGGCGTGATGACCGTGCTCTCGATTCACGTCGTGAACGAGTGGTTCGAGGGCCTCCGCGTCGACCTGACCGGCGACGACCTCTACTCCCTGACGGACGGCAGCCACGCCATCCTCGACCGGATGCAGGAGGAAGGAGTCAAGCCCCTCGACATCCGGCTCTACTTCTCCGAGACGACGGGCAAGACGCTGCCGAAGTTCGTCAAGGACTTCATCGGATACGAGCGCTACCTCCGCAGCCTGCTCGGCGAGTACGAGCGGGCCGCGGCGGGGAAGATCCAGGTCGAGTGGATCGACCCGATTCCGGACAGCGACGCCGCCGACCGGGCCGCCGAGGACGGCCTCGACGGCAAGCTGATCAACCAGAACGGCGACCTCTTCTACTTCGGCGTCGCCTTCGAAACCCAGACGGGCAGCCGGGAGACGATCGAGTTCCTGTGGCCGCAGGAGCAGGAGAACATCGAGTACGAGATCTCGAAGAAGATCCACGGCCTGCTCTGGCCGACGCGCCAGCGGGTGGGGGTCCTCTCGAGCCTGGAGGTGTTCGGCGGCGCCCAGGATCCGATGATGGCGCAGATGCTGGCCGCCCAGGGACGGACGCCTTCCCAGAAGTGGATTCTCGTCCAGGTCCTCGAGGATCTCTACGACGTCTCGCAGGTCCCTGCCGACGTCGACGAGATCCCGCGCGAGGACTACGACCTCCTGGTCGTGCTTCATCCGAAGGCGCTGCCGGACAAGACCGTCTTCGCGATCGACCAGTGGGTGGCCGGGGGCGGCAACACGCTGGTTTTCGTCGATCCCTACGCGTTGGGCGACACGCCGCCGCAGAACCCGCAGCAACCCTGGGCGGCGCTCCAGTACCAGCCGGCCTCGAACCTGGCGCCGTTGCTCGACGCCTGGGGCCTGGAGCTCCTGGACAACGAGTTCGCGGCCGACTTCGAACTGGCGGCGCGCCGGCCGATGAGCCAGTTCGGCGCGTCGGAGTCGGTGATCATCGACCTGGTGGTCGACTCGAGCCGGCACGACGATGTGCTGGATGGGGAGAGCCCGATGCTGAGGGGCCTGTCCGAGCTGCGTTTCTTCCTGTCCGGAGTGCTGCGCGAGAGCGAGAGTCGCGAGGAGGCAGTCGCGGAGGCCGGCGCCGCCGAGGAAGAAGAGGACGCGGCGGATGTCGCCGAGCAGGCCGGAGACATCGAGCGCCGTCCGCTGATCTCGACCACGGCCGCCGGCAACACCCTCGAGGTGCTGCCCGGCTTCGGCGGTGGCGATGCCCTCGCGTACACCGACCTGAACGACGGCGCCAAGCTTCGCGACGCCTTCATGCCGGGCGAGGAGCCCCTGGTCCTCGCCTACGTCGTGCGCGGCAAGCTGCCGACCGCCTTTCCGGATGGCGTGGACTATCCCGACAAGGAGGCGGTGCGGCCGCCGAACCTGCCGCCGGAGATCGAGGTCCCGCCGCCCGATGACGCCCAGATCATCCACCGCGATCCGCTGCCCGACGAGGAGCGTGCAGAGGCGGCGGTGGTCGTGTTCGCGGACGTGGATTTCGTCCACGACCAGATCGCCTTCCTGCAGAACCCGTTCGGCATCGTCCAGGCCCAGAACGACAACCACAAGGTCGTCCTGAACAGCATCGACTACCTGCTTGGCTCCCAGGACCTGATGGCGGTCCGGGCCAAGAGCGGAATGAGTCGGCCCTTCCTCCGTTTCGACGAGATCGAGGCCCAGGCGGAACTCGACACGCTGGACCGCGAACGGCAGATCCGCGAGGAAATCGAGAGCTTCCAGGAGGAGCTGCGGGAGAAGCAGGGCGAGATCACTCAACGGAACGCGGCACTGTTCGAACGGCAGTTGCAGGACGAGGTCGACGAGTTGAACGAGCGGATCCTGGAGGCGAACCGCGAACTCCGGGACATCCGCAAGGGCCGTCGCGAGGCTCTGGAGCGCGAAGAGTCGGCGGTGCGCTTCGCCGTCATCGGCTGGATGCCGATCGTCGTGCTGCTGGTCGGCCTGTACCGCGCCCGCCGGCGCTGAGGATCGGTAGCAGCCCGTGGAGGAAGTCGCGTTGCATTCGAGCGGCCATGCATCCCGCCCGGCTTTGTTGCTCCTCGGTCGAATACGGCCCGGTATGCTCCCTCGTCGCGCCTTGCCGGACGGGCGCCTGACCGCTCTCGGTGCGACACGCACTTCCACCACGGGCTGCTAAGGAGTCAACCGGAATGAACCAGATGAACCAGCGACTTGCGATCGCGGCGGCTGTGCTGCTCGCGCTTTCCGCCTTCAGCTACTGGAACAGCGTGTCGCGCGCGGAGCGCTTCGAGAGCGGGCAGAAGTTCCTGCCCAACCTGAACCCGGACGAGATCGCGCAGCTAGAGGTGATCCTGGGCGGTGAGCAGGTGACGCTGTCCCGGGACGGCGACCGCTACGTCGTCGAGGAGGTCCACGACTACCAGGCCAGGAACGAGGGAGTGAACCGGCTGGTGCGCAACCTGCTCGACATCGAGTTGGCCAAGGAGGTCGGCTCCGGCGAGAGCCTGGCCGCGGAACTCGGGATCGAACCACCCGGTGAGGACACCGTCGAGGTGGCGCTCAGGAACGCGGCCGGCGGCGACATGGTCCGGCTGCGGGTCGGCGACCGCTTCGCCGATGGCAGTGGCAACTACGTGCGGCGCCTCGACGGCGAGGACGACCCGATCTATCTGACGGCAGCGACCGTGCTGATCGACAGCACCGCGGACCAGTTCCTCCGGAAGGAGATCGTCGATGTCGCCTCGGGGGACGTGGTGCGCATCGAGGGTCCCGGCTTCACGTTCAGCAAGGACGGCGAAGAGGGCGCGGACCTCGCGCTCGAGCGGGTGCCGTCCGGGCGTCGCGAGAAGACGAGCGAGGCCGGCCGCGTCAAGAACTTCCTGTCCCGCCTGCGGTTCTCCGAGGTCCACCTCGCCGACGACGACGAAGTGGCCGATCTCACCTTCGACGGCGAGTTCCGGTACGAGTTGGAAGACGGTTCCGGCTACGTCGTCGCGGTCGCGGCGCGCGAGGACGATCGCTACATCAGGATCGGCGGCTACCACACGGTGCAACAGGTGGAGATCGAGCGGGACACGCCGGAGGAGGAGCTCCAGGAGAAGGCGGACATCCTGAACCGGGCGGAGGAGATGCAGGAGTTCAACGACTACCACGGCTCCTGGATCTACAAGCTCGACAGTTTCACGGGCGAGAAGCTCGACCTGCGCCGCGCCGACCTGATCGAGGACGTTGGGACTGACGACGAGAGCTGAGGCCGACCGGGCTGCTATCTTCCGGCTCCGCCCGCCGCGGCTGGTTGCGGCGGTTGCGATCTCAAGGGAGCACTCTCGATGCTGGGATACTGCACGATCGGCGTGAACGACATGGACCGGGCGACGGCGTTCTACGATGCCCTGCTCGGCGAGCTGGGCGCGAAGACGATGTTCGACATGGGTCGGATCAAGGGTTACGGCGTCGCCCCGGGACAGCCGATGCTCGCCATCTGCATTCCCTACGACGAGGAGCCGCAGGTACCCGGGAACGGGAACATGGTGGCGATCGCCGCGGCTTCGCAGGAGCAGGTCGACCAGCTCCATGCCAGGGCGCTCGAGCTGGGCGGCACCGACGAGGGCGCGCCCGGGACGCGGGTGGCCACGTTCTACGGCGGCTACGTCCGGGACCTGGACGGCAACAAGCTCTGCTTCTTCAAGATGGGCTGAGGCTGAGTCGGCCTCCGGGTCATTCGCGTTCACCGCGTCGTACAGGGCGCTGAGGACGCTCCGTGAGGGTCGCCTTGCGGAGAAGCACTCCGCCTTGCGCAGTGGGACGGATGGCGGCGCGGCCGATGGCTGTTCCGGATGATGGATCGGCACTAGCGCGGGCGGACGGGCCGGAGTCTCCGGCGAGTCACGGCGTTCGGCTTGCCGACCCGTGGGCGGATCTGGAGGTGCGGGATTGCCGCCAGAGCAGAGCTGTCCGGAACTGATGCCTCGCGGTGGCGCTACGGAGGGTCGAACGGATTCAACACTGGCACGCCCGTCGGCTCGAAGTGTCGCGCGTTTCGGGTGACGACCGTCAGGCCGTGCCTGAGCGCGGTCGCGGCGATCAGGAGATCGCTGCCGCGGTGGCCGACCCCTTGCGAGACAAGCCCCCAGTGCCGCGCTGTCGCGAGGTCGATTGGAAGGATCCGTTCGCCGTACAGATCGAGCACGCTGTTGAGCCATCTCTTGAGTACGCTCGCGAAAGGCGCGTCCCGTCTCCTCGCTGCGGCGATGCCACGCTCGATCTCGCCGACCGTGATCACGCTCAGATGGAGGTTCTCGTTGCCCTGCGCCGACACCCATCGCGTGGCGGAAGGGTGACGTTGCGGCCGGCGCAGCGCCGACAGCACGTCGGTGTCGACCAGATACATCAGAAGTCGACGTCTCGGGGCTCGACCGTCAAGCGCTCGAACTCGCCGCCGTCCTGGGGAATGGAGAGCAGGACTTCCGCGAAGGTCGGTTTGTTCGCTTCTTCAAGTTGGCGAAGCCGCTCGTACTCTTCGTCGGCTATGACGACGACCGCCGGCACGCCCCGTCGGGTGATCCGCTGAGGACGCCCCGCCAGAGCCGCCTGAACGACTGCGCTGAACTGGTTCTTCGCTTTCTGTAGCTGCCATGCGGCCATGAGGTTCTCCAGTATCTGGCCAGTTGGTCTGGCCAGATTGTTGCCTCCAGTCGTGTTCGATGTCAAGGGCGGTTTCCGTTGTTCCGCTGCTACGCTGACCGGCCGTGTACTACGCCGCCGTCCTCTTCTCGATCGTCAGTTCGGCGATCGTCCCGGGACGGATCGTTCCAGGTCAGGTTGACGCCGCGCCGCCCGATCCAGTTGAGGCCGTGGCGCGAGCGCGCGCAGCGGTCGAGCGGGCGCCCTCGGAGTTCAAGCCGGTGCTTGATCTGGCTCGGGCGCTCACGGCACTGGGTCGCTTGGACGATGCCCTGGCCGCGTTTGCCCAAGCCAGGGAGCTTGAGCCGACCGGCGCGGGCAACGAAGGCGGAATCTCCGGAGAAAGGGTGTCGGTCTACGTCGTCCCGGCCCTGTTGCTCCGCGATCTTGACCGCACCGGTGACGCGATCCGGTTGCTCGAAGAGGCGGCGGATCGTCGGCTCGGCAGTGCCGACGTGTATGAGCAACTCGCCTTGCTTCGACTGGCGGATGGCCTCGTCGACGGGGCGCTGGCGGCGGTCGCCGCCGCAGCGGCGGAGAGTCTCGAGAGCCCCGGACTCGATCTCGCCCGCGGACTGGCGCTGGCGCGTCTTGGGGACCGTCGCGGCGAGGCTCTGGGCTACCTGACGGGCGCGCTGGATGACGGCGTGGGCGACCCGGTCGTGGTCCGTCTGGAGGCGGCCGGGATCCTGTCGGCGGATGGCCGCCATGCGGAGGCGATCGAGCACTTGCGTGCTGCCCAAGAGCTCGCATCGGACGAGCCGGAGGTGTTCTATCGCCTCGGACGAGTCTTCGCCGCGGCTGGCGGCCACGAAGCTGCCCGGGCGGCGCTTGACCGCTACCGGTCGCTGAAGGAGGCCCGGGAGCGCGCGGCTGAGGCCGAGCGCGTGGCGTCTACGAAAACGGCGTCGGCCCTGTCTGACGCGCAGCGGCTGGCGGAGGCGGGCGATCTCGAAGCCGCGCTCGAACGCCTGGAAGGCCTGCCAGGACGCTCGGAAGACTCGTGGGCCGCGGACGTTCACTCCCTGCGGGCGAAGGTGTTGTTCTCGATGGGCCGGGTCGACGAGGCCGCGGCCAGTGCCGTCGAGGCGCGCCAGCTCGACCCGAACCGGGTCGAGCACCACTACCTTGAGGGGATGTTCCTGCACACGGGCGGGCGCGCCGAGGACGCGGCCGTTGCGCTCGAACGGGCGTTGGCGATCGATCCTGGTCTCGCCGAGGCCCACGCCCTCCTTGGCATGATCGCCGCGGAAGCCGGCCGCCCGGCCGAAGCGGCCGAACGGATGGGACGAGCGCTCGAACTCGGGCTGGACGGCAACCCGCCGCTGCGTTTCAACTACGCCCGGGTGCTCGAGGCTCTGGGGCGCGGCGAAGAAGCGAATGCGCAGATGGAGGCGTACGAGCGCTTGCGAGCAGCCGGGCCGCCGTAGCGGTTCGCTGCTCTACTCGCAGGCGAACGCCTGGTTGTTGGCGACCGGCTGAAACAGCTCGCCCAGGGGATTCGTGATGACGCGTCGTTGCTGGGTCACCGGGTCGGCGACTTCCAGCTCGACCTCGACGTCGGTGAGGCCCGTGGCGTAGAGCCAGTACCTGTCGTTCAGCGCGCAGCCGTCGAGGACCTTCAGCACGATCTCGATGTTCTCCGGGTCGAAGAAGGTGAAGTAGCCGGTGTCCCTGGTCAGATGGGTGCCGGCGGCTGAAGCGTATTCCTCGCCGGCGGCCGCGGCGAAGCGGGCCCGGACCCGGAAGCGGCCGTCGTTGAGGCAGAGGGTCGTCGCGTCCGGGACGCATTCCGCGATCGGCCCGATCGGAGCGTCCGACTCGTCCTCGACCGTGACGACCATGCGGCGCTCGCCGAGGGCCGCGCCGCCCAGGGGATCGTGGAGCTCGAGTTCGATCGTCTCCGTTCCCTCCCCGGCGCCGTCCTCGAGCAGCCGGAGCGTGAACGTCCGGCCGGCCGAATCGCCGTGAGCCCAGGCGAGCGCGCGGGCGACCGGCTCGTAGTCGATTCCCGCCGCGGCGGTGCCTCCGGCGGTCCGCACGGAGGCCGCGACCGCCCCGTCGCTGCCGCCGGCGCGGACGACGCTCAGCGTGATCTCGCCGTCTGTTTCCTCCGCCGTCACGGACGGCGGCGAGAAGCCCAGGGTGCCTGGACGCTGCTCCGGCAGGTCCGAGGCCAGGGAAAGCGCGACGAGTTCGGCGTCGAAGGAGCCGGCGCCGACCGCGACGACGACGTACTGGCGGCCGTTCACCGTGTAGCTCATCGGGGCGCCCGAGGCCGGCGCCGGCAGCGAGATCGTGCGGAGCACGTCGCCGTTCGCGGGGTCCAGGACGGTCAGCGAGGACCGGGACCGGTTGGCGTAGAAGACCAGGTCCTGGGTGGCGAGCACGGACGGCGTGCCGGCGTAGCCGTTCGCGCCGTCGTTGGCTCGCTGCCAGAGGATCTCGCCGCGGTCGAGGTCGTAGGCGGCGACGTGCCCCCAGGGAGGCTTCAGCAGATAGCGGTTGCCGGACGCCCACAGGATGCCCGAGTCGTACAGGTAGTAGCCGGAGATCGCGGTCTGGTACAGGCGGATCCA
Organism: Candidatus Multivorans thiocomprendens; assembly: GCA_027493375.1. Taxonomy (GTDB): domain Bacteria; phylum Acidobacteriota; class Thermoanaerobaculia; order Multivoradales; family Multivoraceae; genus Multivorans; species Multivorans thiocomprendens. The sequence continues at coordinate 5,450 of JAPVWO010000121.1, read as the reverse complement.
GAAGGGAACGACCCCCTGGACCGGGACGTAGAGCCTCGAGCGGGTCGGATCGAAGGCGGCGCCGCCCCAGTTCGCGCCGCCGCCGAGCCCCGGGTAGATGACGGCGCCGCGGGTGGACAGGGGCGTGTAGATCGGCCCCCAGTCCAGGTCGGCGAGAACTTCCTCGGCGCCGTCGTCCAGATCCTCCCGCGCGATGCCCAGCCGGTCGAAGGGCGGCGGTTTCGTCGGCCGCGGCTGGGTCAGCGCGGTTCGCTCGCCGGGCACGCTCGACTGGGGCACCGGAACCTCGTGGATCGGCCACGCCGGCCTGCCGTTCCGCCGGTCGAACACGAACACCCAGCCCTGCTTCGTGACCTGCGCGACCGCGGGGATCTCGCGACCGCCGACGGTGATGTCGACCAGGTTGGGCGGCGAAGGCAAGTCGAAGTCCCAGATATCGTGATGGACGATCTGGTAGTGCCAGACGCGGCGGCCGGTCCTGGCGTCGAGGCAGACGATGCTGTTCGCGAACAGGTTGTCGCCCTTGCGGTGGCCGCCGTAGAAGTGGTTCGACGGGGCGCTCACCGGCAGGTAGACGTAGCCGAGTTCCAGGTCGGCGGTCATCGGCGCCCAGACGTTGGCGCCGCCGACCCGTTCGGCGGAGCCGTCTTCCCAGGTCGAGTAGCCGAACTGGCCGGGGCGCGGCACGGTGTGGAAGGTCCACAGCAGCCTGCCGGTGCGGGCGTGGTAGCCGCGGACGTCGCCCGGCGGCCATTCCGGCCGCGGCGCCCAGTCCATGACCGACGAGCCGACGACCACCACGTCGCCGACCACGGTGGGCGGCGAGGTGTGTCCGTACTGGTCGGACCTGCCGCTCAGGGAGCGGATGCCGCCCGTGAGGTCCACGGCGCCGCTGTTTCCGAACTCCCGCCGGGGCGCGCCGGTCGCCGGATCGAGCGCGATGAGGCGCGCGTCGCCGGTGGCCAGATACACCGTCTCCGTCTCGCCGTCCGTCCACCAGGCGAGTCCGCGGTGGAGGAAGCCGTTGTTCGGAGGGCGCCCCGACTCGTAGCTCCTCGGGTCGTGGAGCCAGAGCTGCCTGCCGGTCGCGGCGTCGATGGCGGCCGCCTGGCTGAACGAGGTACTGGTGTAGAGGACGCCGTCTCTCATCAGCGGGGTCGCCTCGAAGGCGACGTTGTCGAGACCGGCGTCGGGGTCCGCGATCGCGTTGTCGGGCGACTCCCAGCGCCAGCGGATCGCCAGATCGTCGACGTTGCCGCGGTGGATCTGGCCGAGCGGTGCGTACTTCGTACCGCCCGCGTCGCCGCCGTACTCGTGCCACTCGCCGCCGATCGCGCCGTGCTGTCCGGCCGCCGGCGCCGCGGTCGCCGCGGCGGCGAGCAGGATGGCGGCGGCCGGCGCGCGGGTCACGGCGAGTGGAGCACGTAGCGGATCAGGTCCTGGACCTCCGACGGCTGGAGCGTGCTGAGCAGGCCGCTCGGCATGGGCGAGAGAGACGACTCGTCGAGGCTCTCGATCTCCTCGCGTGGAATCGACTCGATGCGGTTCGGGTCGAGCGGGTTCGAGCGGATGCGCACGGCCTCCTCGCCGGCCTCGACCAGCAGACCGGAGTAGAAGCGGCCGTCGCGGGTCTCGACCAGGCTCGTGCGGTAGTCCTCGGCCACCTCGTCGGAGGGCTCCAGGATGTGCCGCAGGGTGTCCAGCGCTCCGAGACGCTCGCGCACGTCGTCGAGGGCCGGGCCGATCTCGCCGCCGGCGCCGGCGAGCTGGTGGCAGGTGGCGCAGCCGGCCTCGAGGAAGAGCAGACGGCCGCGCTCGAGTTCCTCGTCGCTTGCCGGCGGCGCGGCATCCAGGGGAGCGACGTCGGTCTCCAGCATCTCGTACTTCCAGTCGGCGACGAAGGCGCGCTGGGGAACGTCCGGGGCGAGCCGGGGGGCGGCGTAGCGGGTGACCGCCGCGCCGTCGAGCCGCTCGACCACCCGCATCGTGCCCTTCATCAGGATCCAGTGTCCGGGGAAGGTGCAGACGAAGGGATAGAGGCCAGGTTCCTTCGGGGCGTTGAAGCGCAGGACCTCCGTCTCGCCCGGCTGGACCAGGCCGGTGCGGAAGAGGACCAGGGGCGTCTTCGGGACGTAGCTCGACGCCTCGGCTCCGGCGGGATTGCGCTCCGCCTCCGCGTCGGCGGCGCGGCCGACCTCTTCGAGCGCCCCGGGCCTCGTGACGACGACGTTGTGGGGCATCACGTCGATGTTCTCGAAGGTGATCTCGACCGGCCCGTCGGCGCGCACCGTGAACTCCTCGAGGTCGAACAGCATCTGGTGAGGGACGGGTCGGAGCGTGACGATCGCGGCGCCGAGGTTGACGATCTCTTCGCGGAGGTCGCCGCCGCCCTCGCCGTCGCTGCGATCGATCCGCCGGTCGGCGAGGCGCAGGCCCAGGTCGTGGATGCGCCGGTAACGCGGCGAGGTCAGTTCGCGGGGCGGCGCGTCGCGGAGCGCGGCCAGGATCGGACCGGCGAGCGCGTCCTCGCCGCCGGCCGCGGGCCAGGCGTCGGCGGCCTCGGCGGTCAGTTGCCCGAGGCCTTCGAGCGCCGCCAGGCCGATCTCGGGATCGGAGACGAGATCGGCCAGTCTCCGGAAGCCGCGGCCGGCGTCCCGGGTAATGCCGGCGAGCGTCCGGACCGCCGCGTCGAGCACGCTCCGGTCGCGCCTCTGGCGGTCGTCGAACAGGGATGAGACGTCAGTGTAGGCCTCCGCCCGGAGCGCCGGCGGCAGGTGGTCCACGGCGCGCAGCCAGTCGATCAACCGGTCGTCGGTCCGGCGGCGGAGCAGCACGCTGTCCGGCGACGGGTCGCCGGTGGCGGCGATCAGGGCGGCAATGGCGGCGCTTCGCGTGCGCTGCCGGGCGCCGTTCCCGGCAAGCGCTTCGAACTCGCCGCGGGCGGCGAGCAGGGAGGAAGCGTCCTGTTCCATCAGGTGCAGGGCGATGCGGTCGAAGCGCTCCGGGTCGGCGGACTCGGCCTGATCCAGCTCCGCCAGCTCCCCGGCCAGCAGCATGGCCGGCGTTTCCCGGATGAAACGGCCAGCGCGTTCGCCGCCGGTCAGGCTCGCCAGCGCCTGACGCTGGCGCTCGACGCCGGCGTCGGCACGGCGGAGCACCGCGCGGTCGACGAGGGAGTGGGCGGGCAGGCGCTCGAGCTTCCGGGTCGAGAGGCGGCTCAGCAGGTAGCCGGCCAAAGGCGGCGCCAGGGACTCCAGCAGCGGCGGCTCGCGGTCCGACTCGAGCGCCGGGCGCCAGAAGTCCTCCAGGGTGTCGATCGTCTCGCCGAGGACGTAATCGAGGTAGTAGTCGGTCTGCCGGTCCAGCGCCTTGAGGGCCGCCAGAGCCGCCGGCTCCGATTCCAGGTAGCTCAGACCGAGCAGCGCTTCCAGGCGGGTCCGCGGGAAGGAATCCTCGGCGCGGGCGGCCAGGATGGCCAGGGGATCGTCCAGTTCGCGCCGCCAGAAGCGGGCGACCCGTGTCGCCGCCGCGCGCGCCCGCGGTTCGGGCGAGTCGAGCATGCGGCCGAGCAGCTCGGGCTCGACGACGTTCAGGTTCTGGTAGAGCCAGAGAGCCTCCAGGCGGTGGTGCTCCAGATTGGAGAGGTTGTCGCCGTCGCCGTCGCCGTCGCCGTCGTCGCGTTCGCGGGCGTCGACATCGTCCAGCCACGCCTCGACCGCGGCCAGCACCTCGTCGCGCGGTCGCTCGCGGAGTTCGCGGCGGACACGGTAGCGGGCGCGGTCTTCGTAGCTCTCCAGCAGCCGCACGAGCGCCGGCGTCGACGCCGTGGCGATCTCGGGCGGCTCGACCAGCGGCCGCGAGCCGTGCCGGACCCGCCAGATCCGGCCGTGGTCGTGGTCGCGGCGCTCGTCCCGGAGCGAGTACTGCATGTGGCCGATCAGCGGATTGAACCAGTCGACGACGTAGAGCGACCCGTCCGGGGCGAACTGCAGGTCGACGGGCCGGAAGTTGATGTCGGTCGAGTAGAGGAGAGGCTCGACCTCTTCCGCGGTGAAGCCGGAGTCCTCCTCGATCACCCGGTGCTGCTTGATGCCCTGGAAACCGATCGTGTTGTTGATCAGGAAGTTGCCCTGCGCCTCGTCCGGGAAGTGGCGGGAACTCACGATCTCGCAGCCGGAGGTGGGCCTGACGATCGACGTGAACACCTTCATCCGCCGACGCTTCGTCGGGTAGGGCGCGTTGCCGGTGATCGGAGCGCCGAAGTAGTTCGCGCCGCCGGAGGCGTCGGCGATGAAGTTCTGCCCCCAGCGGTCGAAGACGTGGCCCCAGGGGTTGGCGAAGGGGTAGGAGACGAAGACCTCGAGGTGGAAGCGGTTCGGCTTGTAGCGGAAGACGCCGGCATCGACCAGCCGCACCGGGCCGTGGGGCGTCTCGACCTGGCTGTGATGGAACGTGCCCTCCTGGAAGTAGAGCGCGCCGCCGGGTCCCCAGGTAAAGGCGGAGATCGAGTGGTGGCTGTCCTCGGTGCCGAAGCCGTGCAGGATGACCTCGTAACGGTCGGCCACGTCGTCGCCGTCCGTGTCCTCGATGAACATGAGGTTCGGCTGCTGCGCCACGTAGACGCCGCCGTCCCCGAGTTCGAAACCGGTCGGCACGTGGAGGCCGCGGGCGAAGACGGTGTGGCGGTCGGCGCGGCCGTCGCCGTCGCGGTCTTCGAGGATCACGATCTTGTCGTCGGGCTCCTCGTCGGGGAGCCGCTGGGGGTAGGAGGGCATGGTCGCCACCCAGAGGCGGCCCCGGGAGTCGAAGGCCAGCGCCACCGGGTTCCCGATCGGGAAGTCCTGCTCGGAGGCGAACAGCGATACCTCGTACCCCTCGGCGGGGTGCAGGTGTTCCAGCGCATACGCCGGATCGCGGGCCTCGTAACGGGCCTCGCCGCCGCGGTTCGGTTCCTCGTCGGCGACGTTCTGGGCCGCGGCTGGCGTGGCGAAGCCGCCGGCGAGGCTCGCGGCGAGAAGCGCAAGGGTCGAGTTTCTCACTGTGCGGGCGAGCATGTTAGCGCGGGATCTCCGAACCGCGACCCGGTGCTAGCGTCCGTCACCGCATGGGTTCGAGACTCCGAGGGCCGCTTCGAGATCTCTTGACGCTGGGGCTGATCGTCGCGTTGGCGAGCGTCTCCGGCGCCGCCGCGGCTCGCGGGCAGGTCGCGGTCCAGGCGCGGGACGATTCGCCGCCGTCGCGCACTTCGCCCGCGTTTCGGCCGCTCGGGGATGTTCCGGTGTTGCGGGCGCCTCCCATCGCCGCGTCGATCCTGGCGTACCAGGCGTCGTCGGCGGAAGCGGCCGGCGACCCGTCGGCCGCCGGCCAGCCGTACCGCTTCGCGGATCCGTTCGAGGTCGAGGCCACGCCGGCGACTCACGGCCGCTGGGAGACGACGGCGGACGGCGAGA
>JAPVWO010000120.1 GCA_027493375.1 Candidatus Multivorans thiocomprendens | reverse complement strand
ACGCTGCCTTCGGTGGCGCCCTGCCTGTTGCACTCCGCGGAAACCGTAAGGCTCGATCCGGCGCCGGTGCTCGCGCTGAAGTTCGTGCACTGGTTCTGCAGGTTGCCGTTCAGGGAAGTGGTGTCGTACTCGGAATTGGCGGCCGCGGGTTGCGCCGCCAGGCCGAGAAGAAGCAGAACGCAGAACGCCGCTCTTGCAAGGCCGGCTCGATCGAACTCAAGGTTGCTCATGCCGCTCTCCCGTTCTCGTCGACAAGGCCCGATACCGTCGGCGGTTCGGTACGGGGTTCTCAAGTGGAACTCTCCCGCGCCTGGAACTTCTCCCGCGCTTCGACGGTACACTACACCATGTGGCCTTGAGACCGCACGCAGGCACGCCACGGGAACGTCGGTCGAAAGCCGGTCGTGGCGGCCATCGTGCGGCGGGTGACCGGCGCCGCGAGGAACCGGCCTCCGAACGTGGCGGCGCCGTGCTGCGTCTGCGGCGGGTGCACAAGTCGTACCGGCTCGGGCCGGTGAGCGTGGACGTGCTGAGCGGCGTCTCGCTGACCGTGCGGGAAGGCGAACTGGTTTCGATCATGGGGCCGTCCGGTTGCGGCAAGTCGACGCTGATGAACATCGCGGGGCTTCTGGACCGGCCCTCGAGCGGCGCGTGCCTGCTGCGTGGCCGCGACGCCGCGGAGATGTCCGACGACGAGCGCGCGGAGATGCGCAACGCGCACATCGGCTTCGTGTTCCAGTCGTTCCATCTGCTGCCGCGACTCACCGCCGCGCGGAACGCCGGGTTGCCGCTGGTCTATCGCGGCCTGTCCGAGGCGGCGATCCGGAAGCGCGCCCGCGAGGCCCTCGACAGGGTGGGCATGGCGGATCGCCACGAGCACCTCCCGAGCCAGCTTTCGGGCGGTCAGCAACAGCGCGTCGCCGTGGCGCGGGCGCTGGTCGGCGAACCGGCCATGGTGCTCGCCGACGAACCCACCGGCGCGCTGGATCCGGCGACCGGCGACGAAATCATGACCATGTTCGAGACGCTGAGCGCCGCCCAGGGCGTGGCCGTGGTGGTCGTCACGCACAGCGCGGAGGTCGCCGCCCGCAGTCACCGCCAGACTTCCATGGAACAGGGCGTCCTTGTGGAGACCGGCCCCGAAGCGGCCTCGACGGGAGCCGCCGCGGCCGCCGCGCGATGAGCCGATCCGATCGCGGCTCGCCGGTCCCGCCCGACCCGCATCGACTCGCCGCCGGGGCCGGCCGAGGGACGGCGTCGGCCGCGCGGTTGCGGTTCAACGCCGGGGAGGCGGCCGCGAGCCTCCGGTCCATGCTGGCGCGCAGCGCGCTGGCGCTGGTCGGCATCGTGGTCGGCATCGGCGCGGTGATCGCCATGGTGTCGACCGGAGAGATCGTCAAGGAGGAGTCCCTCAGGCAGTTTCGGGAACTCGGCACCGACATCGTCAGGATCCAGCGGCAGTTCGCGCGTGTCCGCGGCCGGGTCCTTGAAATGAACCTTGCCGACGTGAACGGTCTGGCTTCCGCCGTGCCGGCGATCGAATCCGCCGCGGCGGCGGTGGACGCGAACACCCGGATCCGCTATCGCGGGCAGGTGCTGGGCCAGAACATCGCGTTCGGCGTGACCGGCGGCTTCTTTCGCCTGAGCAAGCTGCCCCTGGCGGAAGGCCGGCTGGTGTCGGACCTGGACCGCCACCGCTTCTACTGCGTCGCCGGCGCGGGCATCGCCCGCGCCATCCGCGACGCCGGCGCGGTCTCCGCGCTCGGAGAGCGGGTCCGCGTCTTCGGGCGCCTGTGCACCGTGGTGGGCGTCCTCGAGTCCGTGCCCCCTCTCGCCTTCGGCCGGCAACTGGTCCCCGACGAAGCCGTGTTCATGCCGATCGAAGCGGTGATGCGCGCCGGCGGCGTGGGAATCCGCGACGCCGTCGCTCAGGCGCGAGGCGGCGTGGAACCGGAAGTCGCGCGGCGCGCGGTCGAGGCGCACTTCGGTCGCGTCCGCCCGAATCTGCGCGTGAGCGTCACGACGGCCGGTCAACTCATCGCGCGCATGCGCAGTCAGGGCCAGCTCTTCACGCTGCTGCTCGGGGCCATCGCGTCCATCTCGCTCATCGTCGGCGGCGTCGGCGTGATGAACGTCATGCTCATGTCCGTGCGCGAGCGCCGGGCGGAGATCGGGTTGCGACGCGCGATCGGCGCCCGCCGCGGCGATGTGCGGCAGCAGTTCGTGATCGAGTCGGCGGCGCTCTGCCTGTCCGGGGGAGTGCTCGGCGTCGCGCTCGGAGTCGCCGTGGCCTGGGGCGTATGCCGATTCGCCGGCTGGCCGTTCTCGGTCTCCACCACCGCGATCATGGTGGGCGTTGCCGTCGCCACCGCCGTCGGCGTCTTCTTCGGCCTTTACCCGGCACATCGCGCCTCCCGGCTGGATCCGATCGAAGCGCTGCGAAACTGAACGCCGGAAGAACGCGGCTTCGTGCGCCGCGGCCCCTCCGCGATCCCGCGGTCCGGGCGCACGGATTGCGGAGTAGAGTCCTGTCATGACGGACTCCACTCCCCCACCGGGCGGCGATCTCGGGACGCCGGCGCCTGGCAAACTGCTGAAGACCCTCGCGATCACGCTCGCCGCCGCGGCGGTCGTGTCCGTCATCGTCATCCTGCCGGCCGAGTACGGCATCGACCCGACTCGCATCGGCGGTCTGCTCGGCCTCGACCGGCTCCACGAAGCGGCCGGCGCCGAGCCGATGGCCGAGGCCGAGGAGGGCCTGTCGGCCCAGATGACCGGCAATCGCGAACTCCGGGCCGAGACGGTGACGATCGAGATCGGCGCCAACGAACAGATGGAGTACAAGCTCCGGATGATCGAGGGGATGACGATCGTCTACTCCTGGCGGACCGACGGCGGAACGCTCTACTCGGACTTCCACGCCGACCCGTTCAACGACCTGGACGACGAACCGGTCCGCTACGCCGAGGAGTTCGACGTCACCGGGGGCCGCGGAGGCCTGACGGCCGGCTACTCCGGCAACCACGGCTGGTTCTGGCTCAACGACAGCGACTCGCCTGTTGCGATCGAACTTGACGTGCGCGGTTTCTTCACGAACATGCGGGAGATCGGCCGGGCCCCGGCCGGCGCCGAACACCTGGACTCGGAGGCCTACGAATGAAGCTCTACTGGTGCCCGCGGACGCGGTCCAGCCGCGCCGTCTGGATGCTCGAGGAGGCGGGCGTCGACTACGAACTCCTTCACGTCGACGTCACGAAGCCGGAGCGGACTCCGGAACACCTGGCCGCGAGCCCGATGGGCAAGGTGCCCGCGCTCGAGGACGGCGACGTGAAGATGTGGGACTCGGCGGCGATCTGCCTCTACGTCGCGGACCGTTACGCCCCCGGCCGGCTGGCGCCGGCGCTGGACGATCCGCTGCGCGCCCGCTTCGTGCACTGGCTGATCTACTCGCCGGCGATGATCGAGCCGGCGATGTTCGAGTCGGGCCTCCGGACCGTCGTGCCCGAGGAGTACCAGGCGGAAGCGTTCAACCCCGGCCGGCTGGGCTGGGGCAGTTTCGCGAAGACGATCGAGGTCTGGGAGGACGGGCTGGGCGACGGCCCCTGGATCCTGGGCGACGGGTTCAGCGCCGCGGACGTGATGCTCGGCAGCAGCGCCGTCTTCCTGCGCATGTTCGGGATGCTCCCCGAGTCGCCGGTGCTCGAGGCCTACGGCGACCGCTGCTTGGCCAGGCCGGCCTTCCGGAAGGCGCAGGCGGCGGAGGTTCCCGGCTGAGCGACCGATGAGCGAGACCGGCGACCCGACAGTCCGTGGCGGTCCGATCGCCTTCATGGCGAGCAACCCGATTGCCGCCAACCTCCTCATGGTCTTCCTGCTGTTCGCCGGGCTGCTGGCGGCGGGCGACCTGGTCCAGGAGATGCTCCCGGACGCGTCGCTGGATCGCGTTCAGGTCATGGTGCCGTACCCGGGCGCCGCCCCGCAGGAGGTCGATGAAGCGATCGTCCGCAAGATCGAGGAGGAGCTCGGGTCCCTGGACGGCGTCAAGCGGATCGAAGCCTCCGCCTCGGAAGGGCTCGGAACGGTCACCGCCGAGTTCAAGAGCGGTACCGACATCGATCGCGCTCTCAACGAGGCCAAGGCGCGGGTGGATCGCATTCCCAGTTTCCCCGCGGGAGCGGAACGGCCCGAAGTGCGCGAGGTGACGAGCCGGCAAAGCGTCATTCGGCTCCTGGTTCATGGCGACGTGCCGGAGCGGACGCTCAAGGAGCTGGCGTACGACATCGAGGATGGCATCGCGGCGCTTCCCGAAGTGTCCTACGTGGACACCAGCGGCTTCCGCGAGTACGAGATCTCGATCGAGGTTCCGTCTCACCGGCTCCGGGCCCTGGGGCTGACCCTGAATGACATCGCCGGCGCCGTGCGGCGGGGCTCGATGGACCTCTCAGCGGGCAGCCTCTCGACGGGCGGGGAAGACATCCGGGTCCGGACGGTCGGCCAGAACTACGAGCAGTACGACTTCGAAGACGTCATCGTCCTGTCTCGCCCCGACGGCACGTCGCTTCGACTGGGCGACATCGCCGACCTGCGTGACGGTTTCGCGGACACCGACCTGATCACCCGTTTCAACGGCAACCGGGCCATTCGCGTCGACGTCACCCGCACCGCGGACGAGCAGGTGTTCGAGATCTCGGAGGCCGTCAAGGCCTATCTGGCGACGGAGGTGATCCCCGCTCTTCCGGCCGGCGTCGGCGTCGAGATATGGCGGGACGACTCGACGCTGGTCGCCGGCAGCCTGTCGGTCCTGATCGAGAACGGCGTCCTGGGGCTCCTTCTCGTCTTTCTCGCCCTGACGTTCTTCCTGGAAATCCGCCTCGCGCTATGGGTGGCCGCGGGGCTGACCGTTGCGCTGGTGGGAACGCTGTGGGGCATGCAGATGCTGGGCGTCTCCATCAACATGTTCTCGATGATGGCCCTGGTGCTCGCGCTCGGGATCGTCGTGGATGACGCGATCGTGGTGGGGGAGAACATCTTCGCGGAACGAAGACGGGACCGCGACGGGCTGACGACGGCGATTCGGGGCGCGCAGCGGATGAGCGCTCCGGTCATCTTCTCCGTGCTGACCACCGTGACGGCCTTCTGCGCCCTGCTGACCGTCCCGGGCTCTACCGGCAAGATCATGAGAAGCGTGCCGCTGGTGGTCATCGTCATCCTGATGATCTCGCTGGTGGAGTCGCTGCTGATTCTTCCCCGTCATCTCTCGCATCTGCCGCCGCCCGGACGAACCGCGTCGACGTGGACCGGGCACCGGTTGTTGCGGATTCAGCGCGCCGTGGACCGGGGTCTGCAGTGGCTGATCGACGGCCCGCTGGACCGGGGCCTTCGTCTCGCCACGAACCATCCGCCGATCGTGCTGGCGACAGCCGCGGGCGCGGTCCTGCTCGTGGCCGTCCTGATCGGTTCGGGTTTGGTCAGGGTGGAGTTCCTGCCGCAGGTGGAGGGCGACGTCATCGCGGCGAACTTCGAGTTGCCCACCGGATCGCCGGCGGACCGGACCGCGGCGGTCGGGGAACTGGTGGAGGAGACGGGGCGCCGGGTGGCGGAGCGGCTGGCGAGCGAGCATCCAGGCAGCGCCAGCGCGGACGAGTGGAACAGCGCCATCACCGTCGGCGAGCCCGCGGAGCTCTTCAATCCGCTTCGCGGCGACCGGGCGTCGGTTCCGCGCAGCCACGTCGGCGCGGTCCAGTTCGCGCTTCCGGAGGACGCCGCGGTTCCGGCCAGCGAGTTCGAGCGCCTGTGGCGGGAAGAGACCGGCACGGTACAGGGGCTGAGGCACCTCGTCTTCTCGTCGGGGGCGCTCGAACTACCACCGCCCGTGTACCTGGAACTCTCGCATCCCGACCCCGTCGAACTGGAGGCCATCGCTCAGGAGTTCGTGGAGGAGCTGCAGAAGGTCGACGGCGTGTTCGATATCCGCACCAATCAGGACGACGGATTCAGGGAGATTCAACTGGAACTCAAGCCGCCGGCCCGCACGCTGGGATTGACGCTGGAGGACCTGGCGCGCCAGACGCGATCGGCCTTCTTCGGCTCCGAGGCCCTCAGGGTGCTGCGCGGCCGCGAGGACATGCGGGTGTATCTCCGGCTGCCGGAGCGGGAGCGAAGTTCGATCGCGGACCTCGAGCGGTTCGTCGTGCGCACGCCCGGCGGATCGGAGGTGCCGTTGAAGCACGTCGCTTCCGCCGAGTTCGTCCGATCCTCCACCGCGATTCACAAGGTCGACGGCCGGCGCGTGGTGACGGTCACGGCGAACGTGGACCCGGATGTCGTGACCGGCCAGTTGATCACGCCCGCTCTGGAGCGGGACATCCTGGCCCCGCTCGCGGCCGAGCACTCCGGCTTCGGCTACGGAGTCGGCGGCGAGCAGAGGCAGCAGAGAGAGATCATCGGCGCGCTGTCGGGCTCGATGCTGGTCGTGTTCATCATCATCTTCGCCCTGATCGCCATCCCCTTCGGATCCTGGTCCCAGCCGCTCATCATCATGGCCGCCATTCCGCTGGGTCTGGTCGGCGCCGTCGTGGGCCATCTGCTGCTGGGCCTCAGTTTCGGCTTCATGTCGGTGCAGGGCCTGGTCGGCTGCACCGGAGTCGTCGTGAACGACTCGCTCGTGATGGTCACCTTCATCAACGAGAAGAGAGGCGCCGGCCTCGGGGCGCAGGAGGCGATCATCGCCGGCGCCAAGGCCCGCGTCCGATCGATCCTCCTGACCTCGGTGACCACGTTCGTCGGCGTAGCTCCGCTCGTCTTCGAGACGGATCCCGCGACCGTGCATCTGGTTCCGCTGGCCGCGGCGCTCGGCTTCGGCATCCTGATCGCCACGCCGCTGCTCATGCTGGTCGTTCCGGCACTGGCGATGCTGCACGTCAGGCTTCAGGACCGGCTTCGCATCATCACCGGCGCCGGCGTGGCGGAGCACCGGGTGGACGTAGCCTGACCCCGCCGGGGAACTGCGCTACCAGCGGGGATTCCATTGGAATCCACTTCACCAGGGGTTCTGTTCCTCGGCCTTGACGTGGTCGGGCATCCTGTAGCTGAGGCCGCCCTCGTCGTACACCGAGATCTGCAGGAGCTGGGTGATGTTGTTGGCCCGGAGCGTCTCGGCGCCGGACCAGCGCCGCAGCAGGCGTTGTCTGGCCCGGAACAGTGCGAGCGTTCCGACGTGCCAGGGTCGTCGCTTCGGGTACCCGAAGCCGTCGGCGAGTTCGTTGCCGATGAGCGCTCGCGAAAGGCGGTACGCCAGTTTCACGATCTTCTTCTTTTCGGCTGTGTCCTTGATCTGCGCAACGGAGGGTATCGACTGGATCAGAGTGTTCGCCAGGTGTCCCGACTCGTCGCTCGGTGGCGGCTCGCAGAGGTAGGCCACCTCGTACACCTGCTCGGCCTCCTTGGCGGAGGAGTACAGGATGCCCTCCGGAATGCCCATGAGGAAGCCGGAGTAGCGCCAGACGTCCATGACGCCCCTGCGTTCTTCCTCCGAGAATCTGGCGCCCAGGAGCGTCGAATAGTCGAGCAGGCGCTTCGAGAACACGGAGATCGCATAGCCCAGGTGCGCGGCGCTCAACGGAGTGCCCCAGGCCTCGTGGTCCCAGTCCGGGGATCTCGCGAGCAAGCTTCTCATCCGCCCGTGCACGAAGCGGACACGGACTGACAGCTTCCAGCCCTCGCCGTTCCGGTACAGGCCTCTCGGGAAGAAGATGTCCAGCAACTGGCGGTTGTTCTGCTTGAGGCGCCTGGTGGTGTAGTTCACCCTTCCCGTGATGCTGAAGGACTTGGCGATCAAGGTCGAGAAGCCTTCGACCAGCACGCCGGTGACGAACGCGCCCAGCATGAGATCCGCGTTCTTGTAGAACGTGCGAATCCCCGGCTCCAGGCCGTCCCAACTCAGCCAAGACGGTTCTTCGAGGGTGTCGAAGAAGTCGCGGAGAGCCCGAGGCGCGGTGCACAAGGTCTCGCCCTCCCACTCGATGATGGCGCGAATGTAACGGTGCAGATCCGCTGGCGGCAGATCGGAGAGCTCCTCGAGGACCGGGTCGAGTTCGGGGTCGCCGATCGTCGTGTGGCGGATGTAGTTGTCCACACCCTCCGGATCGGAGGGCCGTGCCCGCTGGTACGAGTCCGAGTAAGCCGACGGGACTCTCATGGAGTCCGGCATGCTAGCAGTCGAGTCGCGGCGTCCGCGCCGCGCTGACGCATAGGAAAGGCCTGTTCCATGCAAGCGTGCGAGGTGTCACGAGCCTCCTGCCGCCGTCTGCACCGCCATGCCCTCGGTGGCGAGCCGGACGCCGCCGGTGACGACCGGTTGGTCCATTTCGAGCGCTCCGGTGACGTACACGACGTTGTCGGAACGCTGCAGGATCTGCACCGGCACGATGGTCACCTTGCCGTCCCGGACCGCCCAGATCTCGTCGCCGGTCCTGAGCGCCGAGTCCGGCACTTTGAAGTACTGCTCCGGGGCGAGACCCTGGAGCTCCACGTCCACGAACTTGCCGACCAGCAGGGGTGGAGCCGTGCCGGGGTCGAGCCCGCCGTCGACCGGCGAGCCGCTCGAGAAGGGCCTCGGAACACGGACGATCACGTCGATCGTGCGGGTCTGTTCGTCCAGGGTGACCGCGCCCCGATCCAGGTAGCCGTCCCACGCGTAGCTCCGATCGCCGTACTCGGCGATGACGCGCGCCGCGATCCGGGTGTCCGCCTCGCCGGCCCGCAGATCCCAAAGACCGGGTAGCAGGGCGGCGGCGTCATCGGAGAGAGGGACCACGACCTCGACCGAGCCGGACGCGTAGAGGCGCCCCACGCTCTGGCCGGCAGCGACGTACTGACCGACATCCACTGATTCGGAGCGCACGATGCCGTCGAACGGGGCGCGGATCTCGGTACGCGCCAGGTTCAGCGCCGCTTCCCCGAGGACGGCGTCGTCCCGCTCCAGGGCCCTTCGGGCAGCCTGAAGCTGAGGCTCCCACAGGGCCAGCGGACTCGGAGCGCCGGAGTTCGTTTCGCCGTCTTGGCGCTCCCGGAACCGCTCGTACTGGGAGCGCGCCACGGTCGCCTCCTCCTCCACCTTCAACACCTCGACGCGCTGCAACGCGACGTTGGCTCGCGCCTGCTGCACCCTGTTGCGGTAGTCCGTGTCCTCGATGCGGAACAGCGGTTGTCCCTCGCGAACGCGTCCGCTGCTCTGGAAGGCCGGATCGACCCAGACGACCTTGCCGCTGACCTCCGCGGTGACGTCGATCTCCGCCCGCGGCCTCACCGTGCCGGCGGCGTAGACCGGGATGGCGCCTTCGCCCGCCTCCACGGGCGCCGTCAGCGCGAAGGGGACCAGGGAAGGCGGAGGCCTGGAGGCCGGCTCGGGCCTCAGCAGCACCATCGCGGCGGCGGCGGCGAGGGCTCCGATCAGGATCAGGCCGCCGATGGCCCAGCCGGTTCGTCGACTCATCTGCGGGGATCTGGGCTCAGGGAGCTCCGGCGGCGCCGCTTCGCACCGCCATGCCTTCGGTGGCGACCTGCAGCCCGCCCACGATGGCGGCATCGCCCGCCTCGATAGCGCCGGTGACGTACACCTCGTCGTCCTTCCGCTGCAAGACCGTGACCGGCACGATCGTCACCTTCTCGGTGTGCACCACCCAGACTTCGTTGCCGGTTCTGAGCGCCGGCCGCCTGATCCTGAACCAGGCGTCCGGCGCGATCCCCTCGAGTTCCACGTCGACGAACTTGCCGACCAGCAGTGGCGGTCCGCCGGCGCCGGGGTCCGCGTCGCCGCGTTCGCGATCATCGCCTTCCCCCGCGCCGCTGCGGTAGGGCTCCGGGACCCGCACGATCACGTCCAGGGTGCGGGTCTGCTCGTCCAGCGCTCCTTCGACCCGGTCAACGTATCCGTCCCAGCGGTAGCGCCGGCCGCCGTAGTCCGCCACGACGTGAACCCCCACGTCCCGATTCCCGTCGCCGGCCCGCAGATCCCACAGGCCGGGAACGAGGGCCGCTTCCCGGTCGGAGAGCGGGACGACGACTTCGACGGCGTCGGACGCGTAGAGCCGCGCCACTCCCCGGCCCGCGGCCACGAACTGCCCCACGTCGACCGACTCGGTCCGCACGACGCCGGAGAAGGGCGCCTTGATCGCCGTTCGCGCGAGGTTCAACTCGGTCTCGGCAAGGGTGGCGCCGTCCCTGGCGAGGGCGGCCTCGGCGGCCTCGAGCTGAGGCTGCCAGAGCGCGAGCGGACTCGCTTCGGAAGCCTCTCCGCTTTCCGCCTGGCGTTCCTTGAACTGCTCGTACTGCTTTCGGGCGACCTGCGCTTCTTCCCTTGCCTTGAGGACTTCAACCCTCTGGAGCGCGACATTGGCTCGCGCCTTCTCCACTTGGCGCCGGTAGTCGACATCGTCGATGCGAAAGAGCACCTGCCCCTCGCGCACCCGTCCGCCGCTCTGGAAGGCAGGGTCGACCCAGACCACCTTGCCGCTCACCTCGGCGGCGATGTCGATCTCCGCCCGGGGCCGCACCGTCCCGGCCCCGAACACGGGAATCGCGCCCTCTCCGGCCTGCGCCGGGGCGGTGATCGCGAAGGGAACCTGGGAGGGTGGAGGTACGCGTTCCGGTTCGGGCCGCTGGGAGACCATGAACACGGCAAGACCCGTGGCCCCGACCAGTATCGCGCCGGCAACGAGAAAGCCGGTTACTCGACTCATCTGCCGGTCCTACTCCGTTTGCGGTGGCGGTTGTGGCGGCGCCTGAGCCGCCGGTGCTTCGTTCACGGAATCCTCGGGCGTCCAGGCGCCGCCCAGGGCGCGGTGGACGGTCAGCCGGGAGAGCGCGAGGTCGCGCTCGGCGCCGGCCAGGGCGGATTCGACGTTCAGGCGGGTGAGCAGCGCGTCGAGGAAGTCGGCGTAGCCTCCGATACCCGCTTCGTATCTCTGAGAGCGGAGCTTCTCTGTCGCCCGGGCCTCTTCCAGGCGGGAGGCGAGCAGGGCATGGCGCCGGCCCTCGTTCCCGTGCACGGCCAGAGCCGTTTCGACCTCGTTGACGGCGGTCAGAACGGTGCGGCCGTAGGTCGCCGCGAGCTCGCCGAACCGGGCCTCCGCCAGCGCTACGTTGCTGTGCAGCCGGCCGCCCTGAAAGATCGGCGCGAGCAGGTTGGACGCCAAGTTGGTGAACCACTGGTCCACCTTGAACAGGCTGTCGACCTTGGAACTCTGAAGACCGATCGAGCCGGAGAACGAGAGCGTCGGAAGGAGCTCGGCGCGCCGGGCGTCGACCTGGAAGCGGGCCGCTTCGAGCCGGTGTCTCGCCGCCCTGACGTCCGGCCGCTGCATGAGCAGGTCGGCCGGGATCCCCGGCGGAACGGGATCGGCCGCGGTCTCGGGCGCAAGCGCTTCGGGCAGCAGTTCCGCCAGATCGTCCCGATAGCCGCCCAGGAGAACGGCGAGACGCCCCTCCGCGTTCGCCAGCCCGTTCTCGAGCTGGGGCTGGACGGCCTGGGTGTTCCGCAGGTCCTGGCGTATGCGGTAGAGGAGAGAGGAGTCGGCGAGGCCGCGGTCGTAGCGGGTGGAGGCGACGTCCTCGCGCTCCATGAGGACATCGACCATCCCGCGGCTGATCGCGATTCGCCTGTGGAAGTCGACGATCTCGAAGTAGGCGCCGATCGTCTCCGCGAGGATTCCGATCCTCGCGGTCTGGTAGTCGGACTCCGAGGCGAGGTACTCGGCGCCGGCGGCGAGCGCGGAGCTGCTGGCGCGTCCCCAGAAGTCCATCTCGTAGGAGAAGTCGGCGCTCAGGGACCAGGTCGTGATCGCGAGCCGGTCCGGCAGCGTGAAGCCGGGGGCGAGCCGTTCCAACCCGAGTTCCTGAATCTGGGCCCCGAAGCCCGTGTTGGTGGGATTCGTCAGGTCGTTGATCCCCGCGCCGGCCGCAACGACCGGCCGAATCGCGGCCCTGGCGATCCGGGCCCGTTCCCTGGCCTGCTCCACGCGGGCGACCGCGGCGGCCATGTCCAGATTCGAGTCGAGCACGGAGTCGACGATCCGGTCGAGCGCCGGATCGGCAAACGCCTTCCACCACTGGAGCGGCTCGTGGGCGCCGCCGCCGACGGCTGCGGGAGCCTCCTCGAAGTTTGCCGGCATCTCCGGCGCCGGATCGGGCAGTTCCGGCGGCGGCGCCAGTGAGCAGCCGAGGTACAGGAATGCAGCGATAACTAGCGAGAGCGGGGCAATCGCATTGGAGTTCATGAGGCGCTCGGGCGTGGCTCCGCTGGCAGGAACAGGCGGCACGATACCACGCACCAACGGCTGGGCGCCTTGCTCCCGGCACCGGTAGACTCGTGCGCCTGCTGATGGCGGACCTCGAAGATCTTCTGGTCAAGACGAGCAGAACCTTCGCGCTTTCGATTCCCCAACTCGAGGGCGCGACGCGGGATCAGGTGACCCTGGGCTACCTCCTGCTGCGGATCGCCGACACGCTCGAGGACGCGGCGGTCTGGAGCCGGGAGCAGCGGGTCGAGGCGCTGTTCCGGTTCGCGGACCTGCTGAACGACACGGACGAGACGGCAGGCTGCGGGACGGAAGCCCTGGTCAGGTCTTGGCTCGCCGAGCCGCCTTCGCCTCACGAAGGCTACCTGGAGCTGCTCGAGGCGACGGATGACGTGCTTTCGGCGTATCTCGCTCTCGATCCGCCGGCCCGGTCGGTGGTCGGTCGTCACGTTCGCCGCACCTGTGTGGGCATGGCGCACATCGTGCGGCGTGCCGACCGCGACGGCGAACTCCGCCTCAGGGGCATCCCGGAGCTCCGGGACTACTGCTACGTCGTTGCCGGCATCGTCGGCGAGATGCTGACCGAGCTGTTCCTGCTTGGCGCGCCGCTGGAACAGGTGGCGGAAGCGCTCCGGCGCCGCGCGGCGGCGTTCGGCGAGGCGCTGCAACTCGTCAACATCCTCAAGGATGCGGCGGCGGACGAGGACGAGGGCAGGTCGTTCATTCGAGACGGCCGGGACCGGACGCTCGCTTTCGAGCTGGCCCGCGCGGACCTTGAAGTGGCCGGAGAGTACGTGGCTCACCTGCAGCGTGCCGGGGCGCCCCGCGGCTACCTGGGGTTCACCGCGCTTCCTGTTCGCCTCGCCTGGGCCACCCTTGCCCGAGTCGAGGAGCGGGGCCCGGGGTCGAAACTGACGCGTTCCGAAGTGGCCGCGCTCGTCGGCGCCTTGCACGCCGACCTGGACGCGGGTCGACCTGCCGCCGGTGGCGCCGGCTAAGGCTAAGCCGCGCCGTCGAGCTACCAGTCGCGCGAATCCTCGTCGTGGAGGGTGGTCGGCAGCGCGTACGAGTGCTCGATCTCGCCTAGATCCGAAGCGTCCAGCAGCGCGTCGAACCGCTTTCTCAACCGGTTCGCGAACAGTCGGGGGAACACCTTCAGGGCCGCCTTCTCCGCTCTGTTCCTCAGGAACAGCAGGGGTACCTGCTTGACGAACCTCGACTTCGGGAATCGGAAGGAGTCCGCCAGGTCGTTGCCGATCAGCTCCCGCGACACCTGGTAGATGAACGCCGCCATCTCGCGGCGTTCCTTCGTCTCCCTGAATCCGAGCAGAATGGGTGCGCTGTTGATGATGCTGTTGGCCATGATGATCGCGTCTTTGTCCGGGGGCGGCTCGCACGTCGCCGCGATCTCGAAGACGCGGCACGCCGAGTCTTGGTCATGGAACATGATGGTTTCGGGTATCCCCATGACGAGTCCCGTGTATCTCCACACGTGGACGTAGGCATCCTTCTCCTCCAGGCTGAAGTCTCCACCCAGGCGCGCGACATGATGCATCAGGCGGCCTGAGAAGGCGGCCGCGCCCAGCAACATGTGCGCCGCGCTGAGCGGCATCCCGTGTTCCGGCGTGTCCCATTCTTCCGACTGCTTGAGCAGCATCCTCGCCTGGGCATGCACCAGGCGGATGCGCAGGCTCAGTTTCCATGCGTCGCCGCCGGGCTCCAGACCGCCCGGCATGAACTGCTCGGTCAACTGCAGGGTGTTCTGCTTGAGCCGGCGGACGCCGTTCAGGATGATCCGGCTGCGGATGCGGAACGATTTGCTGATCAGGGTGGAGAAACCCTCGACGATGGCGCCGCCCACGAGTCCTCCGAGGACCATGTCCGAGTTGCGGAGGAAGGCTTTGGTGGCCTTCATGGCGATCTCGGAATCGAACCAGTCGGGGACGACGGCCGAGGACTCGATGAGTTCCCGGAGAGCCTCGGGCGTGTCCTTCGGTGGATCGTGGTGTTGGTCGACGGTTCTGGAGATCGTGCGGTGAACGTGCTGGGGTTCGACGATCGCGGCCAGTTGTTCGACCGCGTGGTCGGCCAGGGGGTCGCCCTGAGTCGTGTAGCGGATGTAGCGCTCCGCCAGGTCCGGATCCAGCGCCCGGGCAGCCCTGTAGCCGTCGACGTAGCAGGCCGGGATGTCGAAGGCCGGCGTCGGGGCGGTCGGTTCCCCGGTCGTTGGGCGAGCCGCTTCTGTTCCGGCCGCGGCTTGGCCCGTAGTGCCCATGCCGGATGGAGTCTAGTCGGCGGTCAGCGCTTCCCATGCGGTTCGGGCTGGCGCCGTGGAGTCCGGCAGAGCTCGTGACATGGGCGCGGCTCGGCAATCGAGATGTGGTACGGTGTTGCAACTAGTACTCACCAGAACCCGAACCGAGGAGACCCGATCCATGAAGCAGGCGCTCGCTTTGCTGATGATCCTCGCGCTCGCCGCTCCGCTCGCGGCGGCGAACAACAACGACGTTCCCCAGGACACGCCCACCTACTACGGCGACGTGCAGACGGTGCTGGAGCAGAAGTGCCAGGTCTGCCACCGTCCGAACGGCGCGAACCTGGGCGGCATGGTGGCGCCGATGGCGTTCACCAGCTACCAGGAGACGCGGCCCTGGGCGCGCTCGATCGCCCGCCAGGTCGAGTCCGGCCTGATGCCGCCGTGGCACGCCGCGCCGCGGCACCACGGCGTGTTCGAGAACGAGCGCTCGCTGACGGCAGAGCAGCGGGCCACCCTGATCGCCTGGGCCAGGGGCGGGGCGCCGATGGGCAACGCTGCCGACGCACCGGCGGCCAGGGTCTGGGAGCGCAGTGACGGCTGGACGATCGGCGAGCCGGATCTGGTCATGGACATGGGCCAGGACTTCTTCGTTGAGGATGACGTCCGGGATCAGTACGTCAACTTCGAGACCGTGATCACGGAGGAGATGCTGCCCGAGCCGCGCTGGATCAAGGCGGTCGAGTTCCGTCCGGGCGGCCCGGTCGTGCATCACATCATCGCGCGTCCCTTCGGCGGCATCGCTCCGGGCAACGACCCGACGGTTCACCACGACGGCTTCGGCACCCTGGTCAAGCCGGGCGCCACGATCCGCTGGAACATGCACTACCACAAGGAACCGGGGCCGGGCACCGGCACCTGGGACCGTTCCTCGGTGGCGCTGCGGTTCTATCCCAAGGACTACAAGCCGGACCATGTGATGCAGAGCAAGTCGATGGGCAAGTTCGACTTCGAGATTCCGCCCGGCGACTCGAACTACGTCGCCAGGACGACGGCGAAGTTCGACCGCGACGCGCTTCTGCTCGGCTACACGCCGCACATGCACCTGCGTGGCAAGTCGGCCCACTACCTGGCGAAGTACCCGGACGGCACCGAGGAGGTTCTGCTCGACGTGCCCCGGTACGACTTCAACTGGCAGACTCACTACAAGTACCCGGCGGGCGGCAAGAAGATCCCGGCGGGGACCGAGATCGAGCTGACGATGGCGTGGGACAACTCGGCGGACAACCCGTCGAATCCCGATCCGACCGCTACCGTCGTCTACGGCGGTCCGACCACGGCCGAGATGATGTTCGGCTTCGTCTCCTACGCCGATGCCGAGCCCGGCTACAACCCCTCCAACACCGGCTTCCTGAATCAGCAGCGGTTCAACCGGGAGGACTTCAGGAAGCTGATCAAGGAGCGTTTCGACGTCGACTGGGACTCGCTGAGCGAGGAGGAGCAGGGCAAGCTGTTCCGCCAGCTTCGCCAGCAGCAGCGTCGGAACGCGGACAGCGACGGGAGCGAGGGCACGGTCAGCGGCCGCTGATCTTTCGCCAACCGCCCTCGCTTCGGCGAGAATGGGACCCCGTCCCGGTCGAGCCGCTTCGGCCGTGACGGGGTTTCGCCGTCATGACCTTGACCGTCCATGTGCTCGGGCTGCTCAGCGTTCTTGGCGCTGCCGTGTTCGGCGCCGCGGGAGTTCCGCGAGGCGCCGTGCCGCGACGCAGGATCTGGTTCTTCCCCGCGGCCGGGTTCCTTGTCGCCTGGCCGGTCGCCTCCGGGATCGGCGGCGCCTACCCGATGGCCGTCGGCGTGACCTCCACGGCCATCGCCCTGGCTGCCCTGCTCGGACGTCCGCCGCTCTACGTCGCCTCCTTCGCCTCCGGCGCGGCGGCGGCTCTGTGGGGCCGCTACCTGGAGGTCCTGGGCTTGCCGGTCTGGATCACGGTGCCGGTGGCCGCCGCGATGCCGGCGGTGGCGGTCTGGTTGAGCGCGGTCAGACCGGTGTTCGCGCCGCCTCGGCTCCGGGAGGAGGGACTCCTGCTGGTCGTGGCGCTTGGGCTGGCGGTCGCGTTCCTGCCTGAGCTCGTCGTCGGCTGGCAGGCGGCGGCGGCGCTCAACACCGGGTCGCTGCGGGATCCCTCGACCGTCGCGAAGCCTGCGGCCTGGGCGCTGGTTGCCGCCGCCGCGGCGGCCGTCGCCGGCGGCTTCGTCGCGGCGCGGCGGAGAAGGGCGCCGGCCGTGGTCGGACGGAGGCGCCGGTGAATCTCCTCGGAACGCTTGAGAACGGCCTGTTCGCGCTGAGCCAGGTTCTCAGGTTGCCGGTCATCGTTCTCCTCTGGGTCTGCGTCCTCTCCGCGTTCTTCCTGGCCGGCGGCTGCGTGGCCGAGTACCTCGCCAGGCGGCGCGAGCGCCGCGGATTCGACCTCGACCGCTGGCTCGACCAGGGTCCGGTGCTCTCCGCCGACGCGGGACGGCTGGAGCAGCTCCCGGCGACTCTGCTCAGCCTGGTAGGCGCGGTGACCGGGCGGCTCGGCGATCCGGGTTTCCGCCACGGCGGCCTGGAGCGGGTCTTGCTCGAGCACGAGGCGACCGTCGAGCGGCGCCTGAACGGCTCGCGGCTGCTGGTGCGGGTGGGCCCCAGCCTGGGACTGCTCGGTACGCTGATCCCGATGGGCGCGGCCCTCGCATCGCTGACCGCCGGCGACCTGGAGGCGATGGCCAGTCAGATGGTGGTCGCCTTCACGACCACGGTCATCGGCCTCGCCACCGGCACGGCCGCTTTCGCCGTGCTCGTCGCCCGTCGCGGCTGGGTCGCCGAGACGGTGCTGGAACTGCGGTTTCTGGCGGAACGGATGAACGCCGAACTCGACGCAGTGGAAGAATGAGCCCGCGATGGCCCGGTTTCTGAAGCTCCCGCCTCCGAACGCGCCGATCGAGGAGGACGATCCGCTCGCCGGCGTGGTCAACATCTTCGACGTTTCGGTCGTCTTCATCGTCGGGCTGATGATCGCGCTGTTCTCGGTCTACCGGATCGGCGATCTGATCGACCCGAACAGTGAGGTCACGCTGGTCAAGACGAACGAGGACGGCGTGCGCGAGATCATCGTCAAGCGCGGCACGGAGATCGAGGCCTACGAACTGACGGGCGAGACGCTGGGCGGGGACGGAGAGCGCCTCGGCACCGCCTACCGTCTGGCGGACGGTCAGATCGTCTATGTGCCTGACTAGGCGATCGAGCCGGGTCCGTGCCGCGGGCATTCTGACTGGCGCGGCCTTTCTGGCTGTGCCGCTGGCGGCGCAGCAGCAACTGCCGGACGTTCGCCTCTCGTACCTCTGCGCCGACACCAACCTGCCCGCGGTCGCGGCGGCGTGGAAGGACCTTCTTGCCGAGCACCCCGACTTGCGCGGCCGGGTGGAACTCACCCTGCTCACCGAATCGCTGTTCGACGAGGTCGATCCCCGGTCTTTCGTCGACGCGGACGCGCTCGTGCTGAGCGTGCACGACCAGCACACGATCGAGCGGTTCGACGCGACCCACGGCATCGACCTGATCGGCCAGGCGGTGCGGCGCGGAACCGTCTTCGGGGTGGGCGAGGGGCTCCTGGGGCGCGACCACTACGAGCCGCTCGGGGTGACCTGGGACCGGCGGGCCCGCGCCTACTGGGAGTACTCCGGTTTCGCCAACCAGCTCGGACTGCTCGAGTACGTCCTCTCGGCGGCCGGCGTCGACGGTCTGGCGCCCGGCGAACCGCAGCCGAACCTGGAGGCGGGGTACTACTACCCGGGCGAGCCCCGCGGCCGGGTCTTCGCGACCTGGCGGGAGTTCGACGACTGGAGCGCGCGCGCCGGCGGGAAGCGGCCGGGCGCGCCGCGGATCGCGGTGGGCTTCTACGGCGCCGACTTCGACTCGGGGAACACCGGCCTGGTCGACGCCGTGGTTGCCGAGATCGAGCGGCAGGGCGCCGAAGCGGTGCCCGTGTTCGGCTATCCGGCCGGTCAGGCTTTCGAGGCACTCCTGCTCGACGACAGCGGCGAAGCGAGGGTCGACGTCGCCATGGCCTTCCTGTTCCGGTTCGCGGGCCCCGACGCCGGTTTGTCGCTGGCCAGACTCGACGTTCCGGTGCTCAGCCTGATCTCCCTCTACGGTCGCGGGGAGCAGGAGTGGCGCGAGTCTGAGATGGGTCTGTCCCTGTTCGAGGGAACGTTCCAGGTCGTGTCGCCGGAGCTCGCGGGCCTGGTGGCGCCCACCGTGGTCGGCAGCCAGGAGCGGATCGCCGATCCGGACACCGGGCTCACGATCGTCGCTCGCCGGCCGATCCCCTCCCGAGTAGCGATGGCCGTGCGCCGTGCGCTGCGCTACGCGGCTCTGGCCGCGAAACCGAACGCCGGGAAGAGGCTGGCGCTGCTGTACTACAACTATCCGCCCGGCAAGGCCGACATCGGCGCCAGCTACCTCAATGTCGCCGAATCGCTGGCGAACGTCCTGGAGCGCCTGCGGGAGGAGGGCTACGACGTTGGCGACTTTGGCGGCGGCGAGATCGACCTTTCCGCCGATGCGCTGCTGGAGAAGATGCTCGACGGCGCCCGGAACGTGGGGAGCTACGCGCCGGGAGAGCTCGACCGGATGCTCGACGGCGGCGGCGCCGTCCGTATCGGCATGGACCTGTACCGCCGCTGGCTGGACGCACTCGCTCCGGAACTCCGGGCGAAGATGGTGGCGGACTGGGGGCCGCCGGAAGCGGCGGAAGTCATGGCTGCCGGACCGCGCATCCGCGGCGTCGAGCGGGAACTCGTGGTGCCCGTCATTCGCTTCGGCAACGTCGCCCTGCTGCCGCAGCCGGCGCGGGGTTGGGGCGAGGACCTGACCCGGCTCTACCACGCCGACGACCTGGCGCCTCACCACCAGTACGCGGCCGCCTATCTCTGGCTGCGCGAGCCGGAGGATGGAGGCGGCTTTGGCGCCGACGCCGTCGTTCACGTCGGCACGCACGGCACGCTGGAGTGGCTCGACGGCAAGGCGATGGGCTTGAGCGCCGCCGACGCCCCGGACGCCCTGCTGGGGGACCTGCCCGATCTCTACATCTACAACGTCGACGTCGTGGGCGAGGGCCTGGTCGCGCGCCGGCGCGGCATGGCGACCGTGGTCGATCACATGGCGCCGCCCTTCGTCCAGAGCCGGCTGCTGCCGGAGCTGGCCGCCCTGGGCGAAGTGGTGGACGACTACCACCAGAACGTCCACAAGAACGAGACCCTGGCCGAAGCGTACGCGGATCAGATCCGGGAGCGTTTCGAGGCGCTCGGCATCCTCAAGGATCTGCAGCTCGAGCTCGGGGACTCAGGCGTGATCGAGCACGAGGCGCTCCACGAGATCGAGGACTACATGACCGATCTGCGGTCCGAGCACATTCCCTACGGGCTCCACGCCTTCGGGCGGTTGCCTGAGCCGGAAATGCGACGGAGCACCGTGGAGGCGGTGGTCGCGGTCGATCGCAGCCTGCTGCCGGACGCCGCGTCCGTGCTCGCCGAGGACATGGAGCAACGGATCGTCGAGTCCGCGCCGCGGGAGCTGGCCAACCTGGTGCGGGGCCTCGGCGGCGCTTACGTGCCGTCTGGCGGCGGCGGCGAGCCGATCCGCAAGCCGGACGCGTACCCCACCGGCAAGAACCTCCACGGCATCGATCCGGACAAGGTGCCCAAGCCGGCGGCCTGGGACCTCGGGGTCAAGCTGGCGGACGAGATGTTGGCGAGTCACGTCGAAGAGCACGGGCGCTATCCCGAGAAGGTCTCGTTCGTGATCTGGGGCGCCGAGACCCTCCGGCACGAGGGGGTCATCGAATCCCAGGTCTTTCACCTGCTCGGGACGCGGCCGGTCTGGAATGTCCGCGGCGACGTCGTCGACGTCGAGGTGATTCCGTCGCGCCGGCTCGGCCGGCCGCGCGTCGACATCGTGATCTCGTCGGCGGCCGAAGGCATGTTCAACAACGTGACCCGCCTGATCGACCAGGCGGTGCAGCGCGTCAAGGCGCTCGACGAGGCGGAGAACTACGTGCGGCGTCACTACCTGGCGACCCGGGCCGCCCTGGTCGAGCGCGGCTACGGCGAGGAGGAAGCGGATCGCCGGGCCGGCGTCCGCATCTTCGACGAACCGCCCGGGAGGTTCAACCTGAACACGTCGCGGATCGCGGCGGCGAGCGGAAGCTGGGACTCGGATGTCGCGCTGGCCGACGAGTACATCTCGAAGATGGGGCACGGCTACGGCAACGGCTTCTGGGGCGAGCCGATGGAGGACGTGTTCAGGCTCACCCTGTCCGGGGTCGAGAAGGTCGTCCACAGCAGCTCGACGTCGCTCTACGGCGCCCTCGACAACGACGACTTCTTCATGTACGCGGGCGGCCTGGCGGCGGCGGTGCGGAGCATCGACGGAGAGAGCCCGGAGCTCGTCGTCACGAACACCCGCGACCCGGGCAGCCCCGAGATGACGGGGATCGACCGGTTTCTCGGCGCCGAGTTCCGCTCCCGATACGTGAACCCGACCTGGATCGAGGGCATGCAGAAGGAGGGCTACGCGGGGGCCGGCGAGATGCGCGCGTTCGTCGAGTACCTCTGGGGCTGGGACGCCGTCGTCACCGAGACCGTCGACGACCGGATGTGGCGGGAGTCGTTCGAGGTCTACGTCGAGGACAGGCATGAACTCGGAATGAGGGAGTTCTTCGAGGAGAACTCGCCGTTCGCCTACCAGGACATCACCGGCCGCATGGTCGAGACGATTCGCAAGGGCTACTGGGAAGCCGGCGAGGAGACCCTGCGCCGGCTCCTGACCGAGTACGCCGGCAGCGTCGCCGAACACGGCGCGGCCTGCTCGGGTCATACCTGCGCCAATCCGCGGCTGCTGCGCTACGTGATCGAGCAGGGCGCGGTCCTGAACGTTCCGGCACCCCTGCTGCAGGCTTTCCGCGCCGCGATGGAGTCGGCGATCGCCATGGACATCGAGCGCGCGGCGGCCGAGGCCGATGCCTTCGCGGAAGCCAACGAACAGCGGATGGAGGCCGAGCGGGAGCAACTCGAAACGGCGCCGCCGCTCCCGGTCGAGGGCTACCGGATGGAAGTGACGGAAAGCGAGTCCCCGGAGGCGCCGCGGACCGGGGCCAGGCCCGAGCGGTGGTGGGGCGGTGTCGCCGCCGGCGTGCCGGTGCTCGCGCTGTTGCTCCTGTGGTGGCTGCGCCGGCGGTAGCTTGCACGGAGCCGGCCGCGCGCGGAGCTTAGCTCTTGGTACCGAGCAGGCCCATCACATGGTTTCTTGTGAGCAGATCCAGGTCGGCGCTTCTCTCCAGGAACGGCGCGACATCGTCGACGATGCGCGGCCAGTCCAATGCCTCCATTCGTTTCGCGACGGCCGCCCGCCAGGTGGCTGGCGTCATTGCTTCGCCCGACCAGGCCGTCTGTTCCAGTGCCGCGCTCAGCAGCGACAGGTTGGGCGCCGGCCATTCGGGATCGCTGAGGTACCAGATCAGATCGTGGACGTCGCGCCCCTTGGCGTAGGGGCGCTGAAGGATGGCGTGCAGCTTGCCGGCGAGCAGCGATGCACGGTCGTGGTGGAACAGTCGAAGCGTCTCGTGCTTCCGCACGAGGGTCGTCTCGGTGGCGGCGCCTGTGGGCGGTCTCGTGTCCACCTCGATCCTGACCGCGAGCGCTTCCGACGGATGCGGCGACAGACCGATTTCGTGGAGGACGCCGGGGAAACGCACGAACGCCCCGTGCACCGCGCGGTCGTCGCGTAGGCGCAGTAGGACCTCGTAGCCCTCGCTTGCCAGCGCGGTTCGGACGGCGCGGAGATACCTTCGCAGATCGTAGTGCGCCCGGGCGCCGTCCAGCGTGAAGTCGAGATCTTCGGAGTAGCGCGGCAGGTTGTACAGGAACCGGAGACAGGTCCCGCCGCAGAATGCGATCGAAGTCATGGCGCCGGCCCGCTGCAGTGCGGCGAGAATGCGGGCCTGAAGATACTCACGCGCCACGTTCCTGGCCTGCAGCGGCTGCCGGTCGCGGACCAGACTCCTGAGATGATCCTTCACGGGGGCGCGTAGTCGCCCGCGCCTTCGGCGAGTCGGCGAACGACGGTGGCCGCCCGTTGGAGTTTCGGCGCGCCATGGACTCTGGCCGCCTCGTCCAGCGCATCCAGATCCAGAGCGTCGAAGTTCAGGCGCAGCTCTCGCAGGTGCTCCTGGCGGTCGCCGCCCGGACGTTGGTGAACGAGATCGAGGAGGGCCTTCTCCGGCCTCGCGACGAAGGCGCTCTGGTCGTTGCCGAGCTCCACGTGCCGGTAGCCGAAGTGCAGAGCCGGCTTGATGTGACGGAAGGAGAACCGGCCCAGCGGAGTCCGGCGGCTATGCGAGCGGCCGCGTGCGACGCTTGTGACCTCCGGCACATACTCGGGAATCGCACCCGCGAAGGCCAGCGCGGACAGGCCGCTCACGTAGGAGCCGGGGACCAGACGATTGGCCGTGAGGAAGGGATGCGGCAGGTGCTTTCTCCAGGGCGGTGCAAGCGCGTACAGCCCGCGCCGGAGCTGCACGACGCGGCCATTGGCGGCCCAGCGCGTGAGCTGACGATGCCACCGGCATCGGCGCCCCGAGGGAGGGAGAGGGCCTCCCCCTCAGTTGCCCTCGGGTTCCGGCGAGTCAGGCAACCTCTCGCATGGGGCGAGTCAGCGGTTTGGGGAGAGTCCGCTCGGATCGCTCCAGTTCCGTGAGCACCTCATCGACGACGGTGCAAAGCTCGTCATAGAGGCGTACGGGGTCCGATCCGTGAATCCCGGTTATGACGTCCGGGCAACGTCCCACGTAGGCGTCATCCCGATCGCTCCATTCGATCCACTTGTGGTAGCGGTCGCTCGGTCTCACTTGTTCACCTCCTCGACGGCGCGTCGGACCTGCTTCTCCTGGTACGGCTTCGCGTCGTCACCTTGCCTGCCCGCTCACCGTGACCGCGCCCGGGAAGTCGGGATGCATGAGTTTCCGGTGAGAGCCCTTTCCTCCGGACTTGACCTCCACGAATCCCGCCGATCGCAGGTCATCGAGTAGCTGCCGTATCTTGCGCGGCATGGTGGCTCGCCCGCGTGCGGAGATTATCGTACCGGCGCGGGGGCCGGGGAGTCCCGTCGAGAGGGAGGAAGGCACTTGAACCGTATGGAGCGAATCGTCGCGTTGCACCGGGTGTTCGACTCGCGCCGCCATCCCGTCCCGGCGCGCGGGTTCGAGACCGCGGCTTCGGCCGTCGTCGAGCGACGCCAACTCGCCTTCACCTACGAAGCGCGCTCGACCGGCGAGACCGCCAGACGCACCACCTCGCCCCAGCGGCTCGTCTACTACCGCGACCAGCGGTACCTCGACTGCTGGGACGAGGATCGGCGAGGCCTGCGGACGTTTGCGCTGGATCGGATGTCGTCCGCGGAGGTTCTCTCCGCAGCCGCCCGCCATGTCGCGCCCGAGGACCTGATCGAGGTCTTCGGGGCCGGCTACGGCCTGTTCAGCGGTCCGGTTCAAGGTGTGGCGCGCCTTCGGTTCCAGCCGGAACGAGCCCGCTGGGTCGCGGATGAACGCTGGCACGGCAGGCAGACCAGCCGCCGCCTGCCGGACGGCCGGCTTGAACTGACCGTTCCCTACTCGGAGGTTGACGAGCTCCTCGGCGAGGTTCTCCGCTACGGGCCGGACGTCGAGGTGGTGGAGCCGCCGGAGTTGGCGGCGTTGGTGCGAGAGAGGCTGGAGAAGGCGGCGGAGCAGTACCGCTGATCCGCGGTGCTCGAAGATCCTTCGTTTCGAGTGTCAGGTTCTGAGACTGCGGGGCGCTAGCTTGTGGGTTGAGCGTCAAGAGGCTTGCACATCGGGAGCGGTTCCCGACGGCCGGAAGGGAGACCGGACATGACTCGAATCTTCTGGGAAGGATGGGCGGCGGCGATCGCCGTCGTGATCTTCGTGGTCGTGGGGATCTCCGCCGGGTGGGGTTGGGCCCTCCTGACCTTGGCGGTCGTGTGGTCCGTGGTTGCGCTTTTCGTATCGGAGCCGCGTCGGCCGGCGCCTCCGCCGGCGCGACGGTCTCCGCCGCCGTGCGGCGGCATCGCCGAGGCCTGTCCGGTCTGCCTGGCGGCGTCGGTCGCGCTGGGGGTGATGGTCGGTGACTGGCTGTCGGGGGACTAAGTGCGCCTAACACCGGATAGCCTTCAGTTCGACAGGTTCAAGTCGAGGCCCCCGCAGCCAAGTCAAGACTGCCACCGCACCCTGCGAGCTCAACCACTCCCCGACACTAGGCGTCCGCCCTTCCGCCCAGACTCGGAAGGAGTCTTGTATTGCCCTTGAACGCCGCAGACTTCCCAGCGTTCTTCCAAGCCTGCTGGGGCAACGACAGGCCGCCCTTCGCCTGGCAGACGGCGTTGGCTCACCGGGTCATTGGCGTGAGACTTGTTTCTGACTCGCAAGGAGCCGAGCCGGAATGGGCTTCGGTTGGCCAAGGAGCGAGCGGATGGCCCGAAGTGATTGCTCTGCCCACCGCGTCAGGCAAGACTGCTTGCCTCGATATCGCCGTCTTCGCCCTGGCCGTCCAAGCAGACCG